>JACOUI010000158.1 GCA_016177915.1 Planctomycetia bacterium
CCGCCCGTGATTGAGGCTGGCGCCGCCGCTCAAGTCGCGGCTGGGAGAATCGGCCATGACGGCGAACGTGCTCCGCGTGCGATTGCTGACGGGGATGTAGCGGTCGTTGACGACGATGCCCAGCGCGTAGCCGTAGTCGCCGAGCATCGCCCGCAGCTCTTTCCACTCGCACGAGGCGGTCTGGACTCTCGCCACGCTGGGGATCGTCGCGGAGCGCGCGGTGCCCGAGGCCGGGCAGAAAATCACGCTGTCCTCTTCCAGCGAACCGTGCTCGTTGAGGACGGAGGCGTAGATGCCCGGCGTGACGATCACGCTGGGGCCGGCCAGCAGGTCGGTGGAAACGCAAGATTCCCGATCGGCTGCGCTGTCGCCCTTCAAGTGGACCGACGAGTCGCGCGAGCGCGCGACCTTGCGCACGGGGACGCCAGGGAACTGGCCGCCGTTGCGGTCGGCGAAGCGGCTCAGCGCCAGGCCCAGGCCGCGGAGGTTGTTCTGGCAGGCCGTCACGTCGGCGTGGTAGCGGCTGTAGCCGACCATCGGGAAGAACAGGAGGAGCAGCGCCAAGAGCACGGCCGCGGCGGCGACGGCGTCGCGCAGGCTCCAGCCGCCGCAGCGCGCCAGCGGAACGCACTGCGGCAGCATCCGGGCCTCGCGCTTGACGAAGCGGCAGGCGCGCTCGGCCAGGTCGGGCGGGGGCGCCGGCGAAGGACCATCGTCCAGGCCGCGCATGGCGTCGCACAGCCGCTCGAGCTCGCGCTTGAGCGCGGTCTCCACGCGCAAACGCTCCTCCAGGCGGCGGACCTCGTCGTCGTCCAGAGCGCCCAGCAGGTAGCCCAAAAGCTGCTCCTGGTCGCGCGGGGAAATCGGCCGCTGGCTGCTCATGCGCGTGTGGCTAGTCGTTCTGGTGCGGGTCGTCCGAATGGACCATTTCGTTGAGCTTGGAGACGGCGGCGTGCAGGCGGCTTTTCACCGTGCCCACCGGGATCTCGAGGATCTCCGCCGCCTCGCGGTACTTGAGTCCTTGGTAGTAGACGAGGTTCACCGTGCAGCGCAGCGTCTCCGGCAGCGCCGAGACGGCCCGACGCACCAGGCCCCGGTCCTCCGTCCGTTCCATCGCGCTGCCGGCCGCTTCTTCGGGCGAGGACATTTCCAAGTTCAGGCCGTCGGGCGAGCCGCGGCGCTGGTTGAGGCGGTCGATGCTCACGGCGCGGTGCCGTTTGTTGCGGCGCTGGGCGTCGATCGCCTGGTTCGTCGCAATCGTGTAGAGCCAGGGCCGCACGCGCCGTCCCTCCTCAAACTGGCTGCACTTCAAATGCACTTGCAGGAACGTCGATTGGAAAGCGTCCTCCGCCAGCGCCGCGTCGCCCAGGTAGCGCCGCAGATAGCCGTAAAGCTCTCCCTCGTAACGGTGAACCAACTCCGAAAACGCCGCCCGATCGCCCGTCTGGCGGTAGCAGCACAAAAGCTCCTCGTCGCTGGGCGGAGGGCCGGCGGCGCGGGCCGCCCGCTCCCTCACGGGGCTCGACCTTGCAGGGTTCGCCTTCGCAGGGTCCGCCTTCGCAGGGGCCGTTTTCGCAGGGGCCGTTTTCGCAGGGGCCGTTTTCGCAGGGGGCTTGGCAGTCCTCGCCTTCAAAGGGATCGATGTCATCTTGTCCGCCTTTTATACGCACGAATCGCCGCTTAGGTCCATCCGACCGGGCATCTTCCGGCAACGACCGGGAAAACAAATGATGAAACTGCCCGAGCCGATCCGGCCCGCGCGATTTGCAAGTAGTATACCAACGGTCGTAGCGAAACGCACCGATATGCTGGCGCGCGAGCGTGTTTTTCTTAAACTCTCACCCGTCAAGAGTTTGCGGGCATCGTTTAGAAGCGAATCGTTCGATGGCGGAACGATTCGCACCCTCGGCGCTTTGGTGCCATTACAATCCTGATGTACGATTCTGCTGTTTCGGGCCGTATTGCCGTAACGTGTCCACCTCGACGTGTAACAGCTTGATCGCAAAGCATTTGGGGATCGTCGCTTGGCCGCAATCGCCAAAGTTCGTGCCCGGGAAGTGCTCGACAGCCGCGGCCGGCCGACGGTCGAGGTCGAAATCGCCGCCAGCGACGGCAGCGTGGCTTCGGCCCTCGTGCCGTCGGGCGCTAGCACGGGCACGGCCGAGGCCTGCGAGCTGCGCGATGGCGACGCGGCGCGCTACGACGGACTGGGGGTGCTGCGGGCGGTCGAGAATGTCGAGCGCGTCTTAGGCCCGGCCGCTACAGGACTCGATCCGGCCGACCAGGAGACGATCGACCGGCGGCTGCTGGAGCTGGACGGCACGGCCAACAAATCGCGGCTGGGCGCAAACGCCGTTTTGGGCGTCTCGCTGGCGGCAGCGCACCTAGCGGCGGCATCGAGTCGAGTGCCGCTCTATCGACACTTTTGCGAGCTCTGGCAGCGCGCGGCGGGACGCTTCGGCACCGGCGGCAAGAAAGCGCCGCGAATGCCGGTCCCCATGACCAACATGATCTCCGGCGGGCTGCACGCCGGCGGCAACCTCGACTTCCAGGACTTCCTGGTCGTCCCGCACGGCGCGGCCGACTTCCCGACCGGATTGGAATGGATCGTGCGCATTTATCGCCGGCTGGGGCGGCTCTTGTCCGAGGCGGGCTACGAGGGGCGGCTGGTGGGCGATGAGGGCGGCTACGGACCGCGGCTGGAAGACCACCGCCAGGCGGCGCAGTTCGTCGTGCGCGCGATCGAGGCGGCGAAGCTGCGGCCGGGCCAGGACGCGAGCCTGGCGATCGACGTGGCCAGCACGCACTTCTTCGACGGCCGGCACTACCGGCTCTCATTGCCTGGCGCCGTGCCGCTTTCCAGTGCGGAGATGATCGAACTCCTCGTGGAGCTGGCGACGCACTTTCCGGTCGTGAGCATCGAAGACGGCCTGGCGGAGGAAGATTGGTTCGGCTGGCAGGAGCTATGCCAGCGGCTGGGCGATCGGGTGCGACTCGTGGGCGACGACCTGTTTGCCACGAATGCGGAGCGCGTCAAGCACGGGATCGAACTCCAGGCCGCCAACAGCGTGCTGGTGAAGATGAACCAGGTGGGCACGGTGACCGAAACGCTGGAGACGATGGTCCTGGCCGATGCGGCGGGCTGGCAGCGCGTCGTCTCGGCCCGCAGCGGCGAAACGGAGGACGCGAGCATCGCCGACCTGGCAGTGGGCACGGCCGCCCAGCACATCAAAATCGGCTCGGTCGCGCGAAGCGAGCGGCTGGCAAAGTACAACCGGCTGCTGCGGATTGCGGAGGAGGTAGGGGGATGAGGGGTGAGGCTTGAGGGGCGGAGGTAGGATGGCCCTTCGGGGCCGTCGTGACGGCCTGGAAAACCCGTCTTACAAATCGCCGCTGGAAATGGCGCACGCCATCACGGCCTCTTCCGTCCAGTCGCCCGAGGGACGCACCTCGCGCAGCCGGCCGCGGGACATCACGCCGATCCGGTCGCAGATCGCCATCAGCTCCGGCAGGTAGGAGCTGACGAAAATCACGGCCTTGCCGGCGGCCGCCGCCTCGCCGATCAGGCGGTAGATTTCGGCCTTCGTTCCCACGTCGATCCCCCGCGTCGGCTCGTCGAGCACCAGCACGTCGGCCTGCTGGTGCAGCACGCGGGCGATGGCCACCTTCTGCTGGTTCCCGCCCGACAGGAGCCGCACCGGCTGCTCCGGACCCGTCGCTTTCACGTTGAGCCGGCCCATCCAGCGGCGGACGGCGGCGGCGCGCTTCGGCAAGTTGAGCCAGCCCCCCAGGCTGTACGGCTCCAGGCGGCTGTACGTAACGTTGTCGGCGATGGAGCGAATCTGCGCCAGACCCTCGCCCTTGCGGTCTTCCGAGACAAACCCCAGGCCCCGGCGGATCATGCGCTTGGGGCGCGGCGACACGACCGCTCCCGCAACCGTAACCTGCCCGCGCCGCACGGGATCGAGCCCGAAGATCGCCCGCACCAGCTCGGTGCGGCCGGAGCCGACGAGTCCGGCGATGCCCAGGATTTCGCCGCGCCGTAGCTCCAGCGAAACGTCGCTGGGCACCTCCTCGCCGCACAATCCGGTCAAGGAGAGAACGACCTCGCCCGGCTCATGCGGCACGCGCGGAAAGAGGTCCCTCACGTCGCGGCCGACCATCATGCTGACGATCTCGCTCTCGCTCGTGTCGGCCAGGCGGCCCGAGCCGGCCACTCGCCCGTCGCGGAGGACGGTGAACCGGTCGCAGACCTGGCGGATTTCCTCGAGGAAGTGGCTGATATACACGATCGCCCGGCCGGAGGACTTGAGCTTGCGGATGACTTGAAACAGGCGCTCTGTGTCCTGGACCGTCAGCGAGCTGGTGGGCTCGTCGAAGACGATGACGCGGGCATCGGCCACAAGCGCCCGGGCAATCTCGACAAGCTGCCTCGCGCCCACGGAGAGGGAATAGACGGGGGCCGTGGGGCGCAGGTTGGGATGGCCCAGGAGGGCAAGCGCCTCGTGTACGCGCTGCCGTTGCTGCCGGCCTCGGAGCCAACCTGCCGTATGCCGCTCCTGGCCGAGCATCACGTTGTCTTCCACCGACAGGTCGGGGGCCAGGGTCAATTCCTGGTAGATCATGGCGACGCCGGAGGTGCGGGCGTCGTGGGGACCTTTGGGGGCGAAGGGCCGTCCGTCGAGGCGGATCGCGCCCTCGTCGGGCGCGTGGGCGCCGCTTAAGATTTTCATCAGCGTGCTTTTGCCGGCGCCGTTTTCACCGATGAGGGCCAGCACGTCGCCGGCGCGGACTGCGAGCGACACGCCGTCGAGCGCCTGCGTGGCGCCGAAGCGCTTGGAGATGCCGTCCATGCGCAGCAGAGGAGGCGAGTCAGAGATATCAGCGAGCGCGGACATGTGTTGTGCCGTGCCCAGGCGAGGCAGAGCCTCGCGGACAGGCGTTCCCAAGCGGAGCTTCGGAACGAGGACGTTGTCTTACTCTTGCGAATCGGCTGCCTTGACCCCCAGCACTTCCGCCAGCCGCCGCGCGGCCAGAACGCCCCCCCGGTAGTTGTCCGTGGCCACGTAGCTCACGTACGACGGAGGATCGTTGAGTCCGCTGTCGAAAATGACGACCGGAATGCCCGCCTGCTTCGCGCTCCGCACGGCCTCAATCAAGCCCTGCGAGTCGTTGGGCGCCAGGCAAATGCCGCTCACCTTGCGGGAGATGAAATTCTGCACGACGCTGATCTGGCCGTCGGTGTCGGCCTCGTTGAGCGCGCCCTGCCAGAGGACGTCCACGTTCCCCAGTTCCTTGGCGGCCTCTTCGGCCCCGGCGTGGATCGACTTCCAGAAGACGTGCGTCGTCCCCTTGGGAATGACGGCGATGGTGTACTGGGGGGTCTGCGGCGCGGCGTCGTCGCCGTCATTAAAGACCTTGGGATGCAAAAGCTGGTGAATGTCCGCCCCGTTTTCGTCCTTGCCGTTCATGTTCTCCGGTGTGGCCACGTATTCGCCCGTCGATATCGTCTTCTCGACCGCCTGGCCATCGAGGTGCGCGACCATCGTCTTGACGGCGGTGTAGCCCATTTTGTAGGGATCCTGCAGGACGACGCCGTGGACGTTGCCTTCCTGCATGGCCTTGACGAGCCCCTCGCTCGGGTCGAAGGCGATGAACTTCACTTTGCCGCCCAGGCCCGCGTCCTCGATCGCCTTGAGGACGGCGACCGCGTTGGGCTCGCAGACGGCGAAAATGCCGTCGATCTTGTCGCCGAAGCGGTTGAAGATCTGCTGCGCCTTGTCCAGCGCCTCCGGCTCCGTCGTCCCGGCGAATTCGTTTTCCACCAGGATGTGGACGTCCGGGTAGTCCCTGCGGAGCGTCTCGAGGAAGCCCTTTTCGCGCTGTTCGGTGCTTTCGCTGCCCGCCTTGTAACGGAGGAGGACGACGTTTTTCTTGCCTTGGGCGGGGCCGCCGCCGCCGCTTGGGGGTTCGCTCGGCGAGTCATGGCAACCCCCCAGGAGCAGAACACAGGTTACAGCGGCGGAGACAAGGACCTTCATCAAGGCACCGGAGGGTGTTAGCAGGCACTCAGCGTAAAACGGCCCCACTTCAGGATAGTGGCTGGCCAGCGGTGGAACAAGAATCGGGTGGCACGCCCTGAGCGGGCCGCCTCCCGCATCGATCCTCCCGCGTCGCGGAACACGCCGAACGGTCATCGCCGCAGGCGCTGCGAAGGGCGTGCCGGCGCGGGCTGTGGACGACGGGGCACACCCTTCGCCTTTGGCCCTCGAACGCCGATCTCGGCCGCCGCGGCTGGAGTTCTTCGCGCTCGGCGCCAGGGCAAGCCTGCTCAGGGTGTGCCACCCGCTACATCGCTGTAGAATGAAGATCATGCCCCGCGACCCCAAGAACAAGAAACCATCGAAATATCGCGCCGATTTCCGCAAAAACCGCGCTCCGCGCACGCGACGGCGCGACTGGTCCGAACATTTGCATCCATCCGAGGAATCGGCCGACCGGCTGGTCCAGTCCGAGCGCGTCAGCGGCAAGGGAGACCTCACGCGCCGGCGGACGATCGTCGGCGACCTGGCCGAGGGCGACGGGGGCCTGGCCGTGCGGCGGGCCGTCGATGAAGGCTCGTGCCTCGCGGGCCGGGTGATCGGCATCTATGGCCTGACGAACCTCGTGGAGACGGACGATGGAGCGCAATACCGCTGCGCCACGCGGAGGCTGCTCAAAACGATGCAGACGGACGACCGGCACGTCGTGGTCGTCGGCGACCGGGTCGTTTTCCGCCCGTCCGGCGGCGCCGCCACGGCGGAGGCGCCCGGCGAGGGAGTGATCGAACGGATCGAACCGCGGCACGGCACGCTCTGCCGCTCAAGCCACGCCCGCAAGCACATCCTCGTCACCAACGTCGATCTGGCCCTGATCGTCGCCAGCGCTGCGCAGCCCGACCTGAAGCCGCACCTCATCGACCGGCTGCTTGTGACCGCCGAAAAGGACGCGATCGAGCCCGTGATCTGCATCAACAAGATCGACCTCGTCGACCCGGCCGGATTCCAGCCTCTGGCCGGCGTCTACAGCCAGATGGGCTACCCCGTGCTGCTGTTGTCGGCGGCGACCGGTCTTGGCGTCGAGCGGCTGCGCCGCGCAATGCAGGGCCGCCAGAGCGTCATCGTGGGCCAGAGCGGCGTTGGCAAATCGTCGCTCTTAAACGCCGTCGACCCGACCTTGAACCTCAAAGTCCGCGAGGTCAGCGAGGAAACGGAGAAAGGGCGGCACACGACCTCGTCCGCCCGGCTCATCCGCCTGGCCGGCGGCGGGTACGTCGTCGATACGCCGGGCATCCGGCAATTCGAGCTCTGGGACACGCCCAAGGGCGACGTGGCGGCTTACTTCCGCGACATCCGTCCCTTCGTCGGCCGCTGCCGGTTCCCGGACTGCACGCACCGCCACGAGGCGGGCTGCGCGGTGAAGGACGCCGTGGCCGACGACCTCCTCGACGCGCGGCGGTACGATAGCTATTGCCATTTCTGGGACGACTGAACGGCGGGCGGCGCAACGAAAAAGGCCGCCGCGACGGACTTTTCCGTCGCGGCGGCCGGGCTTTGGCCGTTGTCGGCCGCGGAAGAACCGGGCGGCTACGGGTTCGTGTTGATCCCCAGGAGATCCTCCTCTTCCTCCTGGATGATGATGCGCGGCGTGACCATCATCATCAAGCTCTGCGTTTCGCGGCCGATCGCCACGTTGGAGAACAGCCGCTGGACGTAGGGCACCTTATTGAGGATCGGGACGCCGAACTCGTTGCGGCCCTCGCTCAGGCGTTTGATTCCGCCCAGCAGCACCGTTCCGCCGTCGGGGACGCTCACGGTCGTCACGATAGAGATGAAGGAGAACGTCGGCAACTGGACGGTCGTGCCTTCGCGCGACTGCCGGCGGCGGGCCGGCGTCTCCTCGATGCCGTCGCCGTCCACGTCGTTCGCCGAGTCGTCGATCGTCTGCTCCGACCCGTTGAAGGTGAACGTGTTCACGTCGCCGATGGTGCTGAAGAAGGGCACCATCGTCAACCGCACGAACCGGCGGTCGTTGGAGACCACCGCCTGCACGTTCAAAAACGTCCCTTCGCTCAGCACGGCCACCACCGGCTGCAGGGCGGCCGCAAAGTCGCCCACGACCGGGATGACGCTGATCACGAACGGCGTCTGCGACGTGTCGGAGACGATCGCCGTCTGCCCGTTGAACAGCGTCACCTTCGGCGCCTGCAAGACGTTGCTGCGGCGGTCGCCCTGGCTGGCCTCGATGAAGAAGAAGGCCTCCAGGTCGCTGAGGATGGCGAAGCCCAGCTCCGCCCCCGCCCCCGGCTGGAACCCGCCGAACTGCGGGATCGCCAGCGGGAAGCTGCCATTGCGGAAGGGGATGTCCAGGTCGGCGCGGAACGTCGAACCCCGCTCCAAGCCCACCGTCACGCCCGGACCGTGGTCGCGGTCCTGGATGCTGCGCGGGTGGTCGAACGCCGGCACGTCCGTGCCGCTCGTGCTGGTGGGCGCCGCATTGAGGTCCTGCTCGCCGAACACCTGGAACGGCCGGTCGATGTCGTCGTCGATGTCGAAGTCGAAGTCGACGCCGATCCGCTCGAAGAAGTTGTCGTTGAGCGTGATGAACCGCACCTCGATCGTCACCTGCAGGTCCTGCAGGCGTCGGAGCTGCTCCAGGAGGTCGGCGATCTGGTCGTGCACGTCGCGCGTGTTGCTGACGACGAGCGTCAGGTTCGTCTCGAACTCCTTGATCGAGCCGGGACCGCCGGCGTCGTCCCACGTCTGCGGGGCGACGGTGGTCGTGATCAGCTCGATGAGCGAATCGAAGTCCGGCTGACCGGCGCCGCCCAGGCCGCCCGGCCCCGCGCCCAAGGGCGCCGGCGGGCCGCCGAAGGGCGGAGCGCTGGCC
>JACOUI010000181.1 GCA_016177915.1 Planctomycetia bacterium
GGAGTACCGCCTTTAGGCGGTCTTCTGCGCAGAGACGGGCGCGCCACGAGCGACCGCCTGAAGGCGGGACTCCAGCAGCCGCCTGAAGGCGGGACTAAAGCGGCGGCCGCGAGAAGACCTCCACCACGTGCCCGTCCGGATCGAGCATGAATACCTGCACGCAGCCGTCCGGCCGCAGGCGCGGCTCGGCCAGCACGCGCACGCCCGCGGCGATCAGGCTGGCGTGGGCGGCGCGCGCGTCGGCGACCTCGAAGGCGTAGTGCATGCTTCTTCCGGGCCGCACTTGAGCCGGCAGCGGCGGCGCGCCGGGCGCCGCGGCCCCTTCGTGCGCTCCGATCAAGTGAATTTGCGTGTCGCCCGCCTGGAACCACAGGCCCGGAAAACTGAACGTGGGCCGCGGGACTTCGCGCATGCCGAGGATGCCGCAGTAGAACTTCCGGCTGCGATCGAGGTCGGAGACGACGACGGTCACGTGATCCAGCGTGCGCACTTGCACCGGCGGCGCGGTCGCCGCGCCCCCGCCCGCCCCCGCCTTCAGCATGAGCTCGACCGCCTGTCGGCCTTTCATGCCCGGCTCGATGCCGTAGGACCGCGCCTTGGGCGTGGCGTCGACGATTTTGGACTCGAAGAGGTCCTCGGGCACGACGAGCGGTTTGGCGGGCGTGCCGCGGCAGATGGCGACGGCCAGATCGAATTCGGCCGCGATCGGCAAGTCGTAGATGCCGCAGCCGACGATGCCGGCCTGGGTGAGCACGGCGCAATACTGGCCCTTCTGCCAGCGGTTGCTGATGCCGATGGCCTCGCCGCTTTCGAACTTCAGGAGCCGGCGCTCGGAGACGGGAAGCATGGTGAACCTCGATTTGCGTGAGGTCGAGATCGCGGAACTTTGGCGTCCATCGTAACCGGAACGGCGGCCCGTTGCACCCAGCGCCATAGATCGCACCTTCGGACCGTCCGGCATCGGCGGCGCGTCCGGCCGCGTTGCCCTCCGTCAACGAGGCTGTCGCCAAAAAAAAGCGCCGTTTCATTTGCACGTCACGTGATGCGATGTAGAGTTGCTCGACCCACAGCCTCCGAAGGACCTCCCGCTTCGCCAGGAGATGAACGTCATGAAGAGGCTTGCGATTTTTGCCGTGCTGGCGGCGGTTTCGGCCGCCAATGCCGGCTGCTGCACGCTCTGCCAACGGCTTTGGGGCGGATGCAACACCTGTGAGTCGTATGCCGTCCCGGTGACGACCTACGCAGAACCGTGCATGCAATGCACCCCGTGCGCCCAGCCGTGCGACGCCTGCGCCGCCGGAACGGCCGGCACCATCGTCGTCCCGCAAACGTACGCGCCTACCCAGGTCGACCCGATCCCCGGCCCGAACTAGCGCGGACCGGCCGAGGAACCTGCCGGGGCGGCGGTCGTCTCCCGCGCCGCCCGAAACGCAGGCTCCTCCCACAATCCCTCCCGTGCTGTTCCCCGCGGGGGCCGTGTTTATCCTGAGCACGCGCCCCCGGCGGGGAACAAATTTTTCACCCCGGCGGCGTCCCTGGCAAAGGTAGACTTCCTTGAGGGCGCTTTGCCGCGGCGGCGGCCAAGTGCCGAAGACAGATTCATCGGCGGCGTTTCGGCCGCCCACCGCGCAAGGGGCACGACCATGCGATCCGCCTCCTATCTCTACCTGGCCCGCAAAGTGGCCTCCGCCCGCCCGACGCGGGCCGGCCGGCAGATTCTGCGCGGGCTGCGCGTGGCTGCGGCGCAGAGCGCGGCGAGCGAGCCTGCGGCGCGTGCCGCCCCGGCAGTTCTTCCCGCGCCCGGTCTTTCAAGCGCCGCGGCACCCGTGGCCGACGTTCCCAGCCGCGCGTCGCGCCAGGCCGGCAACCTCGGCACGTTGGCCGGCGGCCGCACGTAATCTCGTAGGGCAGGCGGCCCGCCTGCCGTTCGTCTCTCCTGCCTTGGACATCCCGCCCTGCCGTCCCGCACGCGCGTCCGGTATATTGACGTGAGCAACGTCGATTTCCGACGCTTTTCTCCGCTCTCCCACGTGCCGGACGCCGGATGACCGCGCTCCATCCGTCCCCTGACGTTCACTCGATCCCGGCCGGTCCGTCTCCGGCTGGCGGTCTCGCTCGCCCATTATCGCTCGCCGAACTGCACGCGCTTTCCGACGCGCCGGCCCCGGCCGAGACGCCGCCCAACCCCGGCGCAGGCATCGATTACGAGCTGTTTTTGGATTGCGTCCACTGCGGCCTGTGCACTGCCTCGTGCCCCACCTACGTCGAACTGGGCGACGAGAACGACAGCCCCCGTGGAAGAATCTATTTGATGCGGGCCGTGACCGACGGGCGACTCGCGCTGAATCGCGAGGTGCGGAGGCACCTGGAGCTGTGCCTCGATTGCCGGGCCTGCGAAACGGCCTGCCCCTCGGGCGTGCAATACGGCAAGCTCATCGAGCCGTTTCGCGTGGCGATGGAAGGGCAGCAGGGCGAGGCCAAGACGCACGACTGGTTCCACCGCTTCGTGCTCTTCGGCGTCTTTCCCTATCCGGAGCGGATGCGAAAGTTGCTCATCCCCGCGCGAATCGCGCAAAAGTTGGGCCTGGTGCGGCTGGCCGAGACGCTGGGCCTTTTGCGGTTGCTGCCGGCGCGATTGCGGCAGCTCGTGCTGATGCTGCCGCCGCCCGCGAAGCGATTGCCGGCGCTGCCGGAAGTGACGCCGGCGAAGGGCCGCCGCCGGGCGCGGGTGGCGCTCTTCACGGGCTGCGTGGGGGACGTGCTTTTCCGCCAGACGCACTGGGCGACGCTGCGCGTGCTCGTGGAAAACGGCTGCGACGTGATCGTTCCCAAGGGGCAGGTCTGCTGCGGCGCGATCCATTTCCACGCCGGCGCCGGCGAGCCGGCCCGCGCGCTGTCGCGAACCAACGCCGCGGCCTTCAACGCGGGCGAATTCGATGCCGTGATCGTCAACGTGGCCGGCTGCGGCTCGATGCTCAAGGACTATGGCCATCACTGGCACGATGCCGACGCCGACGCTCGCAGCCGCTTCGCTTCGTCCGTCCGCGACGTTTCGCAGTTCCTGGACGAACTGGGGCTTGTGCCGCCGCCGGACGCCGTGAAGATCAGGGCGACGTATCATGACGCCTGCCACCTGGCCCATGCACAGAAGGTCCGCGAGGCCCCGCGGCGACTGCTGGCGCAGGTGCCGGGGTTGTCGCTCGTCGATTTGCCCGAATCGGAGATGTGCTGCGGGGCAGCCGGCACCTACAACCTGACCGAGCCGGAGATGGCCGGCCGGCTCAGCCGCCGCAAGATGGAGAACATCGTGAAGACCGGGGCCGAGGTGGTCGTCACCGGCAACGCCGGCTGCCTGCTGCAGATGGCCCGCGAAGGCCGGCAGCAGAAGCAGGACCTCGATTTCGTGCACCCAGTGGAGGTGCTCGACCTTGCCTATCGCGGCGGGGCGCAGTCGCGCGAGGAGCTGCGGCGGAAGCTGGACTGATGTCTGGTGGGCGAGGAGTCGCTGCTCTGCCGACGGCCGAAAACCGCAAGAAACTGCCGCCCTGGGAAATGCATGCAGCGCAGCGCAGGCGACGGCAGCATGCCGGGCACTCTCCGTTCTCGGCTGGGACTGCGCCCTCTGAGGTGTTACCTGAGATCGCCGCCTTCCATCAAGCCGCCGCAGCCGCAGCGACGCGATGTTGCGTCGGGGGGTCGATCTGCGTAATCTATGCCCCCCCGACCGAGCGCCGGAGAATCCCCGTCCGGCCCGTCGCCGTTTGGGATACGCGTGAGAAAGGAGTTTCGCGTGTTTGTCGCCGCCTCGACGGGTTGCTTTCCGCAGTTGCCGCTGGCGGAGGCGCTGGAGCGCCTGGCCAGCCTGGAGTACACGAAGGTCGAGATCGTGCTGCGGGAGCACGGAGGGCAGCTCAAACCGAGCGAGGTGGCCGCCGATCTGGACCGCGCCATTCAGATTTGCCGGCTGACGCAGCGGCTCACGCCGATCGCCTACGTCGTCGACAGCGACGCTGCCGGCGAAGCCTACTACGAGCAGTTCTTTGCCTGTTGCCGGTTGGCCAAGGCGACGAAGGTCGTCTCCGTCACGGTCCCCTCGGCCGAGCTGGGAACGCCCTTCAATGCGGAGATCGAGCGCCTGCGGCGGCTGGTGTCGATCGGGTCGGCGGAAGGGGTGCTGATCAGCGTCAAGACGCAGATCGACCGCATGACGCAATGTCCCGACACGGCGGCCGTCCTCTGCGACAACGTCAAGGGCCTGGGAATCACGCTGGACCCCAGCCACTACATCTGCGGCCCGCACGCCGGCGCGAGCTGCAAACAGCTCCTCCGGTACGTCTACCACACGCAGCTCCGCGACACGTCGCGCGAAACGCTGCAGGTGCGCATCGGGCAGGGTGAAGTCGACTACGGCAAGCTGATCTCGCAGCTTGCCGTCTACCGCTACAGCCGGGCCCTGTGCGTGGACATCGTCGACCAGGGCGATCCGCAGATCGACCACCTGGCCGAGATGCGCAAGCTGCGGCTGCTTTTGGAAAGCCTGCTGTAGCCGTTTTGTAGTGACCGCATTCATGCGGTCCATCGTCGAAAGCACCAGCCTGATCGGGTCACTACAAGCGGAAAACGCGCCGCAGCACGTGCTGACCGCCTACTGCACCAGCCGCACCGTGCGGACCGTGTTTCCCCCGGCGCCGCTGGGCTGGTTGCCGCTCCCCCGGTTCGTCCCCATGACCTTCCTCACCGTCCCCACGATGACCTCGGTCTTGATCAAATGGTCGGGCTTGTCCGGGTCGGTCACCCAGATGTTTTCGACGCCGTCGATGTGCAGCCCCACGAAATCCACCACTTTCACCTTGCCCGAAAGGTTCCATTCCTGACCGTCGTTTACATACACGCGGCTTTCGCCGGGGATGATATCGACGATGGGGACAATCACGTCGCGGATTTCGTGGGTGACGTCGTAATCGAGCCGGTCGTCGAGCGCCGTGCCGAAGCTGTTGGAGCCGGTGCCGTCATTGAGGACGTAGACTTCGTCGCCCAGGGCCACCGGCATCGGGTCCGTCCCGCCGCGGAGCGCGTCCTTCACGTCCGATTCAGAGCTCGACGACGTGGCCGGCGAGTCGATGTCCAGCGTCAGGTGCACCGGGGCCTTCGTGCCCTTTCCGTAAATGTAGATCGTGACCTTCTCGCCCTCCAGGAAGCTCACGCCGTTGGCCGGTTCCGAGGGTCCGTCCTTGCCGGGATTGGCCTCGAGGATTTCGTCGTCGACCGGCCCGAAGCCCGGCGCGCGCAGCGCCATGGGAAGGCCGCCGGTGTTGACGGGGACGTCGAGCTGCGCGACGGAGCGCACTTCCACGTCGCTCTGCGAGATTCCCAGCACCCGGCTGAAGAACAAGCCGACTCCGGTCCCTCGGCTCGCCAGCCGCCGCGCGCGGACCTCGACGGCGTCGGGCATGACGTTCGTGGGAACCACGGTCTTTGTCGTCGGGTCGTAAATCCCCACCACGATGTCCTCGGACATCAGGTTGACGGGCGTTGGCCCGTCCGCCGTGTTCAGCGCGGCGAACTGCGTCGCCGCAGCGCGGGCGGCGGCC
>JACOUI010000119.1 GCA_016177915.1 Planctomycetia bacterium
GCGGGAAATCCGCCTGTCCGGTTCGACGAGCGGGAGGTGGAGACGGAGCAGGGTGTGGCTAGTGAAGCCCCGGCGCCGAAAGGGCCGGATCGATAGGCTGACACCTAAACCACCGCGCCACCTCTCGACTCTACTCCGGTCCTTTCCGCGTGCGTGGGCCGAAGACTATACTCTCGGCAACAGCGGCCCGAGTCGACAATTCGCGCCGCGGAAGCCGTCAGTCACGTCTCCACCGACGCGAGGTCGGCGGGGAAAGGAGTGATGAGTCGGCGATCTAGCTGCCAATCGTCGCCCCACCGGCACGAGGCCGGTGGAGGCCGGACGGGACGAATCTCGGCGCACCTCGGGAGGTTTAGAGATGTCCATTTTCCGCCTTACGGCCATCCTCGTCCTTGCTTCGTTCGTTTCTTCCTCACCGGCATTCGCGGCCGACAAAACCCTCCGCGCCGGCATCGCGGCCGTCGATGTCACGCCGCAGCAGTTTCCGATCTCCGTCAACGGCGGCATGCGCGACGTCGAGGCCGAGCGGGCGGCCGACCCGCTGCACGCGCGGTGCCTCGTGCTCGACGACGGCCAGGCGCGCATCGCCATCGTCGTCTGCGACAGTTGCATGATCCCGCGCGAGCTTCTGGACGAGGCCAAAAAGAAAGCCTCCCAGGCGACCGGCATCCCCACCGACCGGATGCTCATCTCCGCCACGCACTGCCATTCCGCCCCCACGCTCTCCGGCGTTTTCCAAAGCGAGCCGAACCAGCGCTACATCGCCGTTCTCACGGAAATGATCGCCTCGGGCATCAAGCAGGCCAGCGACAATCTCGTCCCCGCCCGGATCGGCTGGGGCACGGCCAGCGTGCCCGACCAGGTCTTCAACCGCCGCTGGCTGGTGAAGGCGGGCGTCGTGCTCACGGACCCCTTCGGCGGCACGACCGACAGGGTGAAGATGAATCCCGGCTACTCGGCCAATAACGACAAGCCCTCCGGCCCGACCGATCCGGAGGTCTGCTTTGTCTCCGTCCAGACGAAAGACGGCAAGCCGCTAGCGTTTCTGGCCAACTACTCGCTGCACTACGTGGGCGGCGTGCCGCCGCTTTCGGTCTCGGGCGATTATTTCTCCGAGTTCGCCAAGCAGATGGCCTCGCGGCTGGGCGTCGAGGACACGAAGGGGTTCTTGGGCGTGATGTCGAACGGCACGAGCGGCAACATCAACAACGTCGATTACTCTCAAGCCTCGCCGCCGCGCCGCCAACCGCTGGAGAAAATCCGCATCGTGGCCTCGGCGGTGGCCGACGCCTGCTACAAGTCGTACCAGACCGTCGAGCACCGCGACTTTGTGCCGATCCGCATGCGGGAGGCGGAGGTCGAGCTGGGCGTGCGGCTGCCCGGCGACGAAGACGTCGCCCGCGCGAAAAAGCTGCTGGAGGAAGCCGGTCCGGGACCCTACACGAAGATCGAGCACATTTACGCCCGCGAGACGCTATGGATGGCTCAATACCCAAAAACCGTGAAGGCGAAGCTGCAGGCGATCCGCCTGGGCGAGTTGGGCATCGCCAGCAGCCCCTGCGAGACGTTCGTGGAGACGGGCCTGGCCTTGAAGAAAGAGAGCCCCCTTAAGCCCACGTTCACGATCGAACTGGCGAACGGCTATAGCGGCTACCTGCCGACGAGCGAGCACCACGCCCTGGGCGGCTACGAGACCTGGCGGGCGCGGTCGAGCTACCTGTCGGCCGACGCGGAGCCGAAAGTGAGGAGCACGCTGCTTGCGCTGTTGAGGGAAGTGGCAGCGGAATAGCATACGACGCTCACGGTTCTTCTCGTACTCGTCCTCGTAATCGTACTCGTACTCGAACCTCGTTCCCGTCATTCCCGTGCCCCCGAGAGATCCATGAAACCCCTCCCCTGCCTCGCCTCCCTCCTCCTCTTCCTCGCCTCCGCGCCCTTCGCCACCTCCTTCGACGACAAGAACGTCCAAAAGCAAGCCGAAAAGGCCCAGGAGCGCGAGCCGCCCTTTGGCCAGCCGACCGAGGACCACAAGCGCCTGGAGCCGCTCGTCGGCAAGTGGGACCTGGCCTGCAAGTTCTACGAGGGCGACCAGGCTACGGAGTCCAAGGGCAGCGCCAGCTTCCGCTTTGTGCTGGGCAAGCGCTTCCTGATCGAGGAGAGCAAGACCACGGCCGGCGGCCAGGCCTTCGAGTGGATCGGCACGCACGGCTACGACACGGGCAAAAAGAAATACGTCTCGTCGTGGATCGACAACGGCGGCACCGGCATCGACGTGATGGAAGGGACCTGGGACGACGCAACGAAGAAGCTGACCTACACGGGCGAGCTGGATGAGCCGGAGGCGAACGCCAAGTACAAGGTCCGCTGGGCGATCGAGATCGCCGGCCAGGACAAGTTCAACGTCGAGATGTACCTGATCGACGGCGGCAAGGACGTGAAGGTGCTTTCGATCGCGGGGACGCGGGCGAAGGAGTAGCTACAGTCTGTCGGAAATTGTGAAAAAGCCGATCTGCCGAGATTTTTTGGGAAACTTGCCGCGAAGACGGAGCACCAGAGGATGATGGGAACGCAAAATCCCGTCGTTTTTTCCTGGCTCGCTGCCAATCTTCACGGA
>JACOUI010000120.1 GCA_016177915.1 Planctomycetia bacterium
GAGT
The DNA here is from genome assembly GCA_016177915.1 of Planctomycetia bacterium. Lineage (GTDB taxonomy): Bacteria > Planctomycetota > Planctomycetia > Pirellulales > S012-138 > JACOUI01. Next base: position 5 of record JACOUI010000120.1, read on the forward strand.
TCTCCCCAATAGCCATCTCGCGGGCGTGGTAGCTGGAACGGACAAAAGGGCCGCTGGCCACTTGCCGGAAGCCGAGGCTGCGGGCCAGTTCGCCGAGCCGCTCGAATTCATCGGGCAGCACATAGCGCGCGACGGGCAGGTGGTCCCGCGACGGCTGCAAATACTGCCCCAACGTCAACAGCTCGACCCCGGCGCCGCGCAGGTCGCAAAGCGTGTCCAGCAGCTCGTCGAAAGTTTCTCCAAGGCCGAGCATCAGGCCCGACTTCGTTTGGATGGTCGGGTTGCGAGATTTCACGCGCCGCAGAAGTTCGAGCGTCCAGCGGTAGTCGGAGCGCGGCCCGCGGACGCGGCGATAGAGCCGCGGCACGGTTTCGGCGTTGTGGTTGAAGACCTCGGGCGCGGCCTCGACGACGCGGTCGAGCGCCGCTTTGCTGAGGATGAAGTCCGGCGTGAGCACTTCGACCGCGGCACCCGTCGCGGCGCGAACGGCCAGCACCGTGCGGTAGAAGTGTTCCGCGCCGCCGTCGGGCAGGTCGTCGCGCGTAACGGACGTGATGACGACGTGCTTTAAGCCCAGGCGGCGGGCCGCCTCGGCCACGCGCTGCGGCTCGTCGTCGGCCGGCGGCTGCGGCCGGCCCTTGTCGACGGAGCAGAAGCCGCACGGCCGCGTGCAGACGGCGCCCAGGATCATGAACGTGGCCGTCGACCGCGACCAGCACTCCATCCGGTTGGGACAGCGGGCGCTTTCGCAGACGGTTTCAAGCTTCAGCTCCTCAATCAGCCGGGCGGTTTTGTGGTTGGCGTTGCTGCGAGGCAGTTCGCGCCGCAGCCAGGAGGGCAAGCGCGCGGCGTGGGAGCGCGTAGCGGTTGGGGCGTCGACGATGGGCAGGGGTGTAAGCACAGATCGAATCGATTGCTGGCGGAAACGTCGTGACGCCGCATTCTACCGGCGAGGGCGCGGGGCGGCAGTGCCACCGTTACCGCCGCAAAAACCTTACTTTGGGAAGAGTTGACAAATGTTCAGTATTCCGTATAATGCTGGAAAACGTGGCATTTTGCTCGACCGTTGAAGGAGGGCAGGACATGAAACGCTCACTCATCCAGCAAGTTGGCGAAAGCGCATTGATCGAGGCCGCGCTCCCAAGGGGCAAACTGGAGCACATCTCCGCGATCCTGCCGCACGTCTGGGGGCTAATCCTGCCTCATGACGCGCCGCCGGCGAATGCCGCTGCCGATGAGACGGAGGTTCCGTTGCCGGCCTTGGTGCTCGACCCACCGCCCGGAATGGAATTGATCGACGTTTGATGTGCGGCCGCCGCTCGGCCTGCGCCTCTATGGAAACGCTGCGCGGTGGGCTACGCTGGCGGGAAGTGCCCGCAGTTGTTTCGCGCGCCTGCCGCGTGCCGCTATGACCGCAACTCACTCCGGCGAAACTTCGTCGCCACCCTCGGCTGGAAAGCCCGGAAAGGTCTTTCTTGTCGGCGCCGGCCCGGGCGACCCGGGACTCGTCACGCTGCGCGGCGTGGAGTGTCTCCGCCGCGCCGACCTGGTTCTTTACGACTATCTCGTCAACCCGCGGATCGTGCGGCACGCCGAGCGGGCGGAAAAAATCTGCCTCGGCCGGCACGGCCAGGGGCGGATCATGCCGCAGGAGGAAGTCAACGCGGCCATGATCGCGGCCGCCCGCGCCGGAAAGGCCGTCGTGCGCCTCAAGGGGGGCGACCCGGCCGTATTTGCTCGGGGCGCCGAAGAGGCCGGGGCACTGGCGGAGGCGAAGATCAAATTCGAGATCGTGCCGGGCGTGACGGCGGCCTTGGCCGCGGCCAGCTATGCCGGCATTCCCGTCACTTGCCGCGGCATCGCGTCGGCCGTGGCGCTCGTCACCGCGCACGAGGAAGGCGAAAAAGACGAGCCGGCGGTCGATTTCGCGGCCCTGGCCGCCTTTCCCGGCACGCTCGTCATGTACATGGGCGTGACGACGGCCGAGAGCTGGACCCGTGCGCTCATTGCCGCGGGGAAACCGGCAAAGACCCCGGCCGCCATCATCCGGCGCTGCTCGTGGCCGGACCAGCTTACGATCCGCTGCACGCTGGGCCGGGTGGCGGACGAGCTTCGCCGACGGCATCTGCGGCCGCCTGTGATCGTGGTGGTGGGCGACGTCGTGCCGCTGGGCGAAACGCTGGATTGGTTCTCACGCCGCCCACTCTTCGGCCGGCGCGTCCTGGTCACACGGGCCGCTGGGCAGGCCGACATCTTGTGCGACAAGCTCGAGGACGCCGGCGCCACAGTGCTCGCGCAGCCGGCCATCGAGATCGGCCCGCCCGATGATTTTTCACCCGTCGATCGGGCGATCGGGCGGCTCGATCAGTACCAGGCGGTCGTCTTTTCCAGCGCCAACGGAGTTCGCTTTTTTCTGGAGCGCCTCTCTGCGATGGGGCGCGACGTGCGCGCTTTGGGCCGGGCGCAACTGGCGGCCATTGGTCCCGCGACCGGGGAGGAGCTGGAGCGGTATCATCTGCGGGTCGACGTGCCGCTGCCCGACGAGTTTCGCGCCGAGGCCCTGGCCGATCGGCTGATTGCCTCGTTGGCTCAGGGGGGAACGAAGATGCGGGTGCTTCTCATCCGCGCCAGCCGCGGCAGGGAAGTGCTGGCCGAGCGGCTCCGCGCGGCGGGCCACGACGTCGAGCAGGTCGTCGCTTATTCCAGCCGCGACGTCGCCAACGCGGACGCCGAAATCCGCGCCGCGCTGGCGGCCGGAAAAATCGACTGGATCACCGTGACCAGCTCCGCGATTGCCCGGTCGCTCGCGGGCATGCTGGGCGACGAATTGGGCCGGGCGAAACTGGCCAGCATCAGTCCGATCACCTCTGCCGAGCTGCGAGCGCTGGGCCACGTGCCGGCCGTCGAGGCGGTCGCTTACACAACGGACGGTTTGATCGAGGCAATTTGCAGCACCGACCGAGCGGACGGCGCGACGTAAGCACCTTGGGTTGGAGAGTTTACGGTCGCGTTGCAGACTTGGGACGCCGACGACACGTACGTCGGACGCTGTGGTCGCTCAAAAAATTAAGTCGCGGTGACTGCGTAGATTTGCGAGCTATTTTTTCTTGATCCTGTTCCACCCATTTTCACCATGTGTCGTATAGTTCGGAAACAGGAAACCTTTTGCAAACTGCTTGAATTACGTGCCGGCATTGCTATCTTCGGTAGGGCTGGCACAACCGCCAACGTCGTCTCGACTCGTTCCGTCGTCTCTCGTTCCCGCGTTCATTGTGGAGCAATCGCATGTTTAAGAAGAATGTTTTGGGCGCCGTCGCCGTCGTGGTGGGGCTGATCTGCTCCACGACTACGGCGCAGGCCGGCTGGGGCAGTTGGGGTTCACATGGCAGTTGGGGCTCCAGCGGTGGTTGGGGCTCCAGTGGCAGTTGGGGCTCCAGCGGTAGCTGGGGCTGGCGCGGCGGCTTGTTCCACCGCCACCACTACCATGGCAGTTGGGGCTCCCACGGGAGCTGGGGCTCGCACGGCAGCTACGGCAGTTGGGGTTCGTCCGGGGGCGTGATCATTCAGCAAGCGCCCGCCAACGGCGCTCCGCCCGCTCCGCCCGCCAGCGAGGAAGTCAAGCCGATGGGCGCCGCCCAGGCCCGCAACGTCCACCTCACGGTGGCCGTCCCCGGCGAGGCGAAGGTGTACGTCAACGAAGCCGCCACAACCTCGACCGGCGAGCTGCGGAGCTACATTTCGCGCGACGTCGACACCGGCAAGGCCTACGTCTACACCGTCCGCGCCGAGTTTGAGCGCGGGGGCGAGATGGTCACCGAGACCAAGACGATCCGCATCCCGGCCGGCTACACGGGCCACCTGGCCTTCAACCTGCAAAACGGTTCGCAGGTCGCCGGCAAGTCGGTGAAGACGGCCCTGATCCTCCGCGTTCCCGCCGAGGCCAAGGTCATCCTGGCCGGCAAGGAAACCGCGACGGCGGGCGAGCTGCGTGAATTCGCCACCACCAAGCTGGCCGGCGAGTCGCAGTGGGCGGACTACCCGGTCCGCGTCGAGCTGGTCCGCGACGGCCAGACGCTCGTCAAGGAGCAGATGGTGACGCTCAAGGGCGGCGAGACGAAGGAGATTGCGATCGACTTCGAGGACGCGGTCCTCGCCCGCGCCGACGCGAAGTAGGAGCCATCGCTCCACGACACGTTTCGATTCCCAAGCCCACCGGTTGCGACCGGTGGGCTTTTGCATTTCTTGGCGAACGTGAAGCCGCGGCGTTTGGCGTGTCGGCGGCCACCCGACGGAGTGTCGAGTCCCGTCGCAAGTCGCGGGCAATCGCATTTTCCGCAAAAAACCGCTGTCGCGCATGCTGCTCATGCCTCCTTCCTCCGGCCGTGCTCTTGTCGCTAGGATTGGGAGCGTAAAGAATTCTTTTGATGAAGGAGGTCTCGCCGGCCTGTGCCTGCGGCGATCCACCGGGGGATAGATCGACGTCCTGATCGAGCCGGGACAGAGAATTCGTTCCGCCAAGGGCGGGGAGGGTACTCTCAGAAACGTTGGCACGGAGGTGTGCAATGCACTTTCTCTCAAAGGTTGCTCTGCGGGGAGCGCTGTGGGCCGGCGTCGCCTTGTTCGGCCTGACGCTCCCGTCGGCGGCGCGGGCCGACGAAGGCTGGCTGGAGCAGGATGGCTACGCCTATTTCTTCCGCGATGAGGCCGACGGCCGCCACTGGTACTACTCCGACGGCCAGTACTGGTACGTCTGGGCCGACGGACAGTGGGTCGCCTATGCTCCCGACGCGTCGATGTCCAGCTACGACGGGTACGACTACGGCTACTCGTCGGGCTACTACGGCGGCTACTACGATGGCTACTGGCCGTACCAGCGCTACTACTGGCGCGGCGGCCGTTGGTGGCCC
>JACOUI010000001.1 GCA_016177915.1 Planctomycetia bacterium
CCTTCGCCCTCCGGCTCCTTGCCGGCTTGCAACAAGCTCAGGCCCTCGCGCGAGATGCCGTCGGGGCGGTCGCCGCTCCAGCCGAGGTTGCGGAACGTGACGTGGCGGTTCGGATACCGCAACGTGAGCATCGTCTCGATGTGTCCGGCAATCTGTTCGCGCTCGATGAGCACGTCGCCGATGAAGGCGACGCGGTCGCCGTCGCGAAGGTCGAAAGGATCGGGCTTTGGGGCCGCATGGGCGCCGCGTCCGTGCCATCTCGTCAATGGCGATCATCCCCGCCGGCAGCCAGGCCGCGCTCACGAGATACACCACGTTGCAGCACTGCGCCAGCACCTGCCCTCCGCCCGCGTAGGCCAGCGCGGCCAGCCCCGCCCCGACCGGTCCCGCCCCCCAGCGCCGCGCAAGCTGCATCGCCGCCCAGCCGGCCAAGAGCAGGTGTCCCACGATGTAGAGCTTGTAGGCCGCGTCGAACGGCAGGACAAAAAAGATCGCCTTGCCGGGATAGAACACGCTCGACGTGCCGTTGGCCAACATCGGCGAGCCGAGACCGTCGAGGTCGTTCCACAGCGGCGCCCGGCCCGCCGACCATTCGTCCTGCGCATATCGAAACGTCGGGTAATAAAAATGCGCCGCGTCCCGATAGGCCAGCAGCCCTCCGCCGAACAACAGCGGCCCGCAGACCCACAGCACCAGCGCCAAAGGCAGGGCGAAGGCCAAGAGGGCCTGGCGGCGGGGAGTGGAAGCGGCAGTGGTCAAGGGACTTTCTTTGCTGGGCTGGAGTCGGGTGCTTTTGCTGCCGGTTCCAGCTTACGCCGCGCGCCGCCCGCGTCCTAGAGTTTGACCGTCCGGACTGGATTCGCCCGACCCAGGCGATAGACTTGAATCCGTCTCTTAAGGGGTGCCGCGATGATCGTTCGTGGTCACGTGAAAGATGGCGTCGTGGTGCTCGAGCCGGGAGTAAAACTCCCCGAAGGCGCGCTCGTCGAAATCGTGTTCGACGAGGAACCGGCGGCGCATGGCCCGGCGCCCACGGACATCCTCTCGGCCGACGAGCACCAGCGCATCCGCGACACCATCGAGCAAATCGCTTCGCTGCCGATCGAGGGACCGTCCGACGAGTTCTCCGGCGCAGATCACGACCGCGTCCTTTACGGGCAAGGCAGATAGCGCGCGAATAGCCGGCGCGACGGCGCACAGGAGGGTGCCTACTCCAAGAAAATCTCGCCCCGCACCCAAACACCCCGCCCCCCTCGCGCACTATTCACCGGAAAGCATGAGCGCTTCGCACCCCACCGACGTGGCCGCGCTGGCCGGCGCGAGAGCGGGCTGCGTCCAGACCGGAACCCAGCAAGGTGTCCCGAGGGGGGCCGTCGGCTTGAGCCACTTCCGTCGCCTGCTCGCGGAAGTCTGGGCGGCGCAGGCCGGCCCGCTCGCCTCGCTGGCCCTGGCCCTGGGGATGGGGATGAAGCGCGATCAGGCGGGCGACGTGTTGCAAGACGTTTACCTGGCCGCCATCCAAAAGCCGCCGCCGATCGACGATCAGACCGACCTGGCGCGGTGGCTGTTTCGCGTGACGGCCAACCGCTGCCAGCTTGAGCACCGGCGAAAGGGCCGCTGGCGGCGGTTGTGGCGAGGGCTGGTTCTGGCGTATCGCGGGCAGCCGGCCGGGCGGATGGGAATTCCGGCGGAGGAGCTACGGCGCGACGTGGACGTAGCGCTGGCCAACTTGGCCGACGACGACCGGGCGCTGGTGGCGATGCGATATTTTTCGGGACTGAACTCGCGGGAGATTGCGGAGATCGTGGGAGTGCCCGAGTCGACCGTCCGCGGCCGGCTGCGGGCGGCACGGCAAAAACTGGCCCAGGAACTGGCGGAACACGGCGATGACGAGTGAACGAGAACATGGCGGGCCGGGCGGGTTGCGGGCGTGCGAGCTGCGCGCGTGCGCGGCCTATGCCGACCGGCTTGTCGATCTGTCGGACGGCGACTTGCCGGAGGGCGAGCGGGCAGTCGTGCAGTCGCACGTCCATTCGTGCCCCGGCTGCCGTGCGGAGCTTGATCGCCTGAATGCATCGCTCCTTCGATTGCGGGATCGCGTCCTGCGCGTCTGCGAAGCGGCCTACGAGCGGCCGCCTGCCAATTCGTGGCAGTTCCGGCCTGCGCTCGTGTTGACGGCAGGGGGAGTTGTCGCAGCGTGCGTCATCGCAGTAGCCCTGTGGCTCTTGGGTCCTCCGCCCAACACCGGTCAAACGGCACAGACGCCCAATGCAGACGACAAGACCGGCTCATCCGCAGTGCGCCCCGGCGCTTCCATCGCTGCCGCGGCGAAGCTCAGCGACGACGACGTCCTCCGCCACATCGCCCTCGTCGAGCAGCAGGCGCGATTGCAAGCCTCGCTCGATCTGACGCCCGACGACCCCTGGTTCGCCGACCAGCGGGCGGCGAACGAAAAACTCCTTGCCGCCTTCAAGGAAGCCACCGCCACCCCGCTTGGGGCCGCGCGGCCCTGACAGCGGACCGGACTTCGCCTGACGACAAAGCGCGATCATCCAAACCAACTCCTTCCACGGGAGAACACTCATGCACGTGCGATTCCATCGCCACTTGATCCTCCTCGCTCTGACGGCCGCAGCGCTTCTCCTCGCCCCGCCCGCCCCCTCCCAGGAGCGCCCCCAAATCCGCGGCGGCGAGCGCGGCCAGCCGCGGGAGCGGTCGCCGGCGGACGATGAACCTGCGTCCGCGCAACCCGTGCCCGGCGTGCCCGAATCGGTCGAGAAGCTCTTCCAGGAAATCGACGAGGCGGCGCTGAAGGAGCCGTTCAAGCGCGAGTACAAGGTGTTTGAAGGCTCGACGCAGAAGACGCCGCTTTTGCGGGCCGACCCGAAACTGCTGGAGAACAAGTTCGCGGCGCTGATTGAACTGAACTCGACGTTTCGCCTGAACGTCGACTTTCGCTCTCCGGATCGCGCGCAGGCGCAGGTAGAGATTCAGTCCTTGCAACGTGGATTCGGCGCCGCGCGCAGCGCGATTCCCAAGGCGGAGTCGCGCATCCTCCGCGACGGCGACTGGTTATTCGGCTGGCATTTTGGGTATCGGGCCGAATCTCGATCGACACGCGACTCTCGATCGACACGCAATCGAGATCCCCACAGCGATTATTTCAAACTGCTCGGCGAGTTCTGCCCGAGGGATCGCCTGCCGGCGCAACCGATGCTCGACTTCCTGACCGGGAGCGACGCCGATCGGGACGTGCAGTGGAGAGTGGGTGGAGGAGATGAGGGGGACCGATGGGAATTGACGGTTTTTGCCCCCACCGCCAAGGCCGCCGAAGAACGGGCTGCGGCCATCCTGCGGCTGGTTGACGAAGGTCTCTGCCGTTCGTTGCAGCGCGATTGCCTCGCCGAAGGGCGCAAGGCCCTTGACGCGGCCCACAAGGTGCACGACGAGCTGGTCAAGCTCAGCCAGTCGAGTGGCGAACTCGGGGCCAAGCTCCGCAAGCCGTCCGAAATCAGCTCCGAGGTCTTGAAGGAGCTTAAGTCGCAAAAGGTGATGACCGACATCGAACTGGCAGGCCTTACCGCGCGCGTGAACGCATGCACGGCCATGTTGAGCAAGCCGAAGGAACTGAGCGAATCGGCGATCGAGACGATCGGCGACATGAAAGTCCGCGCCGAGATCGACCGCCTTGGCGTCAAGGAAAAACTGGACCGGATCAATGCGCTGGTCACGGAAGGAAACGAGCGCGAGTTGATGCAGGGCAAAGTCTTGGAACTGTATGCCCGCTCGGAAAACCTTAGGCGTGAAATGGACGGCCACAGCCGAAGCGCCGCAGACTACGTGCGCCTCCTTCCGTTCTTTGCTCCGCTGGAACTGAAGGACAACGCGATCAAGGTCGTCCCCATCGAGTGGACGAACAACTGACATGGGTGCGGCGGTGCAGTCCCCCCGCGGAGGGAGCCACGCCCCTTCGGGGCTCACGCGCCTCTGTCGTGGATCGGTTCCCAGGGGCTTCGCCGGGCTTCGCCCCTGGCTATCGAGTTGCGCCGCGTTGCGGCGGAAGAGGCAGAGCGTGGCCCAGGGGCGCGCGGCGTTGCGGCGGAAGAGGCGCGGGAGGCGATGCGAGGCAGAGCCTCGCGTGTGCGTTCCCAGGCGGAGCCCGGGAACGAGGGCGCGCACTTGATCGGCGAGCCGAAAAAGCGGCGACGAGTCGCCGCACTGCAAAACCCCTTCTGCCCGCCCCGCATTTCCTGTTCAATAGGGGCCTGCGCACATTCTCTCCGCCTCAACCCAGGCCTCCATGACCCAGCCGTCCGAAAACCCCATTGGCGAAACCCCCTTCGACGACGCTCCGATCGACGCTGCTTCGATCAACATCGAGCAGGCCCTGCTGGCCTACGTCAACCGACCCAACTACCAGCCCGTCAAGCCCCGCGTCATCGCCAAGAAGCTCGGACTCGACGAGGAAGGCGAGCGCCGGCTCAAGCGGGCGATCAAAACGCTCATCAAGCGCGGCCAAATCGCCTGGGGAGTGAAGCACCTTGTGCGGCCGGCGGCTGCGGCCGGCGCGAAGCGCCCGAAGGGACACGTGCCGGCCGGACACGAGACAACGGCGACCCACGCCGCAACGCACGTCGCCGCCCACGCCGCCCACGTCGCCGACCGCGTCATCGGCACCTTCCAGCGCACGAGCCAGGGCGACGGTTTTGTGCGCCCGCACGGCGCCACCGCCGAGGAGCGCCGCATCCGCGATATCTTCGTCCCCGCCGAAGGCTGCCAGGACGCCTCGACCGGCGACACCGTCGTCGTCAAGCTCAGCCGCCGCCGCGGCGCGTTCGGCCGGCGCGAGGGCCGCGTCGTCGAGATCGTCGAGCGCGAGACGAACCGCTTCGTCGGCACGTATTTCGAGGAGGCCGGCCAGGGCTTCGCCCAGGTCGACGGCACCCTCTTCGCCCGGCCCGTCCCCGTCGACGACCCCGGCGCGAAGCGCGTCAAAAGCGACGACAAAATCGTCTTTGAGATGGTCCGCTTCCCGTCGCACGCCCACGACGGCGAAGGCGTGATCGTCGAAGTTCTCGGCGCCCGCGGCGCGCCGGGCGTGGACACGCTCTCGATCATCCGCGAATACAACCTTCCCGGCGAGTTTCCCGACGACGTGCTGGAGGACGCCCGCGGGCAAGCTCGGAAATTCGAAGAATCCGTCCCCCCCGGCCGGCTGGACCTGACCGGCGAGACGATCATCACGATCGACCCGGTCGATGCCCGCGATTTTGACGACGCGATTTCCCTCTCGCGGCTCGACAACGGCGGCTGGCGCCTGGGCGTTCACATCGCCGACGTCTCCTGGTTTGTGCGGCCCGATTCGCCGCTCGATCGCGAGGCCCGCTCGCGCGCCACAAGCTGCTACCTGCCCGACCGCGTCATCCCCATGCTGCCGGAGCTTTTGAGCAACGGCGTCTGCAGCCTCCAGCCCAGCAAAGTCCGATTCGCCAAAACGGCGTTCATCGAGTTCACGGCCGACGGCACGCCCGTCTTCTCCGAATTGGCCGAGTCGGCCATCAAGAGCGGCCGGCGATTCACCTACGAAGAAGTGGACGACTTCCTGGCCGGGCCCCAGCACTGGCGGCACAAGCTCGCGCCGGACGTCTTTCAACTTCTGGAGCGGATGCACGGGCTGGCGATGATCCTGCGCAAGCGGCGTTCGGCGCGCGGCTCGCTCGAGCTGCACATGCCGGAGCTGAAGGTCGACCTGGATGATGAAGGGAGAGTCAAAGGCGCGTCGGTCGTCGAAAACACCGTCAGCCACCAGATCATCGAGGAGTTCATGCTGGCCGCGAACGAGGCGGTCGCGGAAAAGCTGACGGCCAAAGGCTGGCCCTTCCTGCGCCGCGTGCACCCGGCGCCGTCCGAGCGAAAGATGACGGCCCTGACCGAATTTGCCGAGGCGCTCGACCTGGAAGCCGGCAACCTGCTGAACCGCTTTGCGCTGCAGCGGCTCTTGAACAGCGTGGTCGGCAAGCCGGAGGAGCACGCCGTACACTACGCCGTGCTGCGCAGCCTGCCGCAGGCCGTCTACAGCCCCGCCGAAGAAGGGCACTACGCCCTGGCGACGGACAACTACTGCCATTTCACCTCGCCCATCCGCCGCTATCCGGACCTGACCGTCCATCGGCTCGTCGAGGCGCTCCTGGCCGAGAAGCGGCCGCACTTGGAAATGCCGCGCCTCGTCGCCTTGGGCGAGCACTGCTCCGACCGCGAGCGCCGGGCCGAAGCCGCCGAACGAGAGCTCTCGCACCTCAAGCTCCTCGCCTACCTGGCCGACCGCATCGGCGAGGAGCTGGACGCCGTCATCACCGGCGTCGAAGACTTCGGGCTCTTCGCCGAAGGGCTCAAGCTCCCCGCCAACGGCCTGATCCACATCACGTCGCTGGAGGACGACCACTACGTCTTCGACCGCCGCACGCACACGCTGGCCGGCCGCAAGGCGGGAAATCACTTCCGCCTGGGCGAGCACATCCGCGTCGCGGTGGCCCGGGTCGATCTGGAGCGGCGCCAGCTCGACTACCGCCTCATCCACAAACTGCGGCCCCACGCCGCCGTGCACAAAGCAGCCGCTGGCAAAACAGCTAAGCGTCCGCCCAAGCGCATCAAGCCCGGCAAGCACCCCGCGGGCCACACGCGGCGTCGGCAGCGAGGGCGCCGCAAGTAACATCGAGCAAAGAGTTTGCGGTCGTCTCCCCGGATTGCGCTCGCTCTTTCTCTGCATCGTAAGCCGATAACCAGATGGGCGGCATCTGGCGGAGCATCGGCGGGCTGCGTCGACGAATCGAATTCAGCTAATTCGCTTGCATCTGCGGCCCTAAATCCAGACAATACATGCGCTTTGCGACATCGGGAACAAGGCAAAGACACACGTGCTGCTAGCATCGCGGTTCGCCGCCCAATGACGGTCCGCGCTCGCCGCACGGCGGTTAAAGAGAAGAGACCAGAGCAGAGTATCTAGTCGGCCGAATCGTTGCCGTCCTGGCGGGGCGTCTTGCCCCCCCGCTGCGCCAGGTTGTGGCTTGGGGACCACTGGCGACTGGCCAAGGAAAGGAACATCCTGTGGACATCCTCACGCGTCTCAAGCGATGGTGGCAGTTCCGCACCGGCGAGGAAGAAACGCCCTTCGACGGCGACACGCCCGCCTGGGTGATCAGCGTCGGGTTGCACCTGCTCGTGCTCGTGGCGTTGGCCATTTGGGGGCTCATGCCGACGCGCGAGCCGCCCGCGCTCACCTTGAGCCCGCCCGTCGAGCCGTTTGAAGAAGAGCCGCTCCCCGAGGAGTTTAACTTCTCGCCCGACCCGATGGAGAAGATCGGCGCCAACAGCGTGGGCGGCGTCGATGCCGCGCTGGCCCTGGCGCCCACCGAGAGCGACGTCTCCGTCGCCCCCACCGAAATCAACCCCAGCGCCCAGAGCCCGGTCAAGACGCTGCTCAACTTCGACCTGGCCACCGCCCCGAACATCTCAAAAATGTCCGTTCGCGGCGCAGCGACGGGCGTGGGCACGACCGGCGCTGAAGGCGCCATCGACCGCATCACCCAGGAAATCCTGCTCTCGCTCGAAGAGCGCAAGACGCTCGTCGTCTGGTTCATCGACCAGTCGGGCAGCCTGAACCGCACGCGGCAGCAGATCTATCAGCGCTTCGACCGCATCTACGAGGAGCTCGGCGTCATCGAGCGCAGCGGCAACGACGCCTTCACCAAGCACGACAACCAGGCGCTGCTCACCGCCATGATGTCGTTCGGCAAGAACATCGACTTCGTCGTCGAGCCGACCGACGACCTGGCCACGATCAAAAAAGGACTCAAGGACATCCCCAACGACGACACCGGCCTGGAAAACGTGTTCACCGCCGTCGTCAAAGGAGTGGAGAAATACCAGCGATACCGCAACACGCTGCACCGCAACGTGATGTTCGTCGTCGTCAGCGACGAGGTCGGCGACGACGAGCCAATGCTCGATACCGCCGTCGCCGCCTGCCAGCGCGTGCAGGTGCCGGTCTATTGCATCGGCGTGCCGGCCCCTTTCGGCCAGCGCGAGGCCTACATCAAGTACGTCGATCCCGATCCGAACTTCGACCAGTCGGCCCAGTGGGTGTCCGTCCGCCAGGGACCGGAGTCGCTCCGGCCGGAGAACGTGAAGCTCGGCTTCTGGGGCGAGAACGACCGCTGGATGGACGAAATGGATTCGGGCTTTGGCCCGTTCGCGCTCACGCGGTTGTGCTACGAGACGGGCGGGATTTATTTCGCCGTCCACGCCAACCGTACCGCCGACGCCCGCGCCCGCGGCTGGCGCGAAACGCCGGATTTTTCCAGCCGCCTCACGCAGTTCTTCGACCCGGCCGTCATGCGCCGCTACCGGCCGGACTACCTGAGCATCAAGGAATACGACCTGGCCCTGCAGCAGAACAAGGCCAAGCTGGCCCTGGTGCGGGCCTCGAACCTGACCTGGCTCAACCAGATGGACGGCCCGCAGCTCACGTTCCCCCGCCAGAACGAAGGCGAACTGAAGCGGCTGTTGGACGACGCCCAAAAGGTCGCCGCCAAGCTGGAGCCGAAGATCGACCAGCTTTATACGGCGCTGCAGCTCGGCGAAAAGGACCGGCCCAAGATCATCGAGCCGCGCTGGCAGGCCGGCTACGACCTGGCCTACGGCCGCGTCCTGGCCGCCAAGGTCCGCACGGAGACCTACAACCAGATGCTGGCCCTGCTTAAGGGCGGCAAGAACTTCCAGGACAAGAACAACGACACCTGGGAGTTGCGGCCGGCCAACACGACCGTGGGCAGCAGCCTGGAGCGGATGGCGAAGCAGGCCAGGGAACTTCTTGAAGGCGTCGTGCGCGATCATCCCGGCACGCCCTGGGCCTTGCTGGCCGAGAAGGAATTGCGGACGCCGTTCGGGTGGGAGTGGACGGAGAAGCACACGGGCGTGAACGACCCGCGGCCGATGGACGGCAACGGCAACGCGAACCCCGCAGCGGACGCGCTGAACCGGCTTCCCAAGCCCAAGCCGAAACGGCAGAACGTGAAGCTGTAGCAGGCGAGGTAGGACGGCCCTTCCGGGCCGTCACGCGGCGGTCTCATTCAGTCGAAATCCACGCGCGGCCGGAGATCCCTCTCCGGCCGTTTGTTTTTGCGCCGGCCACTGCAGGTCACGCGTCCGCACGCTCAGACTCGCGCCCGGCCTCCAACGCCCGCACGATCGCGTCCGTGTCGTACACGCACCCGCCCCATGTCCCCCCGCTGGCCGCGACCAGCGCCGCCCAGAGCCGCGTGTCGTCCGGCAATCGCGCGTCGGGCCGCAGCGCCTTGTGCGGCGGCCGCGTCGCCAGAACTCGCGCCGCTTCGTCCGCCGACAAGTCGCGCACTTTTCCCGTCGCCGCGTCGATCTCGCCCACCAGGTCGATGGCGCCTTCCAGCTTGCGCGTGTCGATGACGATCCGAATCCGGTCGCCGTCGCGCAAGCGCCCGATCGGCCCGCCGGCCAGCGCCTCCGGCCCGACGTGTCCGATGCACGCCCCCGTGCTGACGCCCGAAAACCGCGCGTCGGTGATCACGGCCACCTCGCGGCCCCAGGAAAGGTGCTTGAGCGCCGACGTGACCTGATACGTCTCCTCCATGCCCGATCCCATTGGTCCGCGGCCCATGAGGATGAGCACGTCGCCTGGCCGCACCGGCTCGCTCCCTTTGGCGCCTTTGATGGCGGCGATGGCCGCCTGCTCCGTGCAAAAGACGCGCGCCGGGCCGGTCTTGCGATAGACGCCGTCTTTGTCGATCACGCGCGGGTCGATGGCCGTGCTCTTGATGACCGACCCCTCCGGCGCGATGTTCCCTCGCGGAAAGCAAACCGTGCTCGTGAGGCCGCGCTCTTTCGCCCGCTGGGGCGACATGATGACGTCGTCGGGATCGACGCCGTCGCGTTCGGCCAGGACCTGCCGCAGCCGCGCGCGCCGCGGACAGCGCTCCCACCACTGAAGCACCTCTTCCACGGTCACGCCGGCCGCCGTCAGTGCGTTCAGCTTCAACAGGCCCAGCTCGCGCAAGTGCAGCATCACCTCGGGCACGCCGCCGGCCAGGAACACGCGCACCGTCGGATGGCCGACCGGCCCGTTGGGCAAGGCGTCGACCAGGCGCGGCGTCCGGCGGTTGATCGCCGTCCAGTCCTCCACGGTCGGCCGCTTGAGTCCCGCCGCAAACGCGATCGCCGGCACGTGCAACAGCAGGTTCGTCGAGGCGCCGAACGCCGCGTGGACCGCCAGGGCGTTGTGCAAAGCGTCCTCGGTCAAAACATCGCGCACCGTCCGCCGGTTCTTTGCCAGCGCCAACAGGGCCTTCGCCGACCGCCGCGCCGCATCGAGCCAGATCGGCTGCCCCGACGGCGCTAGCGCCGTGTGCGCTAGCGCCAGGCCCAGCGCCTCCGCCACCACCTGCGAGCTGGCCGCCGTCCCCAAAAACTGGCATCCCCCCCCCGCCGTCGCGCAGGCCCGGCAGCCGGCCAGCGCCGCCTCCTCCAGCGTGATCTCCCCGTGCGCGAATCGCGCCCCGATCGATTGCACCTTCCCCGCGTCCTCCCCCGAACATGCCGGGCGTGCCCTGCGTCCGCCCGTCGCAGGGATCGGAGCAATAGCCCGCGAACGGCACGCAGCCCAGCTCCTTGAGCGTTCGCGCCGCCGCCTGCACGAGAAGGCCCACCTCGTAGTGCCCGGTGTGATAGCCCAGTGCGATCGGCGTGCCGTCCTCAGCCCGCACGCCCCCCTGCGTGCTCAGGATCAGCATCTGGGGACCCAGCATCTCCCGCACGTTCCAACCCATGCCCGCGTTCTGCGTCAGCCCAAACAGGTCGCCGCTGGGCCGCTCGCGGAGCATCTCCTCCGTGAGCGGCAGGGCGCCCTGCGGGCCGGCGGCGGTCGTCTGCACGTCCCACAGATCGGGAAAGGCGCCGCCCAGGATTTCGTCGACGGAAGGAATCGCCATAGTCGGGTCCACGTGACGAAAAAGCCCCCTCCCCCCTGCCGGGGGAGGGTTGGGGGGGGGGTTGCGGGCGAGAAGCAGCGCCCCAGCGTTTCTGCCGGTGCACTCTTGAGAGGCCCTGCGCCGCAGCTTGATTATAAATCAGCGGGCCTCGGCCGGTGAGTGCCGCCTATCGCGCTGGCGCGCAAAAACAAAGCCGCGCCGGATGCGGCGCGGCTCTGCTGTTCGGCAAAACGTCCGCGGACGCGTTACTTGTCGAACTCGTCCTCGGTGCTCTGCTTGCGGTAGATCGGCAGGTGCCGATAGTAGACCTCCAGCGTCAAGACGCACATGCAGGTCGTGTAGTGCCGGCCGCCCACCTGGGCGCCGTGCCCGCCGTTGTAGAACCAGCTTCCCAGCTCGTGCCCCTGCTTCACCTGGGTGTTGATCAGGTGGTCGCGCATCTGTTCGTTCCACTTCTTCCAGCGCTCGCCCTCCCAGTGGTGGAGCACCTGCGTGGCGTAGTAGTTGTAATACATGTCCGAGCGCGACGGGCCCTGCTTGCTCAGGAACTCCACTCCGCGGTCCAGCGCCCCGTTCTCCTTCTTCCAGCCGGTGTACATGCGGCACAAAAGGCCGATGGCCGTCGTGGCGGCGCCGCCGCCCGGCCCGGTGTATCCGTACTTCGCCCCGCTGTCCGACTGCACGATGTTCAGGAAGTTGATCGCCCCCTTGATGGCATTCTCAGGCACGGCCAGGTAGGCCATGTGACCGCTCTTGAGCGCCATGAGCTGCCAGCCGACGACCGAGGTGTCGCCCGGCTGCCTGGGCTGGTACCGCCAGCCGCCGCCGACCGGATCCTGCGCCGCCACGATGAAGTTGAGCGACGCCTGGGCGTAGTCCTTCAGATTCTTGTCCTGCGTCATCGCGTACGCTTCGCACAGCGCGATCGCGCAAATGCCGTGGCCGTACATGTGGCCGCTCGGCTCATACAGCGAGCCGTCCCGCTTCATCCGCTGCGTCAGGAAGTACAGCCCGCGATTCACGACTTCCTTGTACTTTCCCTGCCGGTGCGTGTGGCCGGCGCCCAGGAAGGCCATCAGGGCCATGCCGGTGGCCGCGTTGCGCGCGTCGCGGAGCGTGCCGGGGTTCTCTCCGTTGGGGTGGTTCGCCAGGCGATGGTCGTAGCTCCAGCCGCCGTCGGGAAGCTGGTGCCGCTTGAGCCATTCCAGGCCCAGCCGCACGGCCTCTTCGCTCTGGAGGCTGCCGCCGCCGTCCGCGAGCGCCCGCGACTTGGCCTTGCTGTCCGAGCGGGCACCGATTCCCTCGCCTTGCACTCCCTGGCCCTTGCCCAGAAGATTGTCCCTCCAGGCCGACGGCATGCCGATCTTCGCCAGCTCGACCTTCTTGGAACCGTCGTCGATGTCCTTGAATTCCGGGACGTCTTCCGCTTCCTGCGTGGTGATCGTGTCCAGCATCGCTTCGTTGTTGATGTTGTTGTCGACCGTCTCGATCGGCTCCTCGGGCACCTCCTTCAGTTCGGCCTCCGTATTGTCCAGCGCGCGGGCGAAGATGTCGCCTTTGCGGTCCTCTTGTCCCGGGATCGTGAGCAGGGCCAGGATCACCAGCACGATCACGTGCAGCACGGTGCTCGTGAGCCAGCTCGGGGCCGTCCAAATCAGCGTCGCCAACGTCTTGCCGCCCTCCTCCTCCATTTCTTCTTCCTCGTCCGGAGGCGGCTGGTTCGGGTTGGCCGATGGCTTGGCCTGAGAGACCGGCTTAGGCGCCGGCTTCAGGGTCTCGGCCTTCAGCGCCTGGGCCTTGGCAGCGGGCCGGCCCGGAGACGCACCCAGCGCCTGGGCCTTCTTCCTGAGGGTTTTCTTGCTCGGACATGTCTGCTCCAACGTCGGCAAAATCCGTGAATCACCCCTGACGTGGCGTCGAATGCGAACTGCACCCGAAGAGGCACGACCGCCCGGAATCGGCGAGCGAAGACGGCTCTGCTCGCCGTCAGATTAACCGTTTCTTCAGGCAATGCAAAGGACTTAACGCCGTTTTTGCCTTCCGGCTGCGAGCCGCCCCTCAACGGATCTGACGACCGTGCCGTCCGTCCACCACTTATCGTACTGGCCCGCGGCCGTTATTCCGCAACCTCCGAAAAGCAGCCGCCAGCCCATCGCGGCCGTTCCCTGTCCGCTGCTCGATGCGGGCTCGACGGCTACCAATCGTGGATGCCGCCGTAGGAGCGGCGGGACCCATCCCATTGCAGCATTTCGGGATGCGCTTCAAATTCGCCATCGTTTCCAGTCCAGCCCCATCCGCAGCCGCCCCACCACCGGTCCCCCGCCGAGCACCAAGGCCGGTAAAAGCCGTAGCTCGTCGCGTGCCAGGGCCGGTACAGCAATCCCCCATAAGACAGAGACCCGTAGGGCCATCCCCAGTAACTTCGGCCGTACGGCATGCCCGCATACCACATTCCCGCATACCACGGCCGGTACGCCCAGTGAGAGTACCAGGGCACGTAGGGGTACCGTCGGTACCAGGGCTGCCTCGGATAGACTCCATACCAGGGCAATCGCGGCTCGACGGCGGTTTTGGCCGCCGCCAAGACGACGGTGTACCACGGTCGCTGGGCGGTTTCGTACCAGGGCCTTGCGCCGCCGCTCGCGTATGTGGCAGCCCGCTGCCGGTTTCCGGCCGCCGGCCCGTACTCGCGCTCTTGACCGCTCAACGGGCGGTAATGAATTACCAACGCTGCGGCGACGCAGCCGATCGCGCACCGTCGAAGAAGGGAAACCTCGAAGCCACGCCATCGTGTCTCGATCTCCCCATTCCGCATTCCGCCTTCCGAATTCCGCATGTCACACTCCCCCCGACTCCCACCCTATTTCGCCGACCCGCCAAGTCAACGACATTTGCTGCTCCGTCCTCGACACGACTTGAGCGCGGCGTCTTGAACCGCCGAAGAGAGTGAATCAGAATCACGCGGCGCCCCGGCGTCTGTCCCCGAACCTCCATCGCATTGCGGCCGTTCTCATGGCACATTGAGCACGTTGATGGCTGCCGCCTTTCGAGAAGCCCCATGCCCAAAAACGCCCGACCCGGCCGGACCGCCAGGCCCGCGACCGGCTATCGGATCGTCCCCATGACCGCCGGCGATTTCCCGGAGGTCCTGGCCCTGTGGCGTTCGGTGGAAGGCGTGGGCTTGAACGAATCCGACTCGCCCGAGGCCCTGGCCGATTACCTCGCCCGCAACCCCGGCCTGAGCCTCGTCGCCCGCTGCGAAGGTCAGATTGTGGCCGCGGTGCTTTGCGGCCACGACGGCCGGCGCGGATACCTGCACCACGTGGCGGTGGCGGCGGGCCATCGCCGCCGGGGATTGGGCCGCCGGCTCGTCGAGCGGTGTTTGAAGGACCTGGCGGCCGAGCGCATTCTCCGCTGCAGCATCTTCCTGCAATCGCGCAACAGCGTCGGCCGCAACTTCTGGCTCGACCAAGGCTGGAACGAGCGGACCGACCTCGTGATCATGCAGCGCAACTGCAAGGGAAATTGAGAATTGCAAATTGAAAAATGAAAATTGCAAATTGAAGAGACAAGGCGGCCTAGCGCCGTGTTTCAATTTGCAATTAAAAAGTTTCACTTTTCAATTTTTCTGCAAAGGTCTCCAACGCAATTCCTACTCCCGGTCATACAACCGATATCGCTTCGTGATCTTCGCGCCCCCTTTCTCCAACCCCATCCGCGCCAGGTCGTTCGTCTCCGACACCCACGAGAACTCCACCTCCTCGATCCCCTGCGACAGCAATCGCGGCACGAGCCCCCCCAAGAGCACGATCCCCAACCCCCACCGCTGAAACTCCGGCACCACGTTGATGCTCACCACCCGCACCCGGCGGATGTGGTTCCTCGCCCGCAGCAGCTTCAAGAACCCCAAGGGAAACAGCCGCCCGTCGATCTCCTTGATCGTCGGGTTGAAATCCGGCAGACAGAGCACGACGCCCGCCGTCTTGCCTTCCGCCTCGACGGCCACCGCCAGGTCCGGCACGAGCAGGTGCTTCAGCGACGCGGCCAGCTCGCTCACCTCGCCCCGCGTGAGCGGCACAAAGCCCCACATCGTCCCGCAGGCCCGGTTGTACATCTCCAAAAACAGCTCCACCTCCTGGCGGAACTTTTTCTTGTTCATGGGTCGGACGACCGCCCCGGCCCGCTCCGTCGCCCCCTCCACCAGGTGCTTCAGCCGTTCCGCCACCTTCGGCAACTGCTCCATGTGCCCAAAGTACGCCAGGAGGTCGTGCGTCTTCGCAAACCCGCAGCCCTCGATCAGCTTCGCGTAATAGGGCGGGTTGTAGGTCATCATGAACGTGGGCGGGCTGTCGAATCCCTCGACGAGCAGGCCGCATTCGTAGTTCATCGACGGATTGACCGGCCCGCGGATCGCCCGCACGTCCCGCTCGGCCAGCCACTGCCGCACGGATTCGAAGAGCGCTGCTGCGACCTGCGGATCGTCGATCGACTCAAAAAACCCAAAAAACCCGCGCCGTTCCTGGTGAATGCGGTTGTGCTCGTGATTCAGGATCGCGCAGATGCGGCCCACGACTTCGTCGCCGCGCCGCGCCAGAAACGTCTCCTGCTCGGCGATTTCCTGGAAAGGGTGCCGCTTCCAGCCCACGAGCTGCTTGAAGTTGGCGCGCAGCGGCGGGACCCAGTGGGGGTCATTCTTGTAGAGCGTCCAGGCGAACTGCAGGAACGCCCGGCGGTCGTTCCACGAGCGGACGGAAGTGACGGAAACGTCTGGCATGCGGGAAGCAACGCGCCGCGCCCGGCGATGAGGGGAAGCCGGCAGTTTTGTGAGGCGTACACTTTACACTCACCGGCGGCCGACGTTAATGCCGGTCGAGGGCGAAGGGCGCCAGGTCGACCTCCGGGGACAGTCCGAGGATCAACTGCGACATCACGACCGCCGTGCCGGTCGAAAGGTGCAGCCCGCTGCGAAAATGCCCGGCCGCGACGAAGCAGTTTTCGACGCCGGGAACCGGACCGAGATACGGCAGCCCGTCGGCCGAACCGGGCCGCAGGCCGGCCCAGGCCGCCTCCACCGGCGCCGCCCGGAGCGACGGACACAGCGTTATCGCCAGTTGCATCAGACCGGTCACGCCCTCGGGCGTCGTCTGCGTGTCGAAGCCCGCGTCTTCCTCCGTCGAGCCGACGAGGACGCGACCGTCCGTGCGCGGGACGAGATACCGCGATCCCTCGTTGAGGATGTGCCGCGGCGGGACGGCCGGCGGGACGGCCGTGTTCAAGAGCACGATCTGCCCGCGAATCGGCTTGATCGCCACGCTCAATCCGATCTTTGCCAAAAGCGCCCGCGTCCAAGCACCGCTTGAGACGCAGACCCTGCCGGCCGACCGCGTGCCGTCGGATGTGACGACGGCCTTCACTCGTCCCTTTTCGATTTGAAATCCCTCGACCCGCACGCCCGATTCCACGACCACGCCGCGCCGGGCGCAAGCCGCCAGAAGCGCGCGGACGTGCCAGGGGTTGCGAAGCTGGCCTTCGTCGGGCACGTGAACGGCGGCGAGGACGGCCGGCGCGTCGAGGGCCGGCTCCAGCGCCGCCAGGCCGTCACACGGCACGTCGCGCACGTCGATCCCCGACGCCCGCCACTCGCCCGCGGCCTGGCGCAGGATGCGCACGTCGTCGCCGGTCCGCGCCAAGTGCAGCCCGCCGGTGCGACGGTAGCCGTTGTCGCAGCCGGTTTCCTCCCTCAACCGGGCCGACCAAACCGGGTGCAGGGCATGGCTCAGTCCGGCAAGCTGCAAATAGGGATGATCGCCGGACCGAAGAACAGCGGCGGGCAAAATTCCCGCGCCGGCCCAGGACGACTCGCGGCCGGGCAGGGACTGGTCCAGCACGCGCACGCCGGCGGCCGGCGACGCCATCTTTCGAGCAAGCTCGTAGGCCAGCGACAGTCCGATCACGCCGCCGCCGACAATTAGGACGTCGTCCGCCGTCATCCGCCGCTCTCCCGCACGACACGCGGCTGCTCCGGACGGTGCGCGTCAACGTTGGCCAGGGTGTCTTGCGCGCTATTGTAGTCGTCGTCGGCGGGCCGTCGAGGCGACGCCGCATGGGGTAGTGTCCTAATTTGACCGCTGGCCGATCCGGCTAGCGCACGAAAAAGCCCACGAACGACAAGGTGTGCATGGGCCTTCGGATGATGGGCTAGACGCTAGCGCCGATCATCCTTTAGGATTTGGCTCGTCCCGTTATAGGGACTACTTCTTTCGTCGCTGCACTTGCGACAGGGCCGATCCTGCGGCGGTCTTCGAGGTCTTCGAGGAATTGGGGTTCCTCAAGACCTTTGAAGCCGCCGAGGCGGCCGGCCGGTGAGTAGTTTTGCACTTGCTCATCTTGGCAATTCTCCAGAATCCTCCTTGGGCCATCCGTGGTCCGCTGGTTCGGAGTTCGCCAACGGCGGAAAACGACACATAAGGGTCGTCTTATTTTTTGTCGGCCGCCGTGCCGGCCATCCTGGCTGTCATCCTACCCGTCCTTTCTGCGCGGAACGAAACAACTAACGCGGCCCTCAGCAGAGTTTCACTTCATCTTCGACAGGCCCGCGCGGACTTCCGCCGCCATTCGGTACTTGCTGCGAGGCTTGCCGCCCGTGAGAATGCGCTCGGCAGAGATCACGCTCTCTGGATCAACTCCGTTTCGCTCTGCCGCAGCCCGGACGGTTTTCATTGCGTACTTGATGGATTGCGGTTGAACGCCCATTTTCTTGGCGAATTCGGACGTTTCCAGCTCAGTATCCGCGTCGCGTAGCGCGACAACCGCCTTCTTGGCGTTATCGGAGAGCGCCTTCCAAAAACCGCTGT
The DNA here is from genome assembly GCA_016177915.1 of Planctomycetia bacterium. GTDB lineage: Bacteria > Planctomycetota > Planctomycetia > Pirellulales > S012-138 > JACOUI01. The sequence goes on from JACOUI010000001.1 coordinate 17,873, forward strand.
AGTCAGCGGTCCCCGACGACTCGTTATTTCCGGCAGCGCCTGCGACGCGCCTTCTTGGGCGCACCTTGCCGGCGAGCACTTGTGTAAGACGCGCAGCTTCCTCTGGGGTTTCGCATTCATATTGGAATTCCCCGTAGGTCACACGCACACTCATGGCTCAAGACTCCCAAAGCGATGCCTTCGGCATTCTAACGCGATGGCGAGTCTGTGGCAATCAGTTTCATCGGAAATGGACAATCGTAGGCGCTCTGTTGCCGCGCCGAATGGCGTTGTTTGCAGGGGAAAAGCCGTGAAATACCAGCCGTGGGGACTCCGCCCACAAAACCGCGCGTTCGCTGCCGCAAAAAACGGATTCAGCAAGTCGATACAGGCTAGGGCCTTAAGGACTCGCATCCACCGTTGTTCGCAACTTGTTATTGACAAAGGGGTTGCGCGCTTGTATAATGCCATCGACCTAGTGAACGTTGCGCCAACCTTGGCAATCAATGCCACGGCCGATGACAGAGCAATCGAGAATTCCGAACGACGGAAAGCTGGAAGAATTGATCTTGTACATCGCTGCAAGGTCCGAGGGTGATTCCACGTTTGGAATCACAAAGCTCAACAAAATCCTCTTTTACGCTGACTTCCTGGCTTACGTTCAGCTTGGCCGAGCAATCACCTGGCACTGTTACCAGAAGCTTGAAAATGGCCCGGCTCCGCGCGCAATGCTTCCCGTTCTGGAAAGAATGATGCGAAGGGGTGACGTAGTCATTGCCAACAGGACCAGCTTCGGCTACAAACAGAAGAAGGTTGTGGCGCTACGAGATGCGCAGCTTGGCGAGTTTTCAGGAGATGAAATCAGCCTCGTTGACGAGATCATCGAACGCTTCCGGGGAAAGACCGCAAGGGGCGTCAGCGACCTGTCGCACAAGTTCATCGGCTGGAAATACACTGGATTCGGCGAAGACATCCCCTATGAAATGGCCCTTGTTCGTCGCGGCCCGCCATCCATCGAAGCTGAAAAGTACGGGGCAACGCTGACGGAAGCAGCAAGGAAGTGTTTGACTCGTGAGCGCATCGAATCTGCCTAGAGACATCGTTTACGAACCTCAGTTCGATGACGAACTAGCGCAAATTCAACCCGACTTCTGGCGCGCCGACGAAGCCATGCAAGGCGTCGAACACCTTTTGGGCCGGTTCCCGCAGGTGGGGTATCAGGTTCAGGATTCGCCTGTCTGGTACTTTCCGCTGCTAAACCCGGTTGAAGACTTTCCACCGGTCTACATCTTCTACACGTTTGACGACAAGCAGGTTTTCTTCCTCTCGATTCGGCGGATGTCCACCGGCAACGGCCATTCGTAGCCGCCCTCACCCTCCCGCCCCCTTCCGTGTCTTGACCTCTGCCCGAAGGTCAGGGTCCGGGGTTGAAATTAGGACACTACCGCGCTCTGGCGGTCGACAATTTCTTCGATTCAGGACGTTGATGGCGGGTCCAGCGGATTGCGACGCCCACCAGGTTGCGCGAGCTTGCCTCACCCTGCAGTGAGCCTTGTCAATCGCCGTTGGCGTCGATCATACTGCCCTGCAGGCGGCCTCGGCCGCCGCTCGGCCGCAGCGACGTGGATGAACCGCTGGCGGGGAGGGACCGTAAACCGTCGGCGGCGCTTCGCGCAGCGTGGGGATCAACCTTCCCCGCCAGACCCATTCCCTTCAACTCCCCTGCGCGCATGATCGCCGTTCACGGCTTGACGAAGCGCTTCGTAACGGGATCCAGCGAGGTCCTGGCGGTCGACCACGTTTCGTTTCAAGTCCACATGGGCGAAGTCTACGGCCTGTTGGGCGAAAACGGGGCGGGAAAGACGACCACGCTCCGCATGATCCTGGGCCTGGTCGAGCCGACCGAGGGCTACGCCGAGATCGGCGGCGTCCGCTCCGTCGACGCCCCGGAGGCGTTCAAAAGGCAGATCGGCCTCGTGTCCACGAGCGGCGGCCTCTACCAGTGGCTCACGCCGCGCGAGGTGCTGCTCTTCTTCGCCGACCTGTACGACGTCCCGCCGGACCGCGCCAAAGCGGAAGTCGACCGCCTGGCCGGCATTTTCGACCTGCGCTCGTTTCTCGACCGCCGCTGCGCGACCTTGAGCACCGGCCAGAAGCAGCGCGTCGTCCTGGCCCGCGCCCTCATTCACGACCCCATGATCCTGCTCCTGGACGAGCCGACGCGGGGCCTGGACGTCTTCGGCAGCAAGGTGATTTTCGATTACGTCTTGGGCCTGCGCGGACAGGGCAAGGCCGTCATCGTGACCACGCACCGCCTGCACGAGGCGGAACGGCTCTGCGACCGGTTCGGCCTGCTGCACCGCGGCAAGCTGGTGCGCGAAGGGACGCTCCACGAGCTTAAGGAGCAAAGCGGTTGCGAGTCGCTGGTAGAGATGTTTCTAAGCTCAGTCGGGCCGGCGGAAGCGTGAATAACCGGAGTTCGATTGTGGTGGGGAAAAGCGACATGGCCCAGCCGTCGAATCGCGTTTCGCCCTCCACCGATGCGCCGGCGCCCGGCGCTTTGGCCTGGCGCACCCGGCTGTGGCGGCTGTGGCGGATGGCGCTCAAGGAATGCCGCGAGACGATCCGCGACCGGCGCACGATCGTCACGCTCGTCCTGATGCCGCTGCTCCTCTACCCGCTCTTGGCGCTGGCGTTCCAGAAGTTCCTCGCCACTTCGCTCGGTCCGGCCGACGCCGTCCCGGTCTATTTCCTGTGCTTGGAGTCCGACGAGGATGAAAGGGCGTTCACGGCGCTGCTCGCGCGGGGCGACCAAGTGCTCCGCTCCAGTCAAGGCCGCTTCGAGCCGCTGCCGTCGATCACCGTCGGCCGGCCGGGCACCAAGGACGATCCGCAGCAAACGTTGGAAAAGGCCGTAAGCGACGGCCATTACGACGTCGGGGCCAAGATCCTCGAGCGCGCCGAAATGCCCGGCGTGCGGCGCGAGGGAATGCCCACGGTGTCGCTACGGGTGCATTTCTATTACCGCGAGGGGTCGGCCGCGAGCAAAGAGCTGCTGAATGCTCTGGACGCCCGCTGCGACGCCGCCAACGACGAATTCGTCGGGTATCGCTTCCGTCAGCTTCGTTTGCCGCCGGAAGTGCAATTGCCGCCGGCGCGCATGACGCGCGAGGCGCTCCCGTCGGGCGCGGCGCCGGCGCCTTTCTCGCTGGCCGCGCTCGTGCCTCTCGTCCTGATCCTGATGACGATCACGGGGGCGGTGTATCCGGCCATCGACCTGACGGCCGGCGAACGCGAGCGCGGCACGCTGGAGACGCTCGTCGCGGCGCCGGTGCCGCGCCTCGGACTCTTGTTGGCCAAGTACGTCGCCGTCCTCTTTGTGGCCGTCCTCACCGCCTGCGTGCACCTGCTGGCGATGACGATCACCGTCTGGTCCGTCGGCCTCGGGCCGCTCATCTTCGGCAAATCCGGCGTCTCGCCGCTGTTGATCTTGCAGGTGCTGGGGTTGCTCCTGCTCTTCGCCTCGTTTTTCTCCGCCGTCCTGCTGACGGTCTCCAGCTTCGCCCGCAGCTTCAAAGAGGCCCAGGCGTATCTGATCCCGCTGATGCTGGCGGCGATTGCGCCGGGACTCTTGTCGCTGCAAGGCGGCCTGGAGCTTTCCGGGGCGCTGTCGGTCACGCCCCTCGTGAACATCGTGCTCCTGGGGCGCGACCTCTTCGAGCACAAGGCGCATTTCGGCACGGCGGTGCTGGTGGTCGCGTCCACGGGAGTGTACGCGATCGCGGCGCTGGCCGTCGCTGCGCGGATCTTTGGCACGGACGCCATCCTCTACGGCAGCCAGGGTACGTGGTCGGACCTGCTCAAACGCCCCAAGCAATCCTCCGCCGCGCCGACGGTCGCCGCCGCCATGCTCTGCCTGGCCGTTTGCGTTCCCGCGCTCTTCGTCTTGGGGAGCTGGGTCATGCAATCGGGCCAGCCGGCCTCCGCCGTCGAACAACTGATCAAGAACCTCAATAGCCCGAACGCCGAGGCCCGCGCCAACGCCATCCACAAGCTGAACCTCCACGGCAAGCTCATCGCCAACGGAATGATTCTGCTGTCGCTCTTCGCGGGGCTGCCGCTGGTGACGACCTGGCTGGGCCGCGTGCGCATGGCCGACGGCCTGGCCCTGCGCGCCCGCCTCCCGGCCATCCTGGGCTTCCTGCCGGCCGTCATCCTGGGGTTTTGCCTCTGGCCGCTGGGGCACGAACTTTTGGTCTTGTTGCACGACTTGGGATTCGCACGGCTGCACCCGGACCTGCTCGCGCGAGCGCAAAAAATGGTCGCCATGTTCCAGGCCGTGCCGCCGGGCGTTCTGCTCTTTGGCATGGCCTTCGCGCCGGCGCTGGCCGAGGAGTTGTTCTTCCGCGGCTTCCTGTTTAGTGCGCTGGCGGCGCGCCGCTCGCCGTGGTTCGTGATCCTGACGACGGCGGTGCTGTTCGGCTTGATGCATCTCGTGACCGAGGTGCTCGTCGTGCGCCTCGTTCCGACCATGGCGCTGGGGGTCGTGCTGGGCTGGCTGCGCCACCGCACCGGCAGCATCTGGCCCGGGGTCGTATTGCACTTCTGCCACAACGCCCTGCTCGTGATGGCGGCCCGCTATCAAGAGGGCCTGGCACGCATGATGCATGGCGTCGCCCAGTCGCAGGAAAGCCTGCATCTCCCCGGATACTGGATCGCGGCGGCGGCGGCAGGCGCGGCGCTGGGCATCGGCCTGACGCTGCTCTTTTGCAGGGCTGGAACGCAGAGGGCCCCCGCGCCGGGCATGGAAGCGCCGGCTGAGGCCGGATAGTCCAGCGACCCCGCGTTGACTGGACGGCAGTTCAGTTGCCCGCGATCGTTTCCAGCCGTTTCGATTTTTGAGGGCGAGAAGATTCCGCAAGAAGGACTTGGCCCGTGGTAACTACACTTCCAGCATGAGCTTGCCAGCGACAGCCAACGGTCGCCCGCACGGGGTTTCCCCGTTTGGGGGCACGATCGACTGGGAGAAGGCGCTTGCGCAGCACGGTCGATGGCTGCGCACGGTGGTCGTTGCGCGTTTGGGCGAGCCGCAGGCGGCGGACGAGGTCATGCAGGAGGTGGCCCTGGCGGCCGTGCGGCAGAGCGCGCCGATCGCCGATCCAGCCAAGGTGGCGCCGTGGCTCTATCGTCTGGCCGTGCGGCAAGCGCTTCTCTACCGCCGCAAGATGGGACGGACGAGGCGCCTGGCCGACCGCTTCGCGCACCGCGGCCTGCACGAAACGGCCCGTGCCGCCGACGACCCGCTGGTCTGGCTCCTGGCCGACGAAGAGCGGGCGATGGTGCGGTCGGCGCTCAAGCGGCTGCCGCGGCGCGACGTGGAAATCCTGCTCCTCAAGTACTCGGAGAGTTGGTCGTATCACCAGATCGCGGCGCATCTGGGGATCGGGCATAGCGCGGTGGAGGCGCGCTTGCATCGGGCAAGAAAGCGGCTCAGGGACGAGCTTGTGGCCATGAGCGTCATTGAGGCAACGGCATGAACGCGAGCGAATCGAACAAAACGTCGGCCGGCCAGCGGGCGGTGCGGGTGCTGCCGGGCTGGCTTGCGGGCGACGACCTGGAGCCGTGGCTCGACCGGCTGGTCGACGGCGAGCTGGACGGCCCTTGCCAGAAGCAGTTCCTGTCGAAGCTGGACGACGTCCCCGGCGGCTGGCGGCGGTGTGCCCTGGCATTCCTCGAATCGCGGGCCTGGACGGCCGCGCTGCGCGACGCGCTGTAAGCGGCGTCCGTGAGAACGACCTCCGCGACCAAGGCCGTGGCGAAAGCCGGTCCGCCTCCGGCCGGTCCGGCGAAACGGCGCTTCGCCGGCTTGGTGCCCTGGCTTTCGCGGTTGGCCGTGGCGGCGAGCTTCCTCGTGGCCTTCGGCCTGGGCCTTCGAATCCAGGGATATCTTGAGCGGAACGACACACCGACGACGTCCGTGGCATCGGACACATTGCCGCCCACGACCCCGGCGGCCATGCAGGACGAGCGCTGGGACACGGTGCGGCTGGTCGTCGACGAGCAGGAAGGCGCACCTGGGCAGATCGAAGTTCCCGTGGTCGAAGGCCCCGATGCGCTGCAATGGGTCACGTCCCGCCCGCCGGCCATGCCGCCGCACGTCGCCGGCGAGCTGCGCAGCCAGGGCTACGACGTCTTGACCGAGCGGCATCTCATCTACGTCGATCTGGAGGACGGCCGGCGCGTCGTTTTCCCTGTCGATGAAATCAAGGTGCAGCTCGTGCGCCGGGCGCAGTAAGCGGAACGATTCGAGAAGCGCGCAATAACGTCGCCAGTGCGTCAAACACATAAGATCACGATTTCTTTCAAAGGAGCGAACATGAAGACCGGTCGATTGCAGGGCGTTTGGGGATGGCTGGGGTGCGTGGCGGCGATCCTCATTTCCGGGCCGATGCTCTCCGCTCAGGAGCCGCCGGAGGGGGCCCTCGAGATTCCCCTCAAGCTGGAACTGCAGGGCTTTCCGGACGAAGCCCACGAGTTGTTCGTCGCCGCGCAGCCGTCGGTCCGGAATTTCTGGGTCGGGCTGATCACCGATCCCGCCGACGAAACGCTGCGGGCGCAGCTTGGGATCGAGGAGGGGGGCCTCGTCGTGCGCGAGCCGGTCAAGGACGGCCCGGCGGCCAAGGCCGGCATCGAAACGCACGACGTGCTCGTGCTCGTCGGCGACAAGCCGATGAAGGAGGTCGGCGACTTGATCCAGGTCATCGACAAGAGCGAGGGCAAGGAGCTCAAGTTCGTGATCGTCCGCAAGGGACAGAAAATGAACATTGCCGTCGTCCCGGCCAAGCCGCCGGGGAACGTCGCCGGCGTTCGCGCGGCGCCTTTCGCCAACAAGGAAGCCCTGCACAAGTGGATCCAGCAGTTCCACGGCCAGGCGCTGCCGGGGCTGCCGGCTGTGCCCGGCGGCGCGCAGCCTTTCGGGTTCAAGGTGGTGCAGCCCGGCGTCGTGGCGGGCTTTGCCGGCGCCGCCGCGAAGCTGCCCGATAACGTCACGATCACGATCACGCGCAAAGGCTCCGAGAAGGCCACGATCACCGTGCAGAAGGGCGAGAGCACGTACAAGGTGACCGAGGACAAGGTCGGCGACCTGCCGGAGGACGTGCGGGAGCACGTCAAGCGGATGCTGGGCACGGCCGGCGTGAGCCTCGTGACGAAGTACCATGCGCTCGCGCAAGGCGCTCCCGGAGCGCACGCCGCGCACGCGCTGGGGGGGGCCGTCCGTCTGCCCGACGCCACGGGCGACTCGGCGGAGTTGAAAAAGGAACTCCAGGAGCTCAAGAAGCAGCTCGAAGAGCTGCGCAAGGCCGTCGAGGAGCTGAAGGAGAAGAAGTAACGCCGCAGCAACAGTCGCGTTACGCTGCCAATGAAGGTGACGGCCCACGCTCGGCGGTCACCTTTTTTGATTTCTTGGCGGCCGACGGCTTGACGTGGAGTCGAGGGGGATGCTAAAACATGCCTATTAGTTGATAATGAGTCTCAATTGCAAAGTTTCACCAGGAGCGACCCATGACGCACACTCGCCCGTCCCATCCGTCTAAAATCCATATCCGGCAGGCATTTACACTCGTCGAGCTCCTCGTCGTGATTGCCATCATCGGCATCTTGCTTTCCCTGCTGCTGCCCGCTGTCCAGGCCGCCCGCGAGGCTGCCCGCCGCATCAAATGCGGCAACAATCTCCATCAGATCGCCCTGGCCGTCCATAACTACGAATCCACGTTCAGCGTCTACCCCGCCAGCTTCGGGACCGACGCCTCCCTTCCCACCGCCAGCGGTTGGTCCGCCCATGCCCGCATCCTCCCCTTTCTCGAAGACACCGCGCTTTACGGCCAGATCGACTTCGCCGCCAGCTACGAGACGGCCACGACCAGCGACGGGCGGAAGATCAAGACTCTCCGCATGCCGCTCTATCTCTGCCCGTCCGAGGCCAACGACGTGCCGCGCCTGGGCAGCGGCGGCGCCGTCGACCATTACCCGCTGACCTACGGCTTCAACATGGGCGTGTGGTTCGTCTACGACCCCGCCACCACCACCGGCGGCCAGGGCGTGTTCGTCCCCTTCGGCCGAGTGACGTCGGGCGCGGTCATCGACGGCCTCAGTAACACGCTTTGCGCCGCCGAGGTGAAGGCCTTCACGCCCTACTTCCGCAACGCCGGCACCGCCGGTCCCACGCCGCCGGCCAATCCAGCGCAGATTTGCGGAATGGGCGGCGAAGCCAAGATGGGAGAGAACCTGAACAGCAACACGGGACACACCGAGTGGGTCGACGGCCGCTCGCACCAGACGGGCTTTACCGCGACGTTCCCGCCCAACACCGCCGTCCTGTGCGGCGCCTACGACGTCGATTGGACAAACATGCAGGAAGGCCGCTCGCCGACCGTGCCCACCTACGCGGCCGTCACGGCGCGCAGCTATCACGCGGGCGGCGTCGTGCAGGCGGCCATGATGGATGGCTCCGTTCGGCCCGTGCGAAGCGTGATCTCGCGCGAGGTGTGGCGCGGCCTGGCGACGCGCAACGGCCGGGAGCCGGTGTCGGCCCCCTGAAGCTGCTTGCCGTGCGGGCAGAATGCTCAAAACTCCGCGCTCCCCGGCGTGCGCGGGAAGGGGATCACGTCGCGGATGTTGCCCATCCCCGTGATGAATTGCAGCACGCGCTCCAGGCCCAGGCCGAAGCCCGCGTGCGGGACCGTGCCGAAGCGCCGCAGGTCGAGATACCACCAGTAGACGGCCGGGTCGAGGTTCATTTCGCGCATCCGCGATTCCAGGACGTCGAGCCGCTCCTCGCGCTGGCTGCCGCCGATGATCTCGCCCACCTTCGGCACCAGCACGTCCATCGCCCGCACCGTCTTGCCGTCGTCGTTCATCCGCATGTAGAAGGCTTTGATCTCTTTGGGGTAATCGTAGAGGATGACGGGCGACTTGAATTCCTCCTCGGTGAGGAACCGCTCGTGCTCCGATTGCAGGTCGACGCCCCACTCGACGGGGAACTCGAACTTCCGGCCGCTGCGCTGGAGGATATCGACGGCGTCGGTGTAGGTCAGGCGGTGGAAGCGGCTGGCGACGATCCTTTCCAGCGTCTCGACGACCGTGTTGTCCACGTGTTCGTTAAAGAGCTTCATGTCGTCGCCGCAGCGCGAAAGCACGTCGCCGAAGATCCGCTTCAAAAAATCCTCGGCAACCTGCATGTTGTCGGTCAGGTCAAAAAAGGCCATCTCCGGCTCGACCATCCAGAACTCGGAGAGGTGCCGCGAGGTGTTGGAGTTCTCGGCCCGGAACGTCGGCCCGAACGTGTACACCTTGCCCAGGGCGCAGGCGAGAATCTCCGCCTCGAGCTGCCCGCTGACCGTCAGGAACGCCGGACGATGAAAGAAGTCCTGGGCGAAGTCGGGCTTGCCGTTTTGCATCGGCACTTTGGCCAGGTCGAACGTCGTGACCTTGAACATCGCCCCAGCGCCTTCGCAGTCGCTGGCGGTGATGATCGGCGGGTGGACGTAGAGAAAACCGCGTTCCTGAAAAAAATCGTGGATCGAGCGGCAGACGCAATTCCGCACGCGGGCGATCGCGCCGAAGGTGTTCGTCCGCGGCCGCAGGTGCGCCCATTCGCGGAGCTTCTCGAACGTGTGCCGTTTTTTCTGAAGCGGATACATTTCCGGGTCGGCCCAGCCGCAGACGATCACCTCCTGCGCCTTGATTTCCGTGGCCTGCCCCTGTCCCGACGAGGCGACGACCTCGCCGCAGACGGCGACGCTGCAGCCAGGTCCGAGCTTCTTGATCTCGCTTTCGTAGTTGGGAAGCGACGTCTCGGCGATGACTTGGATATTGGCCAGGCAGCTTCCGTCGTTGATCTCCAGGAAGCTGAAGCCGGCCTTGGAGTCGCGGCGGGTGCGCACCCAGCCCTGCGCGCGGACGCGCCGGCCGACGGCGTCAGGCTGGCGGACGGCGGCCACGGCGGCGACTTCGTAGGTTTCGCTGGAAACGCTGGCCATGCAGACCTCGTCGATTAAGGCCGGCGGCGTCGACAAAATTTCCAAACCGTGCCGCCGCCGTGGCGATATGTTACGCCTGCAATCAAAACCGTGCCACAGGCCGTTTTTCAGCGATTCGATTCAAAGGCGTTGATGGTGGTGCGATTCAATTGTCACCGTATCCCATTCACAGACAAGGGGATATGGATGTCCCCAACCGGTGCACGCCGCTCGCCCCAACGCAAATCGCCCGTGGCAGGCGATGCCTTTGACGACGCACCGCCAGTCACACGCGATGCCGGCGCGATCGGCCGTATCGAACTTCGCTTTCTTGACGCCGATTACTGGCGACTGGCGCCTGCGGCGGTTACTCTGGGCGACATGCCGTGCCGCCCTTCGTCCGTCGGCGCGGTCCGTGACTTACACTTTTCTGACCCCGCCCGCGACGCGCCAAACGCGGCAGCCGCGCGCGTCGCAAATGATCGTTCCTCGTTCTTCTTTGTTTCTCTGGAGATCCCTCAATGGCCAACCCCGTCGTCCACTTCGAGATCGGATGCCGCGACAGCGCCAGGACGCAGCAGTTCTTCAAAGACCTCTTCGGCTGGACCATCGCGGAGATGGGTCCCGCGGCGATGATCGACACCGGATCGAAGGACGGAATCCAAGGGCACATCACGGCGCTGGGCCACGAGCCGTTCAACTACGTGACGGTCTACGTGATGGTTGACGATTTGACGGCCTACCTGGAGAAGGCCGCCGCGCTGGGCGGCCAGACGCTCATTCCGCCGACGGAAGTGCCCGGCATGGGCCACTTCGCGTGGTTCAAGGACGTGGACGGCAACTGCCTGGGCCTGTGGAAGCCGCTCGTGCCGCCGGCGCCTCCGCCCGCCCCCGAGCCGCCTCCCGCCGCCGCCGCGCCCAAGGCCAAGCGCGCCACGCGCAAGCCGAAGCGCGCCGCCAAGGCCAAAAAGGCCAGGCCCAAGGCGAAGGCCAGGAAGAAGGCCCCCGCCAAGAAAAAGGCCGGCCGCCGGAAGCGCCGCTAGCGCTCTGACTCCGGGACTCCGTCCAACCTCTTCAAGCCCACGGGCTGCGTCCCGTGGGTTTTTTCGTTGCGCTCGTGGTACGCCTTTATCCGCGCCTTCCCCGCCGTTTCCCTCGCCGCTACACTTGCGCAAGAGACGCTGTCGCAGGCGAACCCAGTGTGCGAATCGCCTGTCCTCCTCCATCGGCCGCCGGAGGTTGCCGTGAACAAAGACGAAATCCTCACGCGCTTCGCCGCCGGCGAAATCACCAAGGAAGAGGCCAGCCGCCTCCTGGCCGAGGCCGAAGCGCCCAAGCGCGGCCAGCTTTATTGCAAGGTCAGCACCAAGGGGGCCGTGAGCGTCTACGGCTTGCAGCGCATGCCCGTCACGCTCTACGTCGAGCAATGGGAGCGGCTGCTGGCTTTCTCCGACGAGCTGCGGGCCTTCCTCAAGCAGCACGACTCCGAGCTAAGCCGCAAGCAGAAGGGACCATGACCGACGACTTCGTTTTCGTCGCCAAGGTCGGCAGCATCCCCGAGGGACGCGGCGCGACGTTCGCCGTCGGAAACCGCCTGGTCGCCGTCTTCAACGTCGGCGGAACGTATCAGGCGATCGACGACCTTTGCCCGCACATGGGGGCCTCGCTCGGCGCGGGCGAACTCGTCAGCGGGGTCGTCACCTGCCCCTGGCACGCCTGGCGGTTCTCCGTTTCCGACGGCTGCTGGCGCGACAATCCTCGGCTTTCCGTCGACAGCTTCGAGGTCCGCGTCGTGGGCGACGATATTCAAGTCCGCTCCCTGCCGCGGCCCAAGCAGAAGGCCGGCCATGACCGGTAGCCCGACACCCCCCGCACCGCACGGCCCCGCCGTACCGCGGCGGCAGCTCTCGCTCGTCGACTCGACGGCCATCATCGTCGGCATCATCATCGGCGCAGGCATTTACGAGTCCACGCCCGGCATCGCCGGCAACGCCGGCAGCACGTCCGCGCTAGTGGCCGTCTGGCTCTTGTGCGGCCTGTTGTCGCTGGCCGGCGCGATGTGCTACGTCGATCTGTTGATTCGCTGTCCCGAGCCGGGCGGCGACTACGTCTTTCTGAATCGGGCATTCGGGCGGCACGTCGCGTTCCTCTATGCCTGGGCGCAGTTCTGGGTCGTGCGCCCCGGCGCCAACGCCGCGCTGGCGTTCGTCTTCGGCCGCTACGCCCAGCGCATTTTCCCCTTGCCCGGACCCTATCCCTTCGCCGTCTACGCCTGCGCGGCGCTCGTCGGCCTGAGCGCGATCAATATCGTGGGAGTACACACGGGCAAGTGGACGCAAAACGCGCTGACCTTGCTCAAGGTGCTGGGGATGGCGGCGGTGTTTGTCGCGGCGCTGGCCGTCGGCAGTCCCGCGGCGCCCGCCCTGTCGGCCGCCGCCAAATCGAGCAAGCCGGACTTCATGTTGGCGATGATTGTGGCGATGTTCGTGTTCGGGGGTTGGAGCGACGTGGCCTTCGTGGGTGCGGAAGTCCGCCATCCGGAGAAGAACATCTTTCGCGCTTTGGTATTGGGGCTGGCGGTGGTGACGGCCGTGTACGTCGCCATCAGCCTGGCATTCGCCCACGTGCTTTCGTATCGCGGCCTCGTCGAGTCCAAGGCCGTCGCCGCCGACACGCTCCAGGCGGTTTTTTCCTCGCGCGGCCTGGGGGCGCAGCGCGCCGGCGACCTGGCGGCCCGGGCCATCAGCGCCCTCATTTGCCTGTCGGCCCTCGGCGCAATCAATGGGCAACTCTTTGCGGGCGCGCGGATTTTCTACGCCTTCGGCAAAGACCACACGCTTTTTGGGCCGGTGGGCACGTGGAACCGGCGGTTCGGGACGCCCGTCTGGTCGCTGGCCGCCCAAGGCGCCGCTTCGCTGCTGTGGACCGTGCTGTTTGGCACGCCACTGTGGTCGATCGTCGTGGGCGCCGCGGCGAAGCTTGTCCGCCGTCCGGGCGTCAAGTTCGACCCCAACACGACGTTCCAGCAGCTTGTGATCTTCACGACGCCTCCCGCCTGGCTGTTCTTCCTGGCCACGGGAGTTTCGCTGTTCGTCTTGCGCTGGAAACGGCCGGCTTCGATTCCCTTCCGCATGACGGGGTTTCCGATTGCCCCGATGGTATTTTGCATCTCGGCCGCCTTTCTTTTTTACAGCAGTCTTGTCTACGCCTGGTACAACGCCTCCTACGAGGCCTTCTGGTCCGTCGGCCTGCTGCTTTTGGGCCTCCCGTTCCTGGCCCTGGTGCGCCGTCCTGACGGCGCATCCGAGCGCGCGTGATTCGTCGCGTGGGCCGGCGGGACGCCCTGGAATCGGCTTGCCCGTCAACCTATGATTGCGCACCATTCCCAATGGGAGCCGCACCCTAAGGAGCGGCCGAAAAATAACTTCCCGAATTTGTCGCCTTTCGCTCCGCGAAAGGACGCTCTTTCGCGGAGCGAAAGACGACACTTTTTTTCGTTCGACCCTAATCGGCATCGCACGCAAAGCGGGAAGGCAAATCGTGGAGGGCTGGATCGACAAAGTCGGAGCGTTCTTCCAAACCACGTGGGACGGCCTGACCAGGCCGGGCGCCGGCTCCGAATCCCTCTGGCAATGGCTCGGCTTCGGCACGTTCGTGGCAATCTGCTTGGCCGTCGACCTGGGCGTTTTCCATCGCAAGTCGAAGGTGCAGACCCTCCGCGCGGCGGCGATCGCCACCGCCTGCTGGTGCGGCCTGGCCCTGGCCTTCAACGTCTACGTCTGGAAGTTCCTGGGCGACGAGCGCGTCTCCGGCTGGCACAAAGCCACCGAATTCCTCACCGGCTACCTCATCGAATGGTCGTTGTCGATGGACAACGTCTTTGTGTTCGCGGTGATCTTCAAGTTCTTTCACGTCCCGCCCAAGTACCAATACCGCGTCCTTTTCTGGGGAATTCTGGGCGCGGTTTTCATGCGCCTGGCGTTCGTGCTCGTCGGGGCCGAGATCCTGAGGCGGTTCGACTGGGCGCAGGCCATCCTCGGCATTTTCTTGGTCTACACCGCCGTCAAGCTCGCTGTCACCGACGAAAGCCAGATGCACCCTGAGAAATCGTGGGTGCTGCGACTGGGGCGAAAACTCCGCGTGGCCGGCGGGCACTACGAGCCGCATCCCGCGCAGCTCCCCTCGGCCGTGCTCGCCAGCTCCGCCGCCGCGGCGACCGGCGCCTCGCTCCCGACGGCCGAGTCCGACGTCCAGCCCCAGCGCGAACCGACCAAAGCGGAAATGGAGTCGGCGGTCGTCCTCATGCCCGAATCCCAGATCGACGAGACCCACCTGGCCGCCGACATGGAGCACGTGGCCACCGGCGAGAGGTTTTTCGTGCGGCACAAGGGAAAACTCTGCGTGACGCCGCTCTTCCTCGTGCTCATGGTCGTCGAAAGCACGGACGTGCTTTTCGCCGTCGACAGCGTCCCCGCCATCTTCGGCGTCACCAAGGACCCCTTTATCGTCTTCACGAGCAACATCTTCGCCATCCTCGGCCTGCGCTCCCTCTATTTCCTGTTGGCCGGCGTGATGGACCTCTTCCACTACCTCAAGTACGGCCTGGCCGTCATCCTGGGCTTCATCGGGCTGAAGATGGGCGCGGACTATCTGTGGGCCGAGAAGTACGGCCACAACGGCCACCTCATCGAGCCTTGGCAGTCGCTGCTCGTGGTGGTGGGAATCCTCGCGCTTTCTATCGTGGCGTCGCTGTGGGCGAAGCGGCGCGAAGCGGCCCGCCAGGCCGATTCGCAGTGATGCGACGGCCACACGCCGCGCCCAGGCGCCAGCCAAGATCCAAGGCGAGCAGCCAAACGCCCGCAGACCACTCCCCTAGCTTAAATGATCCAATACCCCGCCGCGAAGAGCGCCGCATAGGCCCCCAGGAAAAACGCCGCGAGCGACAGCACCGCCGCCGACAGCGGTCCCCCCAGCTTCGACAGCAGCCACCCGGCCACGGGATACACCGGCAGCACCACCGCCGCGAACCGCCCGAAACCCGCCATCTCGTTGTCGTAGGCCTTCGTCACGTAGGGGATCAAAAGCAAAAGCCCCCCGATCGCCGCCTCATAGCCCGTGATGCGCCGCGCCCGCCAGCCGATCACGAGCAGGACGATCGCGGCGGCGAAATAGATCGGGTTGGCGAACTGCAGGCTGAAGAGGGCGTTGCCGTGCAAATCGCGGCGGGCCCAATAGCCCGATTTACCGGGCACGTACACGCCCCACGCCGGCTCCAGCGTGGCCAGCGCGGTGACCTTTTCCGACAGCGGCGGGTCGTCGCCGAGGCGCAGGCGCCACTGCGATTGGACTTTGACGAAGGCCAGCGGGTCGCCGAACTGGATCGCCTGGTAGGTCATATATGCGGCCAGCCCCCAGACGGAAACCGCCGCGACCGCGCCGGCGTACGCTGCGCGCTGCAATGTTCGTCCGCCCTTCTTCCGCTCGCTGTCCTCCGCGGACGTCGGCGATGTCTCGTCGCCCGCCCGGCCAAATTGCCGCCAGGCGTAGACCATGAGCACGGGCGCAGCCGCGATCCCCGTGGCCCGCACCGCCGTCAAGAGTCCTGCCACGATCGCCAGCGTCCAGGCCGGCCAGCGGCGCTGCATCCCGTAGAGGAGCACGGCCAGCACGAGGACGAACATCGCCTCGCTATAGGCCATGCGGAAGAAGACGGTCGTCGGCAGAAGCCCCATGGCCAGGAGCGAATAATCCGTCAGCTCCGGCGATCCGTTTTCGCGTCCCCCCTTCAAGGGCGAGGAGCTGAGGCGGCTCGTCGGGTGCTCCCCCCCTTCCGAAGGGGGGGCAGGGGGGGTTTCAATCCTTGGGGGGTTGCTTCCCCGTCGCCGCACCATCGCCGCCATGACGATGAACGCCAGGAGCAAACAAACGTGCGCAACCACGACGAGCGCCAAGTCCGTCCGCAATCCCGTCGCCCGCGCCACGATCCGCCCGGTAAGCGGATAGGCCGGAAAGAAGGTCAGCGTCGACTGTGTGCCGGGCTTGAGCGAGTAGCCTTCTTCCGCAATCTCGCGGTACCACTGGGCGTCCCAGTTTCCAAACCGCCCGGCCAGGTTGCGGCCGGTGACGATGTCGGCCGCGGGTTGGACGACCGACGTTCCCAGTGCCATGCCTGTGACGACGATGAGCGTCGCCAGCACGTAAAAGACGACGCCCGTTAGGGCCGCATCAATCCAGCCGGGCGCTCGAATTGTCAACGCTTCCTCTTCCGCAGAGACACCGCTTCGTCCGCGAAGTAGAGTGCGCGCGGTCTACCTTGCCGGCGACCGATGGCGCAGCAAGCTTCGGAGAACGATCGCCGTCACGACACAGAGAACCCCCACAGCGCCGATCCAAAGATACAACTGGCTCCCCGTCGCCGCAAACTCCGGTTCAGGAAAACCAAATGCGGAGAGTGTGAACTCTCCGTCATCCGGCAGGGTCGTCGGATTAACAAAACTGTACGTGATTTCGGACACCGATCGGACAGTTCCTTGACCTTCTACTTCGGAAGTTGCGTCATCAACGACCTTCTTGGGGATTGGCAAGCCCTTCCCCCTCACGTCGTACGTCGCATTGACGCGGCTGACCAAAGCCCCAGTTGAGTAGATGCACTCCAATTGCGCTGAGCGGAGGCACCAGAAATGTTGCGGATCGAGGATTAAGACGCCTTTCTGAATCGGGAAGAACTCCCCTTCGTCCCAATGGTGACCATTGTCAAACTCGACTCGCACAGCAGCCGCCGCGCCATCGATGATTTCGCTAATGGCCACGACCTTGAACGCGGGCTGCTTCAAAAGCTGATCGAGCGCCTTCGCATTCGTTAGCCCCAGCGATGCCCCCGAGATCCAACGGATGGCCTCACTGTAGCCGGGCGCCCTGTCCCGTGCATTCTCTCCGCGTTTGACGACGCCCGTGATAAACCACGGGCTTGTCTCCGAATGCCTTTGCAACGAAAACGAGTAAAGGGAGTTGAAGGCCAAAACCTCCCCCTGCGTCTCGAGCGATTTGCTGTCCTCGTAGGCGCTGTTTTGCGTCACGACAAGCTTGCCGCTGTCATTTTGCTTCACTTGGTACGACGTGTGGAGCCGAAGCGCGCCATTGACCGTCAATTTCCATGTGGCGTCCCCCTGCAGCCGATTGCTGAAGTGTCGGTACTCCTGCCAGCGCTGCGGTGCTTCGCTCATGAACCGCTGTTCCAACGTGTCGCCCCCCCTTGCGCTGCCGTCGGCGCCAAGCCCGACCAACAGAAAGCCGACAACCCAAAGCGCTGCCCCGCTCGCGACGCAACTGGACGCGCGCGCTGTCCTGCGACGCCTTGCAGCCCTCGCGCGCAACGCGCAGACACCGAACGCCGCTCCTGCCGGCTGAACGAAGTGGTGAAACTTCATGGCAGCCTCAGCAGGATCGCGCCGCCGACGCACGCGAAATGCCACGAGCAAGCCCACAAGATTCGAGGCATGGCGAAACCTCCTTTCTCCTTCGGTGAAGGTATGCGGCTGGTCCGCGTGGCAATCGCGCTGCGAGCCTCAATTGCAGTGGCAAGCTCCCGCTTGCAAGCGGCAAAGGCATCCCCCGCAATGAGCTGCGTCAGCAGTTTGCTTGCACCCTCCCTGCAAGCTGCAGTTCTCGATCGGCCGGCCGTTGCACCCGTTATTGCACGTCCCGTCGCCGTCGCACGCACCGTACCCCTGAGCGAACGCAACGTGGCTGGGCACCAGAACAGCCGCGACCACGAGCAGGCTCAAACCGACGCACGTGAGCCACCAACTGCTCACACTCATTACGCGCTGCATTGTTGTTTCCTCCAGTACGAGTAAGAGTCGCTACACTTTCCCGTTACGAGAATCGTTTGCACGTCCATAAAATGCCCAGAAGACAATCGGCTCCGTCCTTAGGTCCGCAAAAAACGGGACGCGCCCTGCGAAGTCTCCCGGCCGATCGGGAAACATCACGCTAATGTCAATCCTGCGCGATTCCCCGGCCGGCACCGTCAGCGGCAATTGACTGCCCACGCTGCACGAGCACGACCCAATCCCTGTGACGCGAATCGGTTGCTCCCCTCGGTTGGTCACGAAAACGGTGAATGTCCGTGAATCTCCGACCTCCGCCGTTCCGACCGACACGGTGCTCGGATTAAGCGTGACCGGTTCCCCGCGCACCCGCAGGAGACCACCGACCGGATCACCCCAGAACGCCGCAGTCCATACGGCGGCAACAACGACGGCGCAGGCGAGCGTTCCGGCGACTACTTTCAGAATGCTCGGAATCGATGCTGACGTGTTACCGACGCCGGCTGCTCGCGGCCGCGCGAGCACCAGAAGCGCGAGCGCGATTGAATCCGCCGCGAATGTCGCCCACGGGCTCACTCGCACGGCGCCGAAGCAGCCGCACGACGTCCGTCCGAGCAATGCCGAGTAAAGGCTCACGCCTGCCACGATGCCAAAGAACCCCGTCGCGGCCCACCACAACAGGCGTTCGCTGCGACCCGAGATCAACCACAGCGCCAACAGGATTTCGATCTCCGCGACTGCGAATTGTGCCGCGGGGGACGACAAAAGGGAATCGCGCGCCGAGGCGCCGACCATCAGCCCGTGCAGCTTAAGCGCGGCCGCCACCAGCAGCAGACAAGCAAGCAAGACGCGCACGAAAACAAAACTTCGCAGGGCGCGAAGTCCCGTCGCGCTCGGCCGGTCCCGCTGCTCAAAGATCCGCGATCTCCACTGGCGACAGCCACGCCATCTGCCTCCGCCGCGACAATGGAAACGCCGGTCGTCGAAAGGAACCGGCAGAACGGAATCGGCTCTCAAGCTACCAGCGCGCCGGCGCTTTACAAGCGTTTTTTCGGAATTTCTCGAAAAATCGCGCGCGGCGGGCGCTCCGCGAAGCCCACTCGCGGCATCGTCTGAACCTCAAGGCGTCCGTTCTTTCGTGAGCCTTGGCTGACTGTCGCATGACGAGTCGTTTATCGGTAATATTGCGTAATCGTCCCAGTCATCCCATTCTCCCAACCGCACACACAAATGTGTGTCGTTTCCGCCCGCTTTCCTTCTTCTTGACCGCCTCAAAACGACTGTACGAAGGTGCAATGGTCCAAAACCGCGCGCTCCTGGCGGCAGCGTGCGGGAGCACTCGGCAGCCCAGTTTGCCCGGCTGCTCGCCCTCGTGGACGGTCGCCGGCATGCGCGATACCATTCCCACTTTCACGCCTCACGCTAATCCCGCCCCGCCCCCGCCCGGAACGCCTTATGCCCGTCGTCCTCATCACGCCCGAAACGTATATCCAGAATCCCGGCTCGTACGTCGGCATTCTGCAAAAGGCCGGCTTTGAAGTCCGCTATCCGCGGAACAAGCTGCTGGCCCGCGGCCTTTGCAGTGAGGACGAGACGGTCGCCGAGCTCAAGGGCGCGCAGGCCGTCATCGCCGGCAGCGAGCACTTCACGGCGCGCGTGATCGAGTCGCTGCCCGAGCTGCGCGTGATCGCCCGAGCCGGCGTGGGTTACGACCGCGTGGACGTCGCCGCCGCCACGCGCCGCGGCGTGGCGCTGACCATCACGCCCACTTCCAACCACGAGGCGGTCGCCGAGCACGCCTTCGCCCTGATGTTCGCCGTGGCCAAGAACATCGTCGTCAACGACCGTGACACGCGGCAGGGAGGCTGGGCCCGGCGGCCGACGACGCCCCTTCGCGGGCAGACGCTGGGCGTCGTCGGCCTGGGGCGCATCGGCCGCAGCACCGCCGTCCGCGGCCTGGCGCTTTCCATGAAGATCCTTGCCGCCGAAACGATGCCCGACATGGGCTTTGTCCAGAAGCACGGCGTCGAACTTGTGCCGCTCGATCAGCTCCTGGCCTGGTCCGACTTCGTCACGATCCACTGCCCGCTCAGCGACGCCACGCGCGGCATGTGCAACGCGGAGTTCTTCGCGCACATGAAGCCAGGAAGCGTGTTCATCAACACCTCGCGCGGGGGCCTAGTCGTCGAGCGCGACCTCGTCGCGGCGCTGAAGGCGGGCCGGCCCGCCGCCGCCGGGCTCGACGTCTTCGAGCAGGAGCCGACCCCCAAGGACAACCCTCTCCTGGCGATGGACAACGTCGTCGTCAGCCCGCACCTGGCGGGAAACGACTGGCTCTCGCTGGAAATGATGGGCGTCGAATCGGCGGAGAGCATCATCCGGCTGTCGCGCAGCGAGTGGCCGGAGGGGAAGGTCGTGAACGCGGACCTGAAGCCCCGCTGGAAGTGGTAAGGGCCCGCCGGCTTCGTTCTTCATCGGGCCGCCCAGGGCGGTTCGGGAGCGCTCGCGTTGGCGCTCCCAAGCGCGCCCGCACGCCCCGCGGCACGCCGCCTGCCCTGCTTCCCTCCCGCCAATCCCCTCATTTCTCGCAGTTCCGGGCGGCAACCTGCTGGCACGCGGCTTGCAAAGGCAGGTCCGGGGACGGGCGGAGATGCGCTTTTGCGATGCGCTTCCTGGGCCATCGCAGGGCGCGCCCGCCCCGCTTTTGGCCCCAACGCACGCGCCGAGGAGACACGCCATGGCCACGACCTTTTCGCCCGCCGATCGTCCGACCCCCGAGGAGCCGACGTCCCTCGGCACGCTGATGCAGCACTTCAGCGCCGATCAGTGCCAGAGCATGGTCCGTGAAGACCGCATGACCTGGCGCACGATCACCGCCATCCTGATCTCGATCGTCACGATCGGGTTCATTCTCATTGCGCTGACGGTGGTCTTCTCGGCGTAGGGCTTTGAAAGGCGGCGACTCTTTGGAGTGCGGCGACTTGTCGCCGCTTTTTGCTGCGCCCGCGCCGACGCACGATCACCGCGCGTCGCTGCCGATGGCCACAGCCCCGTTCTTCGACCGACGGTCGGACGAAGCCGCGACAAGTCGCAGGACTCCAAACGCCCTTGACCCGCCCCGGCCCGTCCGCTACTCTTCCAGTAGACAGAAAGAACTCATTCCGACCGGACGCTGTCCCATGCAACTTGGCCTGCTTCCGCTGCTGCTTTTGGCGCTTCGCGCCGGAGAGGGTCCGTAGGGTTTCTCCGCCGGAATGAGCTTCCGCATCGACGAGATCAACCCCGGGCCCCAAAGGCGCGGGGTTTTTTTATGGGTTTTTTTATGGGGTTTTTTGTGGCTTTTTGCCATGTTCGATCGGGGCTTTTTGGAAAGTAGGGTTTTCGTGGACTTTGTCGCCAGGCCCCCGGGCCGAATTGCCCCGGGCCGAATTGCCCCGCGCCGAATTGCCCCGCGCCGAATTGCCCCGCGCCGAATTGCCCCGCACAACTTTGTCAGCCATGCGTAACGGCAACGACACACCTCGCCGGTCCTTCGTCTCGACGACGCAAATCGACTCGTGGACGCTGAGGGCGCACCTGGTGCTACGGCGGCCGACCAGGAGTCGGCATCCCAGCGTGTAAGCGCGCCCCAAAATCCCCACACAAGAACCATCCACGAGACTCCAAGAGAGCCGCCATGCCCCACTCCAATAACGGTCCCGCAAAAAAAAGTTCCATCGCTGCCAAGCCCCGCCGCGTCTTGATCTTCGACACGACCCTCCGCGACGGCGAGCAGTCGCCCGGCTGCAGCATGAACCTGGCCGAAAAGCTCGAGGTCGCCCAGGCCTTGGCGGCCCTCGGCGTCGATATCATCGAAGGCGGGTTCCCCATCGCCTCCGTCGGCGACTTCGAGGCCGTCCGCGAAATCGCCAAGGCGGTTCGCGGGCCGGTCATCTGCGGACTGGCCCGCTGCAACGACGCCGACATCGACCGCGCCTGGGAAGCCCTTGAGCACGCCGCCCACCCGCGGATCCACGTTTTCCTCGCCACGAGCGCCATCCACCGCGAGTTCAAGCTGCGGATGGACAAGGGCGAGATCGTGCGGCGGGCGGTGGCGGGCGTGCGCCGCGCGGTGTCCTACTGCAAAAACGTCGAGTTCTCGCCGGAGGACGCCGCCCGGACCGAGCCGGACTTCCTCTGCGAGGTGGTCGAGGCCGCCATCGACGCCGGCGCCACGACGGTCAACATCCCAGACACGGTGGGCTACGCGACGCCCACCCACATGCACAACGTGATTCGCACGCTCCGCCAGCGCGTGCCGAACATCGACAAGGCGGTGATCAGCATCCACTGCCACAACGACCTGGGCCTGGCCGTCGCCAACAGCCTGGCCGCCGTCGAGGCCGGCGCCGGCCAGATCGAGTGCACCATCAACGGCATCGGCGAGCGGGCGGGCAACTGCTCGCTGGAAGAGGTCGTGATGGCGATGCGCGTCCGCGGCGACTACTACGGCTGCGACACCGGGATCGTCGCCTCGCGCCTCGTCCCCACCAGCCGGCTCGTCTCCAACATCACCGGCATGCAGGTGCAGCGGAACAAGGCCATCGTCGGGCGGAACGCCTTCGCCCACGAGGCGGGCATCCACCAGGACGGCATGCTCAAGGAGCGCCGCACCTACGAAATCATGCGGCCCGAGGACGTCGGCTTCGCCCGCACGGACCTCGTGATGGGCAAGCATTCCGGAAGGGCCGCCCTGGCCGACCGGGCCCGCGCGCTGGGCTTCGACCTTTCGCCCGAGCAGCTCCAGATGGTGTTTGAGCAGTTCAAGGCCCTGGCCGACAAGAAGAAGGAAATCTACGACAGCGACATCGTCTCGCTGATCACGCACCAGAAAACCGGCGAGGGGGGCTGGCGGCTCGTCTCCTACAAGATGAACTGCGGCACGGGGCGGACGCCCTCGGTCCACTTGGAGCTGGCCCACGACGGCGAGCACGTCACAGTCGAGCTGGACAACGCCGGCGACGGGCCGGTCGATGCGGTTTTCTGGGCGATCGAGAAGGCCACGGGCATTTCGGCCACGTGCAACGAGTTCCGCGTGCACAGCGTCTCGGTCGGCAAGGACGCCCAGGGCGAGGTGAACGTGCAGCTCCTCTGCGACGGCCAACTCTATCGCGGCCGGGCCGTCTCGACGGACAGCCTGGAAGCGAGCGCCCGGGCGTTCCTCGACGCGATCAACCGCATCTGGGCGACGCGGCGTCTGACGCCGGCGGCGCAGCCGGTGGGGGCGGCGCATCCGTAGAACGTGCCGACGCAGCTCCTCTGGAGTTGCGAGCCGACTTGGTACTGAATGAGAAGGCGAGTGGCCATGCGTCTCCGTCGTCGATAGTGCAACAATTCTTCTGTAAAGACCCTTCTTGGTTGAGCAGGGTTTACGCCGTGCACTGGGGCAGGTAACGCTTCTCCGTTTGCCACTCCTCGTCCTTTTCCAGCAGCACCGCCGTGGC
>JACOUI010000002.1 GCA_016177915.1 Planctomycetia bacterium
CTTCGCCCAGACGTACCCCGCGCTGCTACGCAAGGCTGGCTACCGCACCGGCTTCATCGGCAAGTACGGCGTCGGCAAGGACATGCCGGAGAAGGAATTCGACTACTGGCGCGGCTTTCCTGGCCAGGGGCGTTACTTCACCTCGGGCGACGACGAACATCTCACCGACAAGCAGGCGCATCAGGCGCTGGAGTTTCTCGATGGCTGCAGCGCCGAGCAGCCCTTTTGTCTGCAAATCAGCTTCAAGGCGGCGCACTGCCAGGACGGCGAACCGTGGCAGACGCAGTTTCCGCCCGCCAGGCGGTACCTCGACCTCTACGCCGACCTCCAAATCCCCGCGCCGGAAACGGCCACGCGCGAGGAATTCTCGCGCCTACCCGCCATGCTGCAAACGTCCGAGGCCCGCCGCCGCTGGACCTTCCGCTTCGCCGACGCCGAAATGACTCAGTACACGCTGCGGAACTACTACCGCCTCGTGACCGGCATGGACGACGCGGCCGGGCAGATCATCGCCAAGCTGAAAGACCGCGGGCTGGCCGAGAACACGATCGTGATCTTCACGTCCGACAACGGCTTTTATCTGGGCGACCGCGGCCTGGCGGGAAAATGGTTCATGCACGAGGAGTCAATCCGTGTGCCGCTCGTCGTGTTCGATCCGCGGCCGCAAAGCTCAGATGTCGGCCAATCGCAAAAGGCAAAGACGCGCGGCGCGACGTGCGGCGCGCTAGCGTTGAATATCGACGTCGCGCCGACGATCCTGGAGCTGGCCGGGCTCGGAGCGCCCGACGCGATGCAAGGCCGAAGCCTCGTCCCGCTCCTGCGCGGCGAGCGGCCGGCGGACTGGCCGGACACGTTCTTCTACGAGCACCGTTTCGTCCACAAGGCCATCCCGCAGACCGTGGGCGTTCGCTCGCCGAAGTGGAAGTACGCCCGCTATTTCACCGGCGACGAGAGCGTCGAGCAGCTCTTTGACCTGTCGAGCGACCCCCTGGAGCGAACGGACCTGGCCGGCAAGCCGGAGCGCGCAGCCGAGCTGGAGAAATGGCGGAAGGCGTGCGACGAGTGGATGGAGAAGGTGAAATAGCTTTTGGAGTGCCTTGTCGTCGCCTTGTTTTCGGTGCGCCGCGAATTGGAACACGTCGACGCCCGGCGCTACGCCGATATCGCTTCCCTTCCCGTCTGCGCGATGCGCCGTGCGACGTCCACAGGCTCCACCGGTTCTTGCACTTCAATCGCCCGGCACTCCGCCAAACTGCGAAACCACGTCGTCTGCCGTTTGGCAAACTGCCGCGTGCGCTGCTGCACGCGGCGGATCGTCTCCGCCAAGTCGCGCTTGCCCTCCAGGTGCTCCAGGACCTCGCAATAGCCGACCGCTTGCCGCGCCGTCCGGCTGACCGGGCCTCGCGCCGCCAGCCTCCGCACTTCCTCCACGAATCCGGCCTCGAACATCTGCAAAACCCGCTCGTCGATCCGCTTGTGCAGCACGGCCCGCGGCCAATTCAAAAGAAACACAAGGTTTTTGTTTTTCTTTGGGTCGGCGGGCCGGTCGAATTGCTGCTGCCATTGGCTGATCGGCCGCCCGGTCTTTTCAAAAACCTCGATCGCCCGGATCACGCGCCGCAGGTCGGAAGGGTGCAGCCTGTCCGCGGCCGCCGGATCGACTCTCGCCAGCCGGGCGTGGACCGACTCCACTCCGTCGCGGGCGGCCTGCTCCTTGAGCGCGCTGCGCAGCGGCCAGTCGGCCGGCGGCCCGGCGAACATGCCGCGGAGCAGGGCCTTCAGGTACAAGGGCGTCCCGCCCACAAACAACACCTGCTTGCCGCGCGCGTGAATCTCCGCCGCCGCCGCGTTGGCCGCCGCAACATATTGTGCCAGGCTGAATTCCTCGCCCGGATCGAGCACGTCCAGCAAATGGTGCGGGATTTCTGCCCGCTCGGCCGGCGTCGGCTTGGCCGTGCCGATGTCCATCCCCCGATAGAGCGCCATCGAGTCCATCGAGACGATCTCGGCCGAGATGAGCCGGGCCAGCTCGATGGAGACGGCGGTCTTTCCGGCGGCCGTGGGGCCCGTCAGGAACCAGCGCGGAAACGGCGGCGGGCTGGCAAGATCGATGGCGGCGGCGGGGTCGTTCATTTCGCTCGCCGTAGTTGATCCAAGACGCGTCGAATGGTCGCAGTCGCCTCGTCGATCTCCTCCTCCGTTGTCGTCGCGCCCAAACTGAACCGCACGGCCGAGTCGTACTCCGCTTGGCTCACGCCCATCGCCACCAGCGTGGCCGACGGGTCCGTCGATCCGCTGGCGCAAGCCGAGCCGCTGGAGCATTCGACTCCGTTCAAATCGAGTGCCATCACCAGCTTCTGCCGGTCGAGTCCGGGAAACGAAATGCTCGTCGTGTGCGGCAATCGCGGCGCATCGCGGCCATGAACGAGCGCGCCTGGCCAGCCAGCCACGAGCAACGCGTCGAGCTTGTCGCGCAGCCGCGTCATCCGCTCGATCCGCGCCTCGCGCTCCGCGGCCCAAAGCCGCAAGGCGGCGTGCATCCCCACGGCCAGCGTCACGGACTCCGTCCCCGGCCGAAAACCCTCCTGCTGAAATCCGCCGAACAGGACCGGCTGCAAGGCGACCCCGTGCCGGACGACCAGCGCCCCAATGCCGCGCGGGCCGTGAAACTTGTGCGCCGCGACGCTCATCGCGTCGACGCCCAGCGCATGGAAATCGACGGGCAGTTTTCCCGCCACCTGCACCGCGTCAGTATGAATGAGCACACCGCGCCGGCGACAAATCTCGGCCGCCTCGCGCACCGGCTGCATGACGCCCGTTTCGTTGTTGCCCAGCATGATGCTCACGAGGCGCGTGGGTGGCGTCATAAACTGCTCCAGGCGCCCGATGTCCACGACGCCATTGCGGCTCAACGGAAGGACGTGTACGTCGAACCCGCGCCGCTTCAGCTCCTTGGCCGGCTCCGCCACGCTGGGGTGTTCGATGGCCGAGACGATCAGCCGGCACGGCTCGCGCCCCGCCAGGCCGAAGAGCGCCAGGTTGTTGGCCTCGGTCCCGCCGCTGGTGAAAATGACGCGGTCCGACTGCGGCGACGAAAGCCTCGCGCCCAGGATTTCGCCGATTCCTTCCCTCGCCGTTTCCAGCGCTTGCCGCGCGCGGCGGCCGGCCTCATGCTGGCTGGCCGGGTTGGCCAGGCCGGCCGCGTCGCACTCCGCCATCGCGGCGGCGACGGCAGACAAAAGCGGCGTTGTGGCGTTGTGGTCGAGGTAGATGCGGCGCATGGTCGGAACACGGTGCGAGCGCGGAGCACGTCGTTTCCTCTATGATATCCGCGGTAGCAGTTCGTTGTAGGGAAGGCGCCAGTGCAGATCATTCCCGTTCTGGACCTGAAAGGCGGCCTCGTCGTCCGCGGCGTCGCCGGGCGGCGCGACGAATACCGCCCCGTCGTCAGCCGGATCGCCCAGGACGCCCGGCCGGCGACCGTCGCGCGGGCGTTTGCGGCCCTGGGCCTGACGGAAGCCTACGTGGCCGACCTCGATGCGATTGCCGGGGCGGCGCCGGCGCTCCACATTTATCGCGACCTAATGGACGCCGGCCTTTCGCTGTGGGTGGACGCGGGCTGCGGAGACGCCTTGCGCGCTCAAGGGCTGGCAGAATTCGTACACTCCGGCAAGACACTCGCGCGGATCGTCGTCGGCCTGGAATCGCTGGCGTCGCCTGCGGCGCTGGGCGAGATTGCGGCAGCCGTCGATCCGGAGCGAATCGTCTTCAGCCTGGACTTAAAGGACGGCACGCCGATCTGCGGACCGGGCTGGAATCCAGTGTCGCCGGTGCAGATTGCACGATTCGCGTTCGACGCCGGCATCCGCGAGATCATTGTGCTCGACCTGGCCGACGTGGGCGCCGGCGGCGGCGTGCGGACGCTGGACCTGTGCCGCGCGATTCGCGGCGCCGCGAGCGTGCCGCTACAACTCGTTGCCGGCGGCGGCGTTCGGGGCCTCGACGACCTGCGGGCCCTTTCCGCCGCCGGTTGCGATGCGGCCCTTGTCGCCTCGGCCCTGCACGACGGCCGGCTTACGCGCAAAGAGATCGATCGCGCGCGAACGCTGTGAGTCGAAGAGGGTTGGTGTGACGGGACCGCCTGTGCATTGAGTGCGAACCTGGCTCGCCTCAACCCCCCCCCCCGACCCTCCCCCGCAAGGGGGGAGGGGGTTGGTTTGCCGGCTTCTTCGGCCGCTTCCAGATCATCCCGTCGTAGGCGTAGTGCAGCATCGACACGTTGAGGTTGATCCAGGCCCAGGTCGTGCGGTGCTCCGGCGGAATGAACCACGTCGTCACGGCAAAAAACGCCATGAAGGCCAACAGCGTAATGCCCCAGTGCCCGATCAGCTTCCGCCACATGGACGACTGGGACAGGGCCCGATTCTTGGGCACGTGCCAGGTGACGACGGCCATGTACTCGACGGAGTGGAAGAGCGTGGCCGCCCCGGCGCAGCCCAGGATCAGCCCGCTGTGGTTGGCGCGAATCGCCACGAGCAGCAAGGCATACAGTGAGCAGACGCTGCCCAGATAAACGCACCGAGACACGGCGACCGGCCGCAGCATCATCTCGCGGAAGAAAAGCACCGCCGGCATCGTCAGGATGGCGTAGTCGAGCCACGAGGCGTACCGGCTGGCCGCGGCCGTCCACATCAGCCAGGGCGAGGTGTCGTCGGGCGTGAACGTGCCCGTCAGCCGCAGCAGGACGAACAAGAAGAACGTACGGAGGACGATTTTTTCCAGCGTGCCGGTGGAGGCGTCGGCGGGGCGGGCGAGGCGCTCGTAAATTCGGGCGATGCCGGCGTGCTGGGCGGCGAAGTGCCAGGCGTTCCAGGCGTAGTCGATCGCCGCCAGGACGGCCAGCGACGACAAGCTGAGCCGCACGGTCGAGCAGAGCATGACGATCGCGGCCAGGACGCCCAGGTAAGCCAGCGGCCGCTGGGCCAGGCGCTCGCGGTCGCAAAAGACGAGCGGCAGCGTGAGCCAGCGGTGAGGCATGATGATGAAGTAGGCCAGCAAAAAGCCCCAGGCCTGGAGGGCCTGGGTGTCGGCGAAGGCGGCCGTGGCGATCGCCACGACCGGCCAGGCGAGATTGGCCACGAACACCAGGTCCAGCGCCGGCGACAAAAGCCAGGCCGCGGGCGCGGCCGGCTTACCGGGTGCTGCGGCGGCGAATGTTTGCGGCTGCGCGGTTGACATCTCTTTCCACTTGCCTGTTTCACACCAACCCGACGCGCCAGCGAGGGGAACGGCCCGTCAGCCGTTGCTTTTTCACGGACGCAGAACGGCGACCGCGGCCTGTGCGCGCGGGACCGCCCAAGGGCGCATAGCATGCGCAGCGGCAATGGGCAAACTGAATGTCGCAGAGGCGCCAAAAATGGAAGCTATGGCACCAGGCTCCTGTGGCGACTGCCGGGCCGCTACGGTTTGACGCCCGAATCAATCAAATTCTGCACGTCCGTAGTCACGGTGTTGGAGATCAGCTTGTCCAGACTATTCTTGTCGTTTCCCTGACGCACTGTGAACTCCACGGTGGTCGGCGGATCGGACTTGGCAAACAAAGGCGTGTCCGACTCAAAGACGCCCTCCGCCGCCATTTGCGAGCCTTCAAACTGCTTCATTCCCGTCAGGCTGAATTCTGCCTGGCACGTGTACCATTTGCCGGCCTGCGGCTGCCCCTTGGTAAAACGGTACTTCACCTTCCAATGCACGACGCGGACCGGCACCTCCTGGCCCTGCTGGTTCTTCACGAAGGTATTGACCAGCTTCGCCTCCGGATCAGAAAGTTCGATCGCCACGTCCGGGGCGGGAGGGGGCGTCGTCGGCGCCGGCGTCCGCATCGGATGGCCGGGCGGCAGCTCTCCTTGATCGCCCGTGGTCGTCGAAGCCGGCTCACTGGAGCACCCCAGCGGAAAAAGCGCGAACGAGAGCAGCACGGCAAACATCACGACAGAAAGTCGACGTTGCTCTGACATGGCATTTCCCTCCATTTCAGGCATGTGAGAAGACGTGTTAACCGCGGCGACCGCGGCCATCGAACTCCCCGCGACTTGATTTGCGTAGCGCTTACTTCTCCTCCTTCGCCCGGTGCTCGAGTGCGAACTCTTCGTCGCCGGCCAGGCTGCGGTTCTTGGCGGCCAACAGCACGCGAATCCGGTCGACCGTGTCGAACACCGGCTTCGCCAGCCGCTTGACGATCTCGTCCGGCGAATACCGCTCCAGCTCGCCCACCGTCTGCACGTTCAAGAAGCGAAACGCCTCGCGGGCCGGATAGTCGTCCTTGAAAAGCATGAACAGCATCTCTTCGGCCGTCACCAGCGGCCGGCCGAGGGAGATGCGCTTCTTGCGGGCGCGTGGTTTGGCGCGGCCGGGCTTCTTGGCGGCCTTGGGGCTGCGCTTCGCGGCCGGGCGGGATCGTTTGGCGGTTTTGGACGTGGCTTTGGCCATGGTGCGCCTCGCCGTGCAAGCATTGACGGTTCCCGCGGTGAAATCAAGGGGCACACACCAACCCGAAGCGCCAGCGAGGGAGCGGGCGAGCCAAGGTGCGCGCGGGGCGCGCGGGGCTGGCGACCGCGCGCCGATCTCCCTCGCTGGCGCGTCGGGTTAGCGAGGGTCCCTCGCTGGCGATTCGGGTTAGTATTCCGTCGCCGATCGCCCTTGCTGGCGCTTCGGGTTGGTATTCCGTCGCGGGTCGCCCTCATCGGCGCGTCGGGTTCGTGTCGCTGTCCATGCCAGCGTTTCAAACCTTGCCGATCGGGCAAATTCTATGGACCGACTTTGCCGGTTCGCCCGATCTTGAGAGTGCCCGCGGCTACGCCCTTTCGTGCTAGCTTCGGGGCCGCGCGCGCCGAGTTCCTTCGCTGGCGCGTCGGGTTGGTTTCCATGGGGGCCGCGCGCCGTTGGAAATGGGCGCGCGAAGCGCCACACTCGCAGAAGGGACATGCCTTGGCGACCTGGCACAAGCTCGCTCACGCAATCGTCCGCTCGCCCGTGCTGTGGGGCACGCTGGCGGCGGCGGGGTTCTTCTGGCTGTTGCACGCCGAAGTCGCCGTCCCCCTCCTGGGCAACGACGCCCAGGTCTTCCTCGTCCGCTACACCGCCGGCCACCCGATCGAGTACGCGGAAGTCGGGCTGTTCTTCATCGGGCTGGCGTCGCTCGTGATCCGGCGCAAGGACATCTCCGCCCAGCTTGGCTCGCTCGGTAAGAAAGTCCTTGAACCGCCGCCGGCCGACGGGAACTCGGTCGCAGACTGCGGCTCGATGCTTGAGCGCCTGGAAAAGCAGCCGCTGGCCGTGCAGGAGAGCTATCTCGCGCGGCGGCTGCGCGCGGCGCTGTCTCTGATTCAACACAAAGGCGCCGCCGACGGGCTGTCGGACGAGTTGAAGTACCTTTCGGAGCTGGATGAGGGACACGTCCACGATTCCTATGCCCTGGCGCGGCTGATGATCTGGGCCGTGCCGATTCTCGGGTTCCTGGGCACGGTCGTGGGCATCACGATGGCCATTGCCAGCATCGATTCGGCGGCGCTGGCCGAGTCGATGGACGCCGTTATCGCGTCGCTGGCGATCGCGTTTGACACGACCGCCCTGGCCCTCGTGCTGTCGATGGTGCTGATGTTCGTGCAGCACTCCGACGAGCGGGCCGACCGGAAGCTCCTGGAACAAGTTGACGAGCGCGCCGCGGCAGAGCTGCTGGGACGCTTCCCGGAAGCGATGGCGGGCAGCGACCCGAACGTGGCGGCGATCCGGCGGATGCTGGAGGCGGTCGTGAAGTCGTCGGAGACACTCGTCGAGCGGCAGGCCGAGCTTTGGCAGGCGTCGCTGGCCGCAGCGCAGGAGAAGTGGTCGCAGACGGCCGCGTCGTCCGGCAAGCTCCTGGAGGATTCGCTGCAAAACGCCTTGCAGAAGGGCCTGGAGGCCCACGCCCGGCACGTCGCCGCCGCCGCCCAGCAGTTTGCCGAGCAGAACCAGCGCCTCACGCAGCAGGCGCAGCAGGCGCTGGTGGCGGGCGTCCAATCCGCCCGAGACCTGCAAGGCGACGTCGCCCGGCAGGCCGCGCTCCTTTCGCAGCTTGTGCAGAAGGGCAGCCAGGTGGCGACGCTCGAAGAAACGCTCAATCGCAACCTCGCCGCCCTCGCCGGCGCTCATCATTTCGAGGAGCTGCTGGCCAGCCTGGCGGCGGTCATTCACCTGCTCAATGCGCGGGTGGCGCATTTGCCGTCGGCGGTTCCGCCAGGGGGCGTCGGAGCCGCCGCCCGCGCCGCTGAAGCCAAAGTCAAGCCCGCGATGGGACGCGCCGCATGAGCCGCCGGAGGCCCGGTTCACCGCCCACGGTCTCGCTGTTTCCCTTCCTGGCGGTGCTGCTGTGCACGCTGGGGGCGCTGATCGTCGTGCTGGTGGTCATCACGCAGATGGCCCGCAAGCAGGCGCTGGCCGACGACCCCAGCCACAGCGCAGCAGCCGATGCCGCCGCCGCACGGCTCGCGACGCTCCAGGAATCCGCGGCCTTGCTCGAAGCGCAGCGCGACGCCGCAGCGGCCGACGAAATCGCCGGCCGGCAGCGCATCGCCGCCCTGGAAGACCAGATTCGCGCGATCGACGAGCGCCTGGCCGCGATTCGCCGACAGATCGAGCAAACGCCCCCCGGCAACACCGACGACAAGCAAAAAGACCAGCTCCAGCGCGAGTTCACCTGGTACCTCGACAAGCTCGCCGAGACCGACGTGGCCCTCCGCAAGGCCCGCCAAAAGGCCCAACAGCAGCGCGAGACCTTTTCGATCATTCCTTATCGCGGACCCAACGGCACCGTGCGCCGCCCCGTCTACCTGGAGTGCCGCGAAGAGTCGATCGTCGTCCAGCCCGAGGGGACCGAATTCTCCGCCGCCGATTTTGAGTCTTCGCCCGAAGTGGGTCCGCTGATGGCCATGTTGCGGGCGACCTCGGCCTATTGGCGGTCGCGCGGCATGCGGGAGGAGGAAAGCGCGCCCTACCCCTTGTTCCTCGTGCGGCCCGACGGCATCGAGTCCTACTACGTGGCCGTCGAGACGGTCCGCGAGGCTGGCATGGAATTCGGCTACGAGTTTATCGAGCAGGACTGGCCCTTGGCCTTTTCCAAGCCCAACCTCGAGCTGGCTTCGCAGCAGGCGCTGGCGGTGGACGGCGCGCGGAAGCTCCAGACGCGCCTGGCGGCCTCCGGCGTCGGACGGCGCGATCGCCGGGCGCCGTCGTTCCGGGTCTCGCCGTCAGGCGGACTGGTGATGGTCGATCCCGGCAGCGGCGGCTCAAGTCGCACGCCCGGCGGCGCGGCTGGCGGACCGGACGACGATGACGTTCCGGGCGGACGCACGGGCAATTCCAGCGCCGCGGGCCGGCGCGATACCGGCCGTTCGCTCGCCGGCGCTCCGCCGCGCGGCGCGGGCACGGGTGCGGCATCTGGAACTGGATATCATCCCGGCAACTCGTCGCGCTTTGCGGCCGACTCGCTGCTTTCCGGCAGCGGCAGCGGCGGCGGAAGCCGAAGTTCCCCGGGACTGGGCGCCGGCGGATCGGGCCGCAATGGCGCCGGAGATTACGGACAGCGCGCGGGCCAGGGCGACAGGACTTTTGCCCGCGAATTGGCCGGAGCGTCCGGCTTGGAGCAGCGCGGCCGAAGGGGCGGCGCGTCCGGCAACGACGACGCCACCGACAGCTCGGTCTACGCCGGGCCCGGCGGCAACCGCTACGCCAACACCGGGCCGGCAAATGCGCCGTCCGGCATCCCAGGGGCGACCGGCGGAACCGGCGGTCCGGCCGACGAGGGCGGCCGCAATCCAACTGCTTCTGGTGACAGCGCGGCGACGGGCGCTTCCAGCAGATCCCGCCAATCAAGGGGCTCCAGCGCAGCAACCGGATCGAGCGGCGCCGGCGCCCCAAGCTCCGCCCCGGGCATCGCCTCGTCCGAAGCGGGCCAGAGCGGCACGCCCAACGCGTCGCTGCCCGTTGTCGGCCCTCATGCGCCGTCCGTGAACATCGACCTTCCGCCGCCCAGCGACCGCGACGACCGGCCCGACCCGATCGCGTCGCTGCCGAGCATCGCCCAGCAGCGCGGGGCGAACTGGGCCTTGCCCGGCTCGTCCCATGCCGTCCGCATCGCCCGCACGATCCGCGTCCGGATCGAGGCGGACAAGCTCTGCATCCTCGGCGAAAGCCCGCGCAGCCCGGCGCTCAAGACCATCCATTTCACCGCCCGCACGATCGACGCCGTCGACGAGCTGCGATCGGGCCTGTGGGAAGTGATGGAAGACTGGGGCTCGGCGGGGCGCGGGATGTCGTGGAAGCCGATCCTGGAGGTCGACGTGGCGCAGAGCGGCGTCCGCCGGTATCGCGAGCTGGCGGCGCTGCTGCGCGACAGCGGGGTCGTGCTGGAGCCGATCGCCAAGCGCGACGACACGCGACGATGAACGGGAACACCTGATTCTCCCCCAAGCACGACCATGGCCAAGCCCCGAAACGACGAGCCGGCGTTCGGCAGCGATTCGTTCCTCGACGTGATCACCAACGTCGTGGGGATCGTGATCATCCTGGTCATGCTGGTGGGCATGCGCATCAAGCACGCGCCTCCGCCGCAGCCGGACACGCGCGCCGACGAGCTGGCGGCCGCAACGCAGACCGCGGAGACGTTGGAAGAGGACGTCTTGCGGCTGAAAACCAGCCTGGCCGCGATCGACGCCGAGGAACAGGGCGCCCGTGGGCGCCTGGCCGGCCGGCTGGCCCAGGCCCCGCGCGAAGAAGAGCTGGCCAGCCAACTGGCTGACGGCCGGCGGCGGTTCCAAAAGGAGATTGAGCAGTCGCAGCGCTCGCTCCTGGATTTGCAGCGGCAGCTTGCCGACCTCCAGGGGCAGTTGAAAGACGCGATGTCGGTCCGCCCCAAAATCACCCAAATCCAGTCCTACCCCTCCCCCGTCAGCCGCACCGTCGACGGCCCGGAGGCGCACTTCCAGCTTCTGGGCGGGCGCGTCGCCTACGTGCCGTTCAAGGAGCTGGCGGGCATGATGGAGTCGGACGTCTATCGCAAGATGTCCACGTTGCGCAACTCGCCGGAGCTGGCCGCGGTCGTCGGCCCGCTTCGCGGCTTCTCGCTCAGCTACACCATCAAGCACCCCGAAGGATCGAGCATGGCCTACCTGGCCAAGGTCACGTTCGTCCCGGAGAGCAGCCAGATGGGCGAGAGCCTGAACGAATCGCTGCGGGCGGATTCGAGCTTCCGGGCGGCGCTGGCGCAGTACGACTCCAAGACGACGGTCGTCACCCTCTGGACGTACCCGGACAGCTTCGCCGAGTACCGGCGGCTGAAGAAAGACCTGTACGAGCTGGGCTATTCCGTGGCGGGGCGACCGCTGCCGCACGGGCGGCTCATCACGGGTTCGCCCAGCGGGTCGCGGTCGGCGGCGCAATAGAAAAGCCAGGGCGCAAGCGACGGCGGTGATCGACTCGCACATCCTTCCGTCAGAAAAACGCGCGCACTTTTCTGACAGAGCACGCCAGGGCGCTACTTTTTTCCGCCCTTCTTGGCCGGCTTTTTCTTGGCCGTCTTGCCGCCCGCGCCCTTGTTCGACTTCGTGGTCTTGCCCGACGCGCCGCTCGACTTCCCCTTTTTCCCAAAAACGCTGCCCCAGTTCTTCGTAAACTCCGGCGACGGCCCGGTGCGCACAATCGGTCCGCTCATCGACGATCTCTCCCAGTTGCGTTGGCCCGGCCGCGCGGCCGGGACCTGAATTTGCCTTGGATGTAAGGGGGCATTCTAAGGGCGGCGCCGCCGCGCGTCAAAACGCCCCCCGATCCCGCCAAAAGCGCCTGCGGGATGACTTTTGCCCCCCGGCGTTGTAACTTGAAGGGGCGCCCTTCTCCCACATTTCCCGGAGTTTTCTGTGGCCACACAAGCGACCGGCGAGTCCACGTCGTCCGCGTCCGAATCGTCCGGCGAACCCAAGCCGCTCCCCAAGCGCCGGCCGCTGGCCTGGTGGGTCTACGTCGCGATGTTTCTGCTCGTCGTGGCGATGGCGATCGGCGGGTTTTACGGCGCGTGGTATCTGCGGGCGCGGGCCGAGCTGCAGAAGGAAATCGCGGGGCTTCGCGAGCGCGGCGAGCCGGTGTGGTTTGCCGAGATCGCGCCGCCGCCCGTGAACGCGGCCGACAACGCCGCACCGCTCCTCCTGCAGGCCGTAAAAAAGCTCGCGCCGCCGAACAGGGCGCTGTATCAGGCTTTCTACGACGCGCTGGCGCGGGCCAACGAGGTGGCGCGTTACGGCGATGAAAAGGGCAGCCGCACCGCGATCGAAGAGCCGGCGCTTGTGGCCGGCCTCGAGGCCAACGGCGAGGCGCTCGCGGTGTTGCGGCAAGCGCTGCAAAAACCCCGCTGCGTGTTCCCCATTGACTACCAGACGCACCAGCCATTTGCGATCCTGCTGGAGCACATT
This sequence comes from Planctomycetia bacterium, assembly GCA_016177915.1. Taxonomy (GTDB): domain Bacteria; phylum Planctomycetota; class Planctomycetia; order Pirellulales; family S012-138; genus JACOUI01. The sequence continues at coordinate 12,495 of JACOUI010000002.1, forward strand.
CAGCAGTCGCGCGAGTTGGCGCGGCTCCTGCAGGCGGAGTTTCATCTTGCGCTGGCCAAAGGCGACGTCGAGGGTGCCCTCCGCGCCATCGACGACGGCTTCGCCCTCTCCGAATGTCTGCGCGAAGAGCCGTTCCTCGTCTCGCAGCTTGTGCGCATCGTCGTCGCGCGTCTGGCCGTCGACGAGCTGGCCATCCTGGCGGGGCGCATCGAGCTGAGCGACGCGCAGCGCGACCGGTTCGACGAGCGGCTGGCGGCGATGGCCGCGTCGTTCCGCCTACGGCCTTGCGTCGTGGCCGAACGGGCCGGCGTGCTCACGACGACGGAACACCTCTCGGACAACGACGCGGCCTTCGTCGGCACGAACGTCGACCACTACCCCGGCGGCATGCTCCGCCCGATGGTCATGCAGGAGCAGGCCTTCATGATCCGCTTTCTCTCGAAGCAGGCCGAAGCCGTGGATGCCACCGGCCCCGCCGGCAAGGCCATGCAGCAGGCGATCGAACAGGAGATCCAGGACGCGTCCGTCCGCTACATGCTCTCCAAAATGCTCATGCCGGCGGTGGGCAGCGTCCGCGACGCGGGCATCCGCCATCGCCAGTCGCTGCAAAACGCCCGCGCCGGCCTGCGCATCGACCGCTACTTCCGCCAGAACGGCAAGCTGCCCCAGGACCTCTCCGGGCTGACCGACGAGCGGCTGACGGAAACGCCCAAGTGCCTCTATTCCGACTTGCCGCTCATTCTCCGCGTGGAGCAGGCCGAGGGTTTTTCGCTCTACGGGCCGGGCGACAACGGCAGCGACGACGGCGGCGAGAGAACGCCCGACGCACAGGAAGGGCTCTCGGCCTTTCGCGTCATCTACAAACCGCCC
>JACOUI010000003.1 GCA_016177915.1 Planctomycetia bacterium
GCTCTTCCGATCCCCTTCCGAAGGGGGGGCCGGGGGGGGTCGGGGGGCACGCGGGGGTCGCGTTGCCCCGCCGTCCCGTGACCCTCTTTGAGCAGCCCCACGTCGTCTGGCCGCCCACGGGCGTCGCCACCGCCGACGACCCGATGCGAACCCTTGAAAAAATGGCCCGCCAAATCGAGCGCGAGCACCCGGAGATCCTGGCCGTCAACGTCTTCGCCGGTTTCGCCTTCGCCGACACGCCGGACACGGGCGTGAGTTTCTCGGCGGTGACAGTCGGCGATGCTGGGACCGCGCGGCGCGAGCTCGCGCGGCTGAGCGCCTGGGCGGTCGAGCATCGCCAGCTTGGCAACGTCTGCGATCCGCCGATCGACGACGTGATGCCGCGCGTCCTCGCCCATAAGGAAGGCCCGGTGCTGCTCGTCGAGCCGTCCGACAACATTGGCGGCGGGGCGCCGGGCGACGGCACGGGCGTCCTCAAGGCGCTGCTCAAGCACAACGTGCCAAACGCCGCCGTCGTCATTAACGATCCGGCGGCCGTGGCGAAGTGCCATGCGGCCGCGATCGGCCAGAAGCTGCGCCTGTCGATCGGCGGAAAATGTTGCCGCCCGCCGCTGACCAGCGGCCCGGCCGAGCTGGAAGTGGAACTCCTATCCAAGAGCAACGGGCGATTCGAGCTACTGGACCGGCACAGCCACTTGGCGTCGATGTGCGGCGTTCACGTGGACATGGGGAATTGTGCCGTCGTCCGGCACGGCGGTATTCGCATCCTGCTGACGACGCGCAAGACGCCCCCCTTCGACCTGGGCCAGCTCACGAGCCAGGGCATCGACCCCGCGTCGCTCTTCGTGATCGGCGTGAAGGCGGCCGTCGCCCACCGCCGCGCCTACGACCCGATCGCCAAGGCGAGCTACACGGTCGATACGCCGGGCCCCTGCTCGAGCAATGTGCGATCGTTTCCTTACCAGAAAATCCGTCGGCCGGTGTTTCCGCTGGATGATATCGGGGCGGCTGACGTAGAATTGGCATGATCGGGCGTGCGACCGCCAGTCGTTTCGCGGCGCAGCCGAAAAGCCGCGGTTGAGACGCAGATTTCGGGAGGATTGCTCGATGGTCTTTCAGGGACAAGTCAAAAAGGGAGTCGTCGTGCTGGAGCCGTCGGCCGACCTGGCGGACGGAACCTGGGTCAGCGTCCGCCCGTTGAAACGGAAGCCGGCGCAAAACGGCGCGAAGCGCAGCGGCAAGTCGCGGTTGGCGAAACACGCCGGCAAGGCCAAAGGCCTGCCGCGCGACGCGGCGCGGAACCTCGACCACTATCTGTACGGCCTGCCCAAGCGATGAGAGCCATCTTCGTCGACACTTCGGGCTTCGTCGTCTTTCTCAATCCGCACGACGAGGACCACTCGCTGGCCAACGATTACCTCATAAAGCGCCGCGAACGGATCGTGACGACGGCGTGGGTGCTGACGGAACTCGGAAACTTCCTCTCGGCAACGGCTAACCGGCAGCGTTTCGTCAGTTTCTACCGCGACCTGCGCGCGGATTCTCACGTCTCGATCATCGCGCCGGATACGTCGCTCTTCGAACGCGGGATGGAGTTGTTCGCGAAGCGTACAGACAAGGAGTGGTCCGTCACGGACTGCATCTCATTCATCGTGATGAAGCACCGTCGCTTGATCGATGCTCTCACCGCCGATCACCACTTTGAGCAGGCCGGGTTCAACGCGCTGCTCAAGTCCTAGGGCACACGACGCCGTTACTCCCTCACCTTCAGCGCCTCCAGCCAGTCCATCTTGTGGATCCCCCGCTGCACGAAGGCGTGCGCCAGAAGCCCGAACACCACCGACAGCACCAGCGTCGTCGCGATCACCCACGGCGCGTAGACGACCGGGATGCGGAACAGCTCCGTGTCGTGCGCGTCGGCCAGCCAGTGGCAAAGCCGGTAGCCCAGCGGAATTCCCAGCAGCGTCCCCGCCAGGTTCACCGTCATGCTCTCGCGCAGGAAAATGCCGCCCACCTCCCACGGCCCGTAACCCAAGACGCGCAGCGTCGCCACCTCGGCCTGCCGCTCGGCCAGCCCGATCAAAGACGAGTTCAAGACGCTGCCGAAGAAGATTACGCCGGCAAACACGATCAACAGGCCGATGAACGTCTTCTGCGTCTTGATGACTGTGTCCTCGAGGTTCTTGATCGCGTCGGCCCGGGCGCTGATCGCCTGGACGCCGGGCAGCTCCTTCAGCTCGCCGTGCAAGCGGCGCAGGTTCCTGGCGTCCTTGTCCAGCGCAAGCTGCACGCCGCTGACGGCGAACTCTTCGCCCACGAGCCAGTTCAGATAGTGAATGTCGGCATACACGCTCATGCCCAGGTAGCCGTCGGCGATCGACGCCAGGGGCACGCGCCGGGGCAGCTTGAGGCCCTTCGTCGGCTCGACCGTGAGCACGTCGCCCACCGAAACGTGCAACAGCTCCGCCAGCTTGCGGCTCATGACGAGGCCGGCGTCGGGAATGCGCAAGCGATTGCCGTCCCGGTCGCGCGGCGTGGTCAGCCGCGCGTCGGGCCGGATGCCCGTGATCGATCCCTTCCGTCGGTACGGGCCGAAGTGGAACGTGCAGGCCACCGACAGGAACGGCTCGGCGTGATCGACGCCCGGCAAGTTCTTCGCCTCGTCGAGCGCCTCGATCCCGCGCTCGTCCTTGAACGACAGCTCCAGATCGGCGGCTTGCACTTTGCGGAACTGAAAATCGATGAGGTGGAAGATCGCCTCGTGCATGGTGAAGCCCGTCAGCAAAATGCTCGCCCCCATCGCCGAGGCGAACAGGCCGGCGCCGGTGCGGACGGGCTGCCGCCAGACGTCGCGCAAGACGAGCCGCCAGGAGAAACCCAGCCGCCGCCAGAAAAACGTGACCTTTTCGAGCACGATCGCGCCGCCCCGGCGCGGCGCCCTGGTGCGCATGGCCTCGGCCGGCCGCAGCCGCAGCACGCCGTAAGCGCCGTACAACGTCCCCAGGATCGCGCACAAAAGGCTGATCGCCAGGCCGATCAACCAGAGGTCGGCGTACACCCGGTTGCGAAGGTCGGGGAACTCGTAGAAGGTCCCGTAGATTCCCGTCACCCACCGCGCCAGCAGGAACCCCAGGAAGCAGCCGATCGCGCCGCCCAGAAAGCCGACCGTCAGCCCGAACTTGAGGAAGTGCCCCAGCACCTGGCCATCGCCGTAGCCCAGGGCCTTGAGCGTGCCCACGATCGTCCGCTGCTGATCGGTCCAGCGGGCCATGAGGATGTTCAGCACGAGCGCCGCGACGGACAGGAAGATGCCTGGCATAATCTTGCCGAACGTGGCCAACCCGTCCATTTCGTCGCTGATGTAGCGGTTCGAGGGCTGGTCCTTGAGCGGCGTGCTGCTGAAGACCCCGAACGGCTCCAGGATCACCTCCATTTGCCGCAACAGGTCCTCCGGGTGGCGCTTGGCGGCCGGCGTGAGCCGCCCCAGCACCTGGTTGCACGCCCCTTCGAAGTTAAAGACCTCCTCGGCATAGCGGTGCTTGAGATAGAAGACGCCAAAATGCTGCGGGTCGGGCGTAATCGCGCCGGGCCCGACGAGGTACACGAACTCGCTGGAGATCGCCGTCCCCACGATGAAGAGTTCCTGCCGCCGGTTGTTCAAAATGAGATGAATCCACTGGCCGGGCGACAGGCCGTGCTGCTTGGCAAAACCGTCGTTGACGATCACCTCGTTGTCGCGCGTGTCCGTGAAATAGCTGCCGCGCTTGAGAACAATGTCGTTGATCGTCGGCTCGGGCCGGTCGGGCAGCGACAACACCTGCCCGTTCAAGAGCCGCGGCGCTCGCTCCAGGTCCACCGTGGCAAAGAACTGAATTCGCGGCCGCAATTCGAGCACTTCCGGAAACCGAGAAAGGAGCGACAGCTCGCTGACGGGGAGCTTCTTGACTTCCAGCGAGAAGTCGGCCATGCGGCAGCGGGTGTAGTAGCGCTGCTTAGCGTCGACGAGGTTCGTGTAACAGCTTTCCATCTCGACGTAGCACGCCACGCCGACGGCGATGATGCTCGTGACCGCCAGGAGCCGCCCGAACGCCGAGCGGAACTCGCGGCGCAGCTTCCGGTCGAGCGTCCTCACCAGCTAATCTCCTCGGGCGAACGGGGCTTTTCGTTGACGTGCGTCTCGGCGATTTCGCCCGACCGCAATCGCACGACGCGGTCGGCCACCTCGCCGATGGCCACGTTGTGGGTGATCACAATGATCGTCTTGCCCAGGCGGTTCTTCATTTGCAACAGCAACCACAGCAACTGCTTGCCGGTGGAGAAATCGAGAGCACCCGTCGGCTCGTCGCACAACAAAAGCTCCGGGTTTTTGGCGACGGCGCGGGCGATGGAGACCCGCTGCTGCTCGCCGCCGGAAAGCTGCGCCGGAAAGTGGTCCCGCCGCGGCTCCAGACCCACGAGCCGCAAGGCCTCGTCGGGGTCGAGCGGGTCCTGGCTGATTTCCGTGGCGACGGTAATGTTCTCGCGGGCCGTCAGGTTCGGGATCAGGTTATAGAACTGAAAGACGAACCCGATCGTCTCGCGGCGATAGCGCGTCAGCGCGCGGGTGCTGAGCGTGGCCAGGTCGATGTCGCGATACCAGACGGAGCCTTCGGTGGGCTGGTCCATGCCGCCCACGAGATTCAGCAGCGTCGTCTTGCCCGATCCGCTGGGTCCGACCATCACGAGGAACTCACCCTCGTAGATATCGAGCGTCACGTTCCGCAGGGCGACGACGGCCACCTCGCCCATCTGAAACGTGCGCGAAGCGCTGGCCAGCCGCAGCAGAACCGGTCGGTCGGCCGGCATGTTCACGATTTCCTGGCGTCGGAGTGGCTCCCCTGCCAGGGTAGGTCGAAGGGGCCGCGGCGGCAAGGAAGCCGGCCCGGCGAGCGTTGTTTCCCACCACGCGGCTTGCCCGCGTGGAGGAGTGTTTGCATGATAGAAGCCGGTTTCACAAGGTCGCCACGGCTTCCTAGCTCTGAGGTTCGCCATGTTGCCCGCCCTCCGTCGCTGCTGCCTGTCGCTGTTCGCACTGCTTCTCGTTTGCGGCGCTTGGGCCGACGACAAAGGCGACCAACCTGCGCCGCAGACCCCCGGGCCCAGCGACTCAGGCTTTGTGCTGCCCAACGGCTGGCGGTTGACGCCGGCCGGCGAGCACGTGCCGCTTTCCGACCTGCCGCTTTCCATCCGCACGTCGCCCGACGGCAACTTCGCCTTCGTCGCCACGAGCGGCTACAACGCGCACGAGCTGACGGTGGTCGAGTTGGCTGCCCAACAGAAAGTCGCCGCAGAGACCGTCCCGCAAAGCTGGTTCGGCCTGGCGGCCGATGCGGCGGGGGGCCGCCTGTGGTGGTCAGGCGGCGGTGGCGGAGTGTTGCACGTATTCACCTGGAAGGAAGGCAAGCTCGCCGCCGGCTTGCCCATCCCGCCGCTCGCCGCTGATCCTGAGAAAAATGAGCCCGAAAAAAAGGAGCCGGACAAAAAGGACGCGCAGACGAGCGCCGTCCCGCCCGGCTTTCGCACGGGCGTTTGCTTCGACGCCAGGACCCAGTCGCTCTTCGCGCTGACGATCCTGGCCAAGGGCGACAGCCGCTCCTTCGCTTGGGGAGACGCCCCGAATGAAAAGAGCTCCGGCGGCGTCATTTCGCGCATTTCCCTGGGCGACGAGGCCGCCGAGCGCTCCGCCCCCTGCGGCAAGCGGCCCTACGACGTCGCGCTGGCCCGCAACGGCCTGCTCTACGTGAGCGACTGGGCCGACCGGGCCGTGCTGGTCGTCGATCCCGAGTCCCTGCGCACGATCGGGCGGATTCCCGTCGGCGAGCACCCCAATCAACTCGCGCTGCACCCCAAGGACGACCGGCTGTTTGTGGCCTGCGCATCGAGCAATGCGGTGTCCGTGATCGACACGCGGCGCGGCACCGTGCAGGAGACGATCCACACGGCGCTCTTTCCGCTGGCGCCCGAAGGCAGCACGCCCGACGCGCTTTGCATCTCGCCCAACGGCGAAACGCTGTACGTCGCCAACGCGGACAACAACTGCATCGCCGTCCTCGACGTTTCCGCCCCGCGCCGCAGCCAGGTGAAGGGCTTCATCCCCACCGGCTGGTATCCGACGGCCGTGGCCGTCACGCCCAACGGCAAGCAGCTTCTGGTCGGCGTCGGCAAGGGCAACCAGACCCGCGCGAACAAGCCCGACGAGGAGAAGCTCAAAACCGCCCGCGACAAGCCCGTCGGCGAAGGGGGCTATCGCGCGATCCCGTTCCCCTACATTGGCACGACCCTCTCCGGCTCGCTGTCGATTGTGGCAATTCCCGACGACAAAGAGCTCGCCGCCTACACCGACCAGGTCTATCGCAACTGCCCCTATTCCGACAAGCTGCTCACGGCCGCCCCCTCTTCGCGCAAGACGGCCATCCCCACGAACGTGGGCGACCCCTCGCCGATCAAGCACGTGATCTACATCATCAAGGAGAACCGCACCTACGATCAGGTCTTAAGCGACCTGCCGCGCGGCAACGGCGACCCGAGCCTCCTCATGTTCGGCGAGGAAGTCACGCCCAACCACCACAAGCTGGCCACCGAGTTCGTGCTCCTGGACAACCTTTATTGCAACGGCCACGTCTCCGCCGACGGCCACCCCTGGTCCACCATGGCCTACAACACCGACTACATCGCCCGCAACTGGGCGCTGACGTATTCCAAGCGTCAGGGCATCCACGACGACGACGAGGGCAACCTGACGACCGCCCCCAGCGGCTACATTTGGGACGCCTGCAAGCGGCACGGCCTGGCCTATCGCAGTTACGGCGAATACGGCGGCCGCGTCAGCCAGCCCGACGGCACCTTCCGCATGGAAGGCCGCGTGCCGGGCCTCGTCGGGCACATGTCGCCGCGCTACGGCCTGCCCAAGGCGACGGGGCAGAAAGTGCGCGACACGGACCGCGTCGAGGTCTTTTTGGAGGAGTTCCGCGAGTACGAAAAGAACGGCGACCTGCCGCGGTTCATCGTCATGAGCCTGGGCGAGAACCACACCGAAGGGACGCGTCCCGGCTCGCCGACGCCGCAGGCCTGCGTGGCCAGCAACGACCTGGCCCTGGGCCGGCTCGTCGAGGCCGTCAGCCAGAGCAAATACTGGCCCAAGACCGCCATCTTCGTGATCGAGGACGACGCGCAGAACGGGCCGGACCACGTCGACGCCCATCGCACGGTGGGCCTCGTCATCAGTCCCTATGTCCGCCGCAAGCACCTCGACAGCACGCAATACTCGACGGTCGGCATGCTGCGGACGATGGAATTGATCCTGGGTCTGCCGCCCTTGAGCCAGTTCGACGCCGCGGCCACTCCCATGTACGAGTCGTTCACCGAAACGCCGGACCTGGCGGCGTACAAGCACGAGCCGGCGCGGATCAACCTGAATGCGATCAACGAGGCGACGGCCTACGGCGCGGAGCGCTCCAGCAAAATGGACTTCACCGAGTACGACAAGATCGACGACTTCGAGTTGAACGAAATCCTCTGGCGGGCGCTGAAGGGAAAAGACGCCCCGCTGCCGCCGGCCGTGCGAAGGGCGATTGCCTACCGCAACGTCGAACCGCCCAAGGTGGGAAAATGAGACCGCCTTGTTCCGAGGCTCCGCCTCGGAACACTCTGCACGGCAGGCTCTGCCAAGGCGAGGCAGAGCCTCGCGCACTCGGGTTCTCAGGCGGAGCCTGGGAACCAGAGTCGTCACGCCAGCCCTCGAATCCCGTCGCCCCGATACAGTTCGTGCGGCCGGCCGTCGACGTCTTTCCACGTCGCCGCGGGCGGGATGCCCAGCGTGCCGTAGATCGTCGCCGCCAGGTTCTCCGGCGTCTGCGGGTCGCTGGTCGGGTAGGCGGCGATCTTGTCGGTCGCGCCGATCACGTTGCCGCCCCGCACGCCCGCCCCGGCCAGGAGCACGGTCATCGCCGGTCCCCAGTGGTCGCGGCCGGCGTCCTTGTTGATCTTGGGCGTGCGGCCGAACTCGCCCGTCAGCACGACGAGCGTCGTCTCCAAGAGGCCGCTCTCCGCAAGGTCATCGAGCAACCCCGAAACGGCCCGGTCCAGGTAGGGCAGCAAGTTGTCCTTGAGGTTTACGAAGTTCCGCCGGTGCGTGTCCCACGACGAGTTTTTGCCCAGGTTCACCTGCACGAGGTTCGTCCCCGCCGCCACGAGGCGCGACGCCATGAGCAGGGAGAGGCCGAACTTGTTCTTGCCGTACCGCTCGAGCGTCTTGGGGTCGGCGTTTTCCACGTCGAACGCCTCTCGGATTTTCGCGTCGGCCAGCACGGAGACCGCAAGCTGCCGGTGCCGGTCCAGCTCGGCCGTCTCCGCCGCCCACTCCAATTCGCGCTGCCGCTCTTCGATGTGCTTGAGCAGGCCCAGTCGCCCCGCCAGCCGCAGCTTGCCGCCCTCGGGCAGCGAAAGCATCGGCGCCTGGAAGATCGTCGGCGACCCGTGCTCAAACGGCGTGCCCTCGAAGCGGAAGCAGTGCGGACACGCGCCGTTTCCCAAGGCGCAGGGCGCGGCGAGGTCGAGGTGCCACGGTTCGTGCGCTTTGCCCATTCGCCCGGCGAACTGCCCCGGCCGGACGCGGCCCGTTTCGTTGATGCTGGCCTGCGGCAGCACGATGGCCGGCGGCAGGTTGTTGCGGCCGCGCGTGGCGTAGGTCACCTGCGCGGCCATCGTGGGCCATTCGTTCGGGCTGGGGGCGTTGTTGACGTTGAATCCCGTCGGGAAATCGAGCCTTCCGGTCAGCAGCATGTGGCAGGCTTCTTCGTGGCCGCTACTCTGCGTGCCGACGGACCGCACGAGGGCGAAGCGCTCGCTGCGCTCGGCCAAGAGCGGCAGGTGCTCGCAGATTTGCACTCCCGGCGTCCGCGTGGCGATCGGCTGGAACTCGCCGCGGATGGTGTCGGGCGCCTCGGGCTTGAGGTCGAAGCTGTCCTGGTGCGACAGTCCGCCGGTCATAAAGATGAAGATGACCGACTTCTGCGGCACGACGGTTTCCGCGGCGGCCATCGCGCGGAGCATCGAAAGCTCCGCCATCCCCAGGCCGAGAATGCCGATCGACCCGGCCTGGAGCATCGTGCGACGCGGCAGGAGGGGGTGCGAGACGCCCTGCCCGCCGCAAGCTTCGTGACGATCGGCTCGTGGAGTCACGTGGAAGCTCCTTGTACGGCTCCCGATCAGCGCGGCACGACCTTATGATGAGCCTTGCACGCCGCCTGAACTTATATCAACATTTGTTGATGCAATCAAGGTGCCGCATGAAACGCCAGTCGTTCGTCCGCCCGATTCGACGGGGAACACAATTCGCGGCTCTGTTCGTCGCCGTCGCATTTGCAGTCGCGTGCGCTTCCGCCGCCGCCGACGAGTCCGCGCGCAAGGCCCTCTGGCAAAAGCTCGAAAAACACTTCCACCCGCCCGCCGAATTCGCCGGCGACTTTGGAAAATACCGCTCGCCGCTCAAGTTCGCCGACGGCACCGCCGCCAAGACGAAAGACGACTGGTCCCGCCGGCGGAACGAAATCCTGGAGACCTGGCACAAGCGCCTCGGACCCTGGCCGCCGCTCGTCGAAAAGCCCGCCGTCAAAAAGCTCGAAACCGCAAATCGCGACGGCTACACCGAGCACCACGTCCACGTGCAAATCGCCCCCGAGGGGAACGTCGCCGACGGCTACCTGCTCGTGCCGCCGGGCAAAGGCCCCTTTCCCGCCGTGCTCGTGCCGTTCTATGAGCCGCTGACCAGCATCGGGCGGGGCGAGCGCGGCCGCGGCACCCACGACTACGGTTTGCAGCTCGTGAAGCGCGGCTTCGTCACGCTCTCGATCGGCACGCCGGGGTCCGTCGAAAAACTCGGCCTCGATACGCGGCAACTGCTGGTGGAGGCGGGCAAGGAGCAGCGCCGCCAGCCGCTTACGCTTTTGGCCTACGTCTCGGCCAACTGCCACACGGCCCTGGCCCAAATGCCCGAGGTCGACGCCAAACGCATCGGCGTTATCGGCCTGTCGTACGGCGGCAAGTGGTCGATGTTCTCCTCCTGCCTCTACGACAAGTTCGCCTGCGCCGTCTGGTCGGACCCGGGCATCGTCTTCGACGAGAAAAACTCGAACGTGAACTACTGGGAGCCGTGGTACCTGGGCTACGACCCTAACACGCAGCGAAAAGCCGGCGTCCCCTCGGCCGACAACGCGCGGACCGGACTCTACAAGGAGCTTTTCGACGCGGGCGAGGACCTGGTCGACCTGCACGCGCTCATGGCGCCGCGGCCGGTGCTCGTCTCCGGCGGCACGGAAGACCCGCCTCGCAACTGGCGGGCGCTGAATCATCTCGTGGCCGTCAATGAGCTCCTCGGCCACAAGGACGGCGTGGCGATGACGGCGCGAAAGACGCACGTGCCCACGGCGGAGGCGCTGGAGGTGGAACTGGACTTCTTGGAGTATTGGCTGAAGCGCGGCAGCAAGTGAGGGCAAATCTCCCTCCCGCCATTCTCCCTTCAGCCTCTAGCCTCTAGCCTCCAGCCTCTCTCCTCACATCCAAATCGGCTGCCCGGTAATGCTCAACACCGCCATCCACTGGTCGCCGGCCGTGTCGAGCTGCTTCTTACCCGCCTTCGTCACCGCCGAGATCGGCACGTGCGTCAGGTCGTTGTCCCACAGGCCGATCAAAACGTCCGTCTTGCCGGCCATCGCCGCGTGGGCCGCGTGCCGGGCCATCAGGTCGCAGAGGATGCGGTCGGCCGCGTTGGCCGGCACGCTGCGGATGAAATAGCTGGGGTCGATGTATTTGAGCGTGACGTCGATCTTCCGGTCGCCGAAATGCTGCAAAATCCGCTCGCGCAGGAAAGGCCCGATGTCCACCGGCTTCAAGTTGCCCGACGGGTCGCGCTGGCGGTCGTGCTGCGGGACGAGGTGCTGCCCGGCCCCCTCGGCCAGGGCGATGAGCGCGTGCCCGCGCCGCGCGAGGCGCCGTTCGAGGACGTCCAGAAAGCCGTTCTCGCCGAGGAGCGGAAAGCGGACCTCCGGCACGAGCACGAAATTCACCTCCTGGCTGGCCAGCGCCGCCCCCGCCGCAATGAAGCCCGCGTCGCGCCCCATCAACTTCACCAGTCCGATGCCGTTGATCGCCCCGCGGGCCTCGACGTGCGCCCCCCGCAGCACCTCCTCGGCCTTTTCGAGGGCGGTCGCGTAGCCGAACGTCTGCCAGACGTAGGGGATGTCGTTGTCGATGGTCTTGGGGATGCCGACGATCGCTTTTTTCAGGCCGCGGCGGGCGGCCTCTTCGTGGATCTCGTGGGCCCCGCGCATCGTGCCGTCGCCGCCGATGCAGAACACGAGGTCGATTCGCTCGCCGACGAGGAAATCGACGATCGTCTTCACGTCCTGCGGCCCGCGCGAGCTGCCCAGCACCGTGCCGCCGAGGTAATGAATGTCTTCCACAAAGTCCGGCGTCAGTTCGATCGGCGCCAGGCCCGACGCGGGGTTGAAGCCCAGGTAGCCGTTGCGGATGCCCAGGATGCGGTTCACGCAGTAGTTGAAGCGCAGCTCCAGGAACAGCGAGCGGATGACGTTGTTCAGGCCGGGGCAAAGGCCGCCGCAGGTGACGATGGCGGCGCTCGTGTTGCACGGCTCGAAGAATAGCATCTCGCGCGGGCCGGACTTCTCAAACGAGACGTCGTCGCAGGGCGGGACGTGCGGCCCGATCTCGTGCTGGTAGCGGACGCGGGCATCGTCGGGCGTGAAGTCGCCCAGGCCATCGAGCGGCACGTTGGAAAGGGGCAGCGGCGAGCGAAACGTGCAGGGGCCGAGCGTCGCCACCTGCAAGTCCTGCAGTCGCGGCACGGCCGGCAGATGGTCGCGGGGCGAGGAAATGATGGGATCGGTGGGGAGGCTCATACACTAACCCGAAGCGCAAGCGAGACCCACACTAACCCGAAGCGCAAGCGAGGGGGACGCACGCGGCGCGCCGGTCCCAGGCGCAGCGAAGATCGTTGTTTCTCGTGGGCGCGCCGATCTCCCTCGCTGGCGCTTCGGGTTAGTGAATTCTACCCGCGCCGGCGGCGGGTGAAAGCGTGCAGGCGGCGATGTGCGCCGCATCGCGGCTTCGTACAATGGTCCGGTGTGGGGCAGGCGCGATGCAGGAGGACAGCCATGCTGCCGACGTTTGGATTTGTCGCCTGGATGGCCGGGCCCATTGAGATGTTGTTGCTGCTGGGCGTCGTGGGCGTTGTCGTAGTGGTTGTCGTCACGGTCGTATTACTGGCGGTGCGAAGGCAAGGCAGCCCCGGCGCCAGTCCAAACCTCGTCCCCTGTCCCGACTGCGGGCGCCTCGTTTCGCGTGCGGCCAATGCCTGCCCCGGCTGCGGCCGGCCCATGACCCCCACGCCGGGCGCTTGAGCGGCGCTGCGATGACCGATCTCGTTTGCACCGGCGATGTGATTTTGCCCGACCGCGTGCTAAAGCGCGGCGCGGTCGTCGTGCGCCAGGGGCGAATCGCCGACTTCCTGCCACCGGATCGGGCGAAGGAAATCGCGAACACGCACCAGGACGCCGTCCGCGTCGATGCCGGTGACGGCTACATCGCTCCGGGCTACGTCGATCTGCACGTCCACGGCGGCCGCAACTTTGACTTCATGGACGGCACGGCCGAGGCCTTTCGCAAGATCCTGTCGGCCCACGCGGCCCACGGCACGACAAGCTGCTGCCCGACCACGACCGTCGCGCGCCACGACCAGATCATGGCCGTCCTCGTGTTGTGCCGGCAATTCAAAGAAAGCTCGCCGCAGGGCGCTCGCGTATTGGGAGCGCATTTTTACGGTCCCTATTTCAACGAGCAGGCGCGGGGCTGTCATCCCGGCGGGCCGCTGCGCCCGCCCGTGGCCGAAGAATTCCGCGCGTACTTGAGTTTCGCCGATTCGATCGCCCTGGCCACCGTCGCGTCGGAACTACCCGGGGCCAAGGAGTTCGCCCTGGCCTGCCGCCAAAAGGGCGTGCGGCTGAACGTGGGACACTCGCAGGCCACGTTCGCACAGATGCAAGAGGCCGTCGCCTGGGGCGCCCGTCACGTCGATCATCTTTACTGCGCGATGAGCGACAAGACGAAGCTCCGCGCCGTGCAACCGTACCCGATGCAAGGCGGCGTGCTGGAGGCGGCGCTCTACTTCGACGAGCTGACGACGGAGGTCATCGCCGACGGCAAGCATCTCACGGCCGACCTTTTGCTCCTGGCGCTCAAGATCAAGGGACCCGACCGGCTGGCGCTCGTGACCGATTGCAACCGGGCGCTGGACATGCCGGAGGGCGAGTATCTGTTTGGCCCGCGCGACGGCGGCGAGCCGTTTTTGCACAAGGACGGCGTGGGGATCATGCCCGACGGCAAGGCCCTGGCATCCAGCACGCATGGAATGGACCACATGGTGCGGACGTTCGTGGCGCTGACCGGCCGGCCGGTGTGGGAGGCCGTGCGGATGGCGACGCTCACGCCGGCGCGGATCGCCGGCTGGGAGAAAGAGCTAGGGAGCCTGGAAAAAGGAAAGAGGGCGGACGTGCTGGTGCTGGATCGCGATTTGGGAGTGCGGCGGGTGTTTGTGGGGGGAGAAGAGATGGGACGCGGATGACACGGATCGAATCCGTGCCATCCGCGTCCCATTCTTCCTGCCGCCGCCGTCTGTTATCCTAGACGTATCGCCTACCTCGCCCCTCCGCTCAACAGCCCCGCATGCCGTCTTCCCGCCCCGGCTACCTGCCGCTGCCCGTCGTGCGGGGCTACCATCCGCTGCCGACCGTGGAGAACGAGCCGGTGCACTTCCGACATCGCCGCCGGGTGAAGTTGCCGGCCATCCTGTTCGGGCTGACGTGCCTCTGCACGTTCTGGGCGCAGGCGAGCGGCGGCGACCCGACGCTTCCGTTCTACGGGCCCGTCGCCGTGGCCGAGAAAATCGCCGCCCGTTGGCAGGACGGCCTCGTCTACATGGTGGCCATCATCTCGATCCTGCTGTCGCACGAGATGGGCCATTTTGTCGCGGCGCTCTATCACCGGATTCCCACGAGCCTGCCGATGTTCATTCCCATGCCGGTTCCGCCGGTCGGAACAATGGGGGCGGTCATCGCCATGCACGGCTCGCACGCCGACCGGCGGCAGCTCTTCGATATCGGGGTGGCGGGGCCGCTGGCCGGACTCGTTGTGGCCGTCCCCGTCGTGGCGCTGGGCGTCATGTACGCGCCGCTGGACTTCGATCGCCAGCGGATCGTTTTCGACCAGCCGCTCATCGTCGAGTGGCTCGCCGCCTGGCTGCGGCCGGGCGTCGATCCCGAATCGCTGAAATTGGAGACCTGGCTGCTGGCCGGCTGGGTGGGGATGCTCGTCACCGGCCTGAACATGATGCCGCTGAGCCAGCTCGACGGCGGGCACATCGTGTACGCCCTGCTGGGCCGACGCTGGGCGCACCGGGCGGCCGAGGCGTTTTTGTTCGCCGCGGTCGCGTTCGTCGCCGCGACCGACCGCTGGATGTGGTCGCTGATGCTGGTCCTGGTGCTGCTGATGGGCATTTATCATCCGCCGACGGCCAAGGAGCACCTCCACCCGCTCGTGCGGCACGACCATCTCGGCCCGGTGCGCACGGCGATCGGCTGGCTGTCGCTGTTGATCCCGGTCGTGTGCTTTCCGCCCTTCGCGATCGACATCTAGCGGCCCGCCTGTCTTTGTCGTGGGGTAGGCGTCTCGCCTGCCGTTCTGACACTAGCTGTGGTGGGAAAGAAATCGCGATAGCGCGTCAATTCGCCCCCACTTGCCTGGCCACCTCGCCCCGAATCCGGTTGAACACCGCATTCAATCCCCTCATCCGCTGCATTCCCAGCGCCTCGATCAGGCCCAGCCGATGGAGCAGGTCCGGCCGCACTTGCAACACCTCGGCCGGCGGCGAGCCGCGGAACGTCTCGGCCAGCAGCGAAACGAAGCCCTTGACGGTCGGCGCCTCCTCGGCCACTTCGGCGTGGATTTGCACGCGGCCCTCGGGCAACTCGACAAAGAGGAAAACCGGCGTCATGCACTCATGCACGCGGTGCGTTTCCTTCTGCGCGGAATACGACTCCGGCAGCGGCGGCAGCCGATTGGCGAACTCCAGCAGAAGCTCCAGCCGCTCACGCTTGTCGAGCGATTGAAAATCGGCCGCCAAGTCGTCGATGCGCTGGGCGAGAGTGGGTTCGGAATTATCCACCGTGCATCGGAAGCATGGGACACGGATGAGACGGATGGAACGGATGGGCACGGATCAATCCGGCCCCTTGGCGATCGGAACGCTCACCAGGTTCCCCCACTCCGTCCACGAGCCGTCGTAGTTCTTCACGTTCTTCAAGCCCAGCAAGTACCGCAGCACGAACCACGTGTGGCTCGAGCGCTCGCCGATCCGGCAATAGGCGATCACCGTCGGCCCCTGGGGATTCAGCCCCGCCTCCTGCAAGTAGAGCTTCTCCAACTCCGGCCGCGGCTTGAACGTGCCGTCTTCGGCGGCCGCCCGCGCCCAGGGGATGTTCTTCGCGCCGGGAATGTGACCGCCGCGCAAGGCCCCTTCCTGCGGGTAGTCGGGCATGTGCAACAGCTCGCCGGTGAATTCGCCCGGCGAGCGGACGTCGATGAGCGGGCCCTTCTTCTGCTGGTGTAAGAGCACCTCGTCGCGAAACGCGCGGATGGAAAGGTCCGGGCCTTTCGCCTTGTAGGTCGTCGCCGGGTATTTCGGCTCGGGCGTCTTGACGAGCGGCCGCTTGTCGAGCTCCCAGCGCTTGCGCCCGCCGTTCAGGATGAGGCACTTTTCGTGCCCGAAGAGCTTGAACGTCCAGAAAGCATAGCAGGCCCACCAGTTGTTCTTGTCACCGTAGAAGACGACGGTGGTGTCGTTGGCGATGCCTTTTTCGGAGCAGAGCTTTTCGAACTTCTCGCGGCCGATGTAGTCGCGGACGATCGCGTCCTGCAGGTCGCTCTGCCAGTCGATTTTCACGGCCCCGTCGATGTGGCCGGTGTTGTAGAGCAGCACGTCCTCGTCGGACTCCACGAGCCGGACGCCTGGGTCCTTGCCGTGGGCGGCCACCCAATCGGTGGAGACGAGGACTTCGGGATGGGCGTAGCCTTCGGCCATGGCAGCATTCGGGGGCAAGAGGATGAGGAGGAGAGCGCTCGTTCACAGCGCTCTTTCCTAATTGCGGGCGGGTAGCTTGTTGCGCACTGATTCTATCCGCGCGGCTGGGGGTCGTCGATAACCGGTGGTCGCCGCACGACCCGCGGAAGATGGCGAATTTGCAGAAACTCTGCCGATTTTTCCGGTTGTTCGGAGCGTAGCGAAAACTCTGCTTTTTCCCTGCGCGCCGCGCCGATCGGTCCTAACGGATATTCCGAAAATGCAGGCGCTGCGCCGTAGGACGGCCTTTCCAGGGCGTCACGGAATGACAGCAAGAGGTTTTCACAGGAGGGGGGACGATGAAGGCCGTGTTCTGTCTGCTAGCGGTGTGTGCGATGGCGTTCTTGGCCCCCTCGGCGATGGCGCAGCAGCGCCCGTCCGTCGACGACATTCTCAAGGCCCTCGACGCGGCCGACCAGCCGGGCAAGCTCTGGAGCGAGGACGTCCGCAGGCAGCTTCACTCGACGGGGAACTCGACTGGGAAATCCGAGACGGTTCGCCTGGGCACGGTCGTCGAGCAGGAAGGCGCGACGCTGGAGGGCTGCGACGAGTGCCTGGAGTGCGAAGACTGCTGTTGGTGGGGCGGCGAGGCCTTCTTCGCCGTCGATGGCTGGAAAAGCCGCATCGACGACGACCGCGGCAACAACTTCGGCGTCCGCGGCGGCCTGAACCTGGCTGCGCCCCTCACCTGCGACGGCTGGAACGGCCAGCTCGGCGCCAGCTACGGCGGGTACGACTTCCACGGCCGCGACAACGGCGAATCCAGCTCCGTCGAAGACCAGGTGTTCATTACCGGCGGCGTGTTTCGCAACGCCGACCCGTGCGGCTGCAACTGGTACGACGCCTTCAACGCGGGCGTCGTCTACGACCAGATGTTCACCGACAATTCCGGCGATCCGTCCGTGAGCCTCACGGTCGGCCAGGTCCGCTTCTACGTCGGCTACCTGTGGGACGACTGCAACGAGGTGGGCGTCTGGGGCGCGACCGACACCGACTGGGACATTCTGGACATCGACGACAACAACCCGACGAACGTCCGCCGCACGCGCTCCCTCCAGCAGATCAGCGCGTTCTGGCGGCACCAGTGGTGCTACGGGGCCGACACGATGGCTTACGTCGGCGTCGCGGAGGACCCCGGCGAGGTGGTGTTCGGCTTCCGCGGCTCCGTGCCGCTCAACGACTGCCTGGCGATGACGGCCGGCTTCCACTACATCCTGCCCAGCACCAGCGGCGGCGATTTCCCCGTCAGCTCCTGGACCGAGGAATACTGGAACGTGTACGCGGGCTTCACGTACTACCTGGGAGCGGGCCGGCCCTGCTCGCTGGCCGGCAGCGGCTGCTCGCCGCTTTTGCCTGTGGCAGACAACGGCACCTTCGCGCTGGAAACGGGCCCGGGGAATTTCTAATCGTCGCAGGCACACTCCGAGCCTCCTCGTTCCCAAGCTCCTGCTTGGGAACGCGACGTCCGCCAGGCTCCGCCTGATCTACGACTTCACGCGCAGCGGAACCCGGTCGATCTTCGCCGCCAGGATGAAGTCGTTCTCCGACAGGCCGCCGATGGCGTGGGTCCAGATCTCGATCCACACGTTACGGTAGCCCTCCAGGTGCAGGTCGGGATGGTGCTGCTCGGCCTCGGCCACTTCGGCGACCTTCTGAAAGAACTCCATCCCGGCCAGAAAGTTTTTCACGGTCCAGTCCTTGCGGATGCGCTTGCCGTCGTGGGTCAGCCGCCAGCCGGGAAGGTTTTTGAGCTGCGCCTGCGACTCGTCGAGCGAGCAAGCGGGCACGCCCCCCTCGCAGGGGACGCACCTTTTCTGGACGAGCTGCTGGGCGGTGGAAGCGGCCATGTGATTCCCTCCGTTTCGTGTCATTGCTCGAAGGACACTAATTATTGTGACGCGGCCGGAGGCTGGCAGGAAGACTCGCCGACAGGAGGTGGATTGCCGGGCGGGCAGCAAGAGCCTGGCAGGGAAGCACTGGCAAGATGCCAGTGGCACTCGAAGAGGAGCACTCACCCGAAGGACGACGCCACGCTTTGGCTCACGCCGCTTTTTGCAGCGACTGGACCGCCTCGATCAATTCGCGGGCGGCGGCGATGCCGCCCGCCTTGGAGATGAGCTGCCGCACGGCCTCCAGTTCCTCTGGCTGGAGCGGGGCGACGTCGAGAGCGGGAGACAATGCAGCCGGCGGCGACTGGCTCTGAGACGGCAGGGACGACGGGACCGCGGACGGGACCGACGGCGACGAGGTGTGGCTGGTCATAAGTGCGAATCCTCACGGAATCTTCGCGGGCGACGGGTAAGCATCGTGCATCGTTTTGCATCGGCCGGAAGAGGCGGGCGAACTAAGAAATTCGCCGATAGCGGAGGATGAGAACCGGCACGCACCCCCCACCCTAGCGCCAAAGCGCGTCCGGCCGCGGCGCATCTGGCCGTAGTGGCTTACTTGGTCTAGACTTACGAGTCGGAGAGCATTCCGACGCGCAAGCGGACAGGTCGATGGCGCAAGCTGCCAGCAATACACAAGGCCAGGACTACGAACTCCGCGACCCGGACGTGCGGCTGATGCTGCGCGTGCGGGACGACGACGCGGCCGCGTTCGAGGAGTTGATGCTGCGGTATCAGAACCGCGTGCTGACGCTGCTGGAGCACATGGTCGCCCACCGGCACCAAGCCGAGGACTTGACGCAGGACGTGTTTTTGCGGGTCTACCGGGCGCGGAAACACTACGTGCCCGGCTCGAAGTTCTCGACCTGGCTGTTCACGATCGTGAACAACGTGGCGTCCAACGCGAAGCGTTCGCGGGCGCGGCGCCGGGAAGTGAACCTCGATCCAGGAACAAGCTCGGGCAGCGGCCCGGTGGCGCGGCAAAACCTGGACGCGATCGCCGTGGCGGCGAGCGGCTCGATGCCCTCGCGGCTGGTCGTGAAGGCCGAGATGCGCGACGTGATCCGGGCGGCGGTTTCCGAGCTGAACGACCGGCAGCGGATGGCGGTGCTTTTGAGCAAGTTCGAGGGAATGGGGTACGCGGACATCGCCAAGGCGATGGAGATGACGCCGCAGGCGATCAAGTCGCTGTTGTCGCGGGCGCGGGAGAACCTGCGGGGGTTTTTGGAGCCGTACCTGGAGCGGGGCGACCGGCCGGCGAGCGAAGGGAACGGAGAGAGCAACGGGGCGTGAGGGCCAGAACGCTCGTTAGGGTCGAACGAAAAACAAATATCGTCTTTCGCTCCGCGAAAGAGCGCCCTTTCGCGGAGCGAAAGGCGACAACTGGAGAGCGTGGGAAAGGGAGGCCGGCGGATCGCCGGCGCGAAATGCCGTGACAGACTTCCGAACACCGACGGGTTCGACCGCGGAGGCCGTCTCGCTGCGCGAGCAGCTTTCGGCCTACCTGGACGGCGAGCTGGACGACACGACGCGGCGCGACGTGGAGTTGCGGATGGCGTCGGACCCGGCGCTGTGCGAAGAGCTGCGCCGGCTGGCCAATATCTGGGAATGCCTGGACGGCCTGCCCCGGGCCGAGGCCGACGTGACGTTCACGCAGACCACCGTCGAGATCGTGGCGCTGAGCGCGCAAAACCAGCTCGAACGGCGGAAGGGCTGGCTGTCGCGGACCAAGCTGCTGGAGCGCGGGCTGCTGGGAATCGTGTTTTTGATCGCGGGGATGCTGGGCGCGCTGGCGACCGACTGGGCGGCGCCGCCGCAGGACGAGCTTCTCCTGCGCGACCTGCCCGTGATCCAGAACCTGGACAAATACAACGCCGTGGGCAACGTCGAGTTTCTTCGGGAGCTGCACCGCAAGGGGCTGTTCAAGGATGAAAACTAAGAGCAAACCACTGCGGATTCTCTCCGCCGCCGGCAACGTCCTGTTCGCCCTGGCGTGCGCCGCGGCCGGGGCGGGCGTAGGGATGCTGCTGCGCGAGGTGCGCGCGAGCCAGTACGACGACGAGTGGCGCATCGTTGCGGAAATGACGTCCGAACAGAAATACGCCCTCAACGAGAACTTCGAGACGTGGGTCGCGTTCACCAACGAAAAAGAGCGTCAGCGCCTGCGGGATTTTCGCGCGAAGCTGCTGATCGACCCACAGTTCGAGGACCTCAGCAAGGTCATGGAGCGATATTACGCCTGGACTTTCACGTTGACGCCGGGGCAGCCCAGCGAACTTTCGGCCTTGAAGGAGCAGGTCGCCGAGCGAGTCCAGAAGGTGCGGCAAATCCAGCAGGAACAGGACCGGCGGGCGCCGCTCCCGGAGGCGGACCTGCCCCAACTCGCCAAGTGGCTGGAAGATACGCTCGCCAGCCGGCTCAGGGAAAAGATGCCCAAGGAGGACTGGGAAAAGTTGGACGCGATCACGGACCCCAAAGAGCGTCGCCGACGGATGTTCGCTCTCATCGTCCCACGCTGGGGCTCCAGCGAGGATTGGCACGATCGGCTGTCGCTGATCAGCGACCGAGACTTGCAGAAGCTGCACGACCAGCTTTCACAGCCGTCGCGGGACCGATTGTCGGCACAACCTGGGTTGCCCGAAAAGCGCGAACTGCTGCGGAATTGGATTTTCAGCGCGGCCATGCGCGTCTGGGGGCGCGAACCGGGGCCGGAAGTCTCAAAGGAAGAGTTACTGAAATTCGCTCGCGAGAAGCTGAGCAAGACGGCATACGAGGATCTGTTGCAGCGGGCTCCGAGCGACATCGAGGGCCGATTGCGGTTTTTCTATCGCCAAGAGCACGACCCGAATTTCCGAGGCCCTTGGCCCGGTGGCCGGCAGGGTGGTCCGCAGGGCGGACCGCCGGGACGCGCTCGGCCCGGCGAACGGACCGAAACCTGATCGTCGAGCTCTACTTGCGCTCCCCGCTGGTCGCACAATACGGTGGCAGCGCAGTATCCTTCTTGTGGCGGCGCGCGTCACGTTCCGATTCGGGGCGACACAGTCCCCTTTTTCCGCCCGCGACGGTAAGCTATTGGATCGGTTGCGACCGAGACCCCCATTGTCGATGGGATCAACTATGGCCATGGCGCGATGGGACGACGCATTCCTCGCCCGGCGGGCGTTCTTGACGCGCTCGGCGGCGGGCGTGGGGTCATTGGCCCTGGCGGCGCTATTCAAGGAGACCGCCTCCGGCGATGAGCCAAAAGACCGCGCCGCGGGGAAAAAAACCGACCGCTGGACCGGCGTCGTCAGCCCGCTGCACCACGCGCCCAAGGCCAAGCGCGTGATTTACCTGGGCATGGCCGGCGGTCCGTCGCACCTGGAGACCTTCGACCACAAGCCCAAGCTGGCGGAAATGCACGGCCAGCCCATGCCCGAGTCGTACACCCAGGGCAAGCCGATCGCGCAGCTCCAAAACCAAAAACTCACGTGCTTCGCCCCGCAGCACCCCTTCCAGAAGTTCGGCGAATCCGGCCAGGAGATCAGCTCGATCTTCCCGCTGTTGGGTTCGGTGGCCGACGAGATTTGCATCATCCGCTCGCTGCAGACGGAGGCCATCAACCACGACCCGGCGCACACCTATATGAACACCGGCACGACCATCTCCGGCCGGCCGTCGATGGGCGCCTGGATCAACTACGGCCTCGGGAGCGAATGCGACGAGCTGCCGGGGTTCGTGGTGCTCACGTCGCTGGGCAAGTTCGGCCAGGCCCAGCCGATCTCCGCCCGGCAATGGCACTGCGGCTTCCTGCCGGGGCGGTTCCAGGGGGTCGAGCTCCGCTCCAAGGGCGATCCGGTGCTCTATGCCCGAAACCCGCAGGGGGTCTCGGACGCCCAGCAGCGCGACGTGGTCGACGCCGTGCAGGCGCTCAATGGCCTGGCCAACCCGCTGGTGGACGATCCGGAGATTGCCACGCGGATCGCGGCCTATGAGACGGCGTTCAAAATGCAGGCGGCCATCCCGGAGCTGATCGACTTTGCCGACGAGCCGGAGCACGTTCTCGAACTCTACGGCACGAAAGGGAGCGACGGGTCGTTCGCGGCGAATTGCCTGTTGGCGCGGCGGCTGGCCGAGCGGGGCGTGCGGTACATCCAGCTTTACCACCGCGACTGGGACCATCACGGCTCGATCAAGGAGCACTCGGCGGGCACGGCCGGCGAGGTCGATCGCGGCTGCATGGCCCTGATCACCGACCTCAAGCAGCGCGACATGCTGAAGGACACGCTGATCGTGTGGGGCGGCGAATTCGGCCGCACGCCCATGGCCCAAGGCAACGGCCGCGACCACCACATCAAGGGGTTTTCAATCTGGATGGCCGGCGGGGGGATCCAGAGCGGCATTTCGCACGGCGAGACGGACGAGCTGGGCTACGAGGCCGTCGTCGACCTCGTCCACGTCAACGATCTGCACGCCACGATCCTGCACCTCCTGGGGATCGACCATAAGCGGCTGACATTCCGCTTCCAGGGCCGCGATTTCCGGCTGACGGACGTGGCCGGCGACGTGGTGACGAAGGTCCTGGCCTGAAAACGGTTGCCCGCGGGCAACTCGTGGCCAATCGGCAACGCGCTTCGCCGCGAGTGTCCTATCGCACCGGCGGCATCTTCGGGCGGCGACTCTCCGCAGCAAGCACGGCGTAGCGGGTGTGCCAGTTGTGGCGCAGGGCGGCGACATTTCCATCGCCAGGCGAGGCTGACGGCGCGCAACTGAAAGCGGCAAAGCGGGTTTCTTGCTTGCCGGGGTAGATGGTTGTAGAATTCCGCAGCCGACGGCGGCGGGCGACGCGCCCAGGGAGTTTTCTTGGCGCTGGGCGAGCCGGGGCGGCGGCGCGCAGGTGGGATTGCCTCCACTCCCAAATCGCGAATACTTACTGCAAGAAGAGTCTCGCAACCGCCGCCGGTTGCGGGACGGGAACAACGATCACCCCACGCACGGGCAAGGACATGTACGAACGATTCACGGATCGCGCTCGGAAAGTGATGCAGCTTGCCAACCAGGAAGCGCAGCGCTTTAACCACGAGTACATCGGCACCGAGCACCTGCTTTTGGGCCTGATCAAGGAAGGCAGCGGCGTGGCCGCCAACGTGCTCAAGAACCTGGACGTCGACCTGCGCAAGATCCGCTTGGAGGTGGAGAAGCTGGTGCAGAGCGGGCCGGACATGGTGACGATGGGCAAGCTCCCCCACACGCCCCGGGCCAAGAAGGTCATCGAATACTCGATGGAAGAGGCGCGGAACCTGAACCACAACTACGTGGGGACGGAGCACATCCTCTTGGGTCTCTTGCGGGAGCAGGAGGGCGTGGCAGCCCAGGTGCTAATGAACCTGGGATTGCGGCTGGAAGAAGTGCGGGAAGAAGTGTTGAACTTGCTGGGGCACGGTATGGAAGGCAGCGAAGCGGGCAGCGAACGGGGACACGGGGGCGGGGGCGGCGGCGGAGCGGGCGGCGGCGGCAGCACTCCGCCAGCGGAAACCGCCAAGGCCAGCGGCAAGTCGAAGACGCCGGCCCTGGACAGCTTCGGCCGCGACCTGACCGAATTGGCGCGGCAGAAGAAGCTGGACCCGGTGATTGGCCGGCAGCGCGAGATCGAACGCGCCATTCAGATCCTCTGCCGGCGCACGAAGAACAATCCCGTGCTCTTGGGCGAGGCGGGGGTGGGGAAGACGGCCATCGTCGAAGGCTTCGCGCAGCGCGTGGTCGACGGCGAAGTGCCGGAGCTTTTGGCCGACCGGCGGATCGTCGTGCTCGATCTGGCGATGATGGTGGCGGGGACGAAGTATCGCGGCCAGTTTGAAGAGCGCATCAAGGCGGTGATGAACGAGGTGCGGCGGGCGAAGAACACGATCCTGTTCATCGACGAGCTGCACACGCTGGTCGGGGCCGGCGGGGCGGAAGGGGCGATCGACGCCTCCAACGTCTTGAAGCCCGCCCTGGCCCGCGGCGAAATCCAGTGCATCGGCGCCACGACGCTGGACGAATACCGCAAGTACATCGAAAAGGACGCGGCCCTGGCGCGAAGGTTCCAGGAGATCATCGTCGAGCCGACAAGCAAGTCGGAGACGGTGGAGATTTTGAAGGGGCTGCGCGACCGGTACGAGGAGCACCACCGCGTGCGGATCACCGACGACGCCCTGGCCGCGGCCGTCGAGCTTTCCGACCGGTATATCACCGGCCGCTGCCTGCCGGACAAGGCCATCGACGTCATCGACGAGTCGGGGGCCCGCGTCCGCCTGCGCACGATGAGCAAGCCGCCGGACTTGAAGGACATCGACTCGGAGGTCGACCAGCTCAACAAGGACAAGGAGGAGGCCGTCGCCAACCAGGACTTCGAGCGGGCGGCGAGCCTGCGCGACCAGGCCGACAAGCTCAAGAAGCGCAAGGCCTCGCTGAGCCGCGAATGGCGCGAGCGCTCCCGCGAGACCGACGGCGTCGTGGACGAGGAAGTCGTGGCCGAGGTCGTCTCCAAGATGACCGGCATCCCGCTGACGCGAATGACGACGGAAGACTCCAAGCGCCTGATGGAGATGGAAGGCGAGCTGCACAAGCGCGTGGTCAGCCAGGACGAGGCGATCGCCGCCATCGCCCGGTCCGTCCGGCGCAGCCGCAGCGGACTGAAGGACCCCAAGCGCCCGACGGGCTGCTTCGTGTTCGCCGGGCC
Source organism: Planctomycetia bacterium (assembly GCA_016177915.1). Taxonomy (GTDB): domain Bacteria; phylum Planctomycetota; class Planctomycetia; order Pirellulales; family S012-138; genus JACOUI01. Next base: position 24,815 of record JACOUI010000003.1, read on the forward strand.
GACGGGCGTGGGCAAGACGCTCTTGGCCAAGGCGCTGGCCGACTTCATGTTCGGCGACGAGGACGCGCTGATCCAGATCGACATGAGCGAGTACATGGAGAAGCACAACGTGAGCCGGCTGATCGGCGCCCCGCCGGGGTACGTCGGCTACGAGGAAGGGGGCCAGCTCACGGAGAAGATCCGCCGCCGGCCCTACGCCGTGTTGCTGCTCGACGAAATCGAAAAGGCGCACCCCGACGTTTTCAACATGCTCTTGCAGGTCATGGAAGAGGGCCGCCTGACGGACAGCTTCGGCCGCCACGTCGACTTCCGCAACACGATCCTGATCATGACCACGAACGCCGGGGCCAACGCCATCAAGAACCAGTCCAGCATGGTGTTCTCGACGGGCGAGACCGACACGTCGTACGAGGCCATGAAGGACCGCGTGAAGGACGAGATCGAAAAGGTGTTCCGGCCGGAGTTTTTGAACCGGCTCGACGACCTGATCGTCTTCCGGCACCTGACCCTCGAGAACCTGAAGAGCATCATCGACATCGAGCTGTCGAAGGTCCGCAACCGGCTGGAGGACCGCGGCATGAAGCTGGAGATGACCGACGCGGCCAAGGAGCTTTTGATCAAGCACGGCTCGGACGTCGATTTCGGCGCCCGGCCGCTGCGGCGGGCCATCGAGCAGCGGATCGAGGACCCGCTGGCCGAGGAGCTGCTCAAGGGCGAATTCCAGGGCAAGGACACGATCACGATCGATGTGAAAAAAGTCGGCGAGAAGAAGCAGTTCGTGTTCCTAGGCTCGGTCCGGCCGCAAGAGCCGGTGGCGGCCGGCGCCGGCGCCGCGACGACGGGAGAGGGCGAGGGAAGCGGGAATCCTTAAGTGCATCCGCAAATTTTTCTGTAGGACGGCCCTTCCGGGCCGTCCCGGAAACGACGGCCTGGAAAGGCCGTCCTACCACAGTGCCAACAAGAAAGACGCGCGCTTCGGCGCGCGTCTTTTTTTGTGTGTGCCGAGCATGTTTGTCAGCTTGGAGGTGTAAGTCCTCTGACCAGCCTGATGGAGGTGTAGGTCGAGCGAACCGCAAGGGCGACGCGGCGACGTGTCGTCTGAAAGAAGCGGCTA
>JACOUI010000004.1 GCA_016177915.1 Planctomycetia bacterium
CATCGAAGGCTTCGACAGTATCGTCACCTCCACTGCCGCTCCGACTGCTTCCGGCTGGAGCGACCGTTGCCGGGTGGGGCTTGCACCCACTGGAAGACCAGCGCCTTTTCACGGCGCACTGAATCGGGTCACTACAAACGGAGCACTACGAACGGTTATCCTTCCGGCGCCGCTTCCCTCACGAGCTGGCTGATCTGCCGGAATTGCGGCGTTCCGGCCTGCTGGCACCACTCGAAGAGCGCCGACTCGGTCGTGGTCAGCGTCGCGCCAGATGATTCCATCCGCTTTAGCGCCGTCTCGTGGTCGACGGCGTAGCGCGCGCCCAGGGCGTCGACCGCCAGGTACACGCGAAAGCCCGACGCCAGAAGATCCAGCGCCGTCTGCTGCACGCAGACGTGGGTCTCGATCCCGGCCAACAGCACGCGGTGGATGCCCTGGGACGAAAAGCGCTCGAAGATCTCGCCGCACGCGCCGCAACTGAACGCGACCTTGGACGGCAGCTCGCCCAAAAGCGAAGCCAACTCGGGCGTCGTTTTGCCCAGGCCCTGCGGATACTGCTCGGTGCCGGCGACGGGGACGCCCAGGATTTTTGCCCCGTCGATGAGCCGCCGCGCGTTGAAGATGATCCGCCGCTGGCCGGGAATGAGCGGCATCAGCTTCACCTGCATGTCGACGATCACGAGCGCCGTGTCGCCGGCCGACATCATTTCGGGGCTGCGGGGAAGGGAAGTCGACATGGAAACCTCCGGCCAAGCGAATCGTGCGCACGCAGAATTGTACATCGCCCGTTGAGATTCGGGTACGGAAGGAAGGCGATGGCGGGCCTCGGCCAACTTGCCGTCATGCGACAGGCTGCGATAATGCGGCAGCGTGGGCGTTGACGCGGGAAAGTCGAGAACGAGGACGAGGATGAGGACGACGACGAGGACGAAAAGACGACAGGAAGGGAACGTGAAACGCGAAAAGAGCCACTCTGCCTTTGCCCGCGCCCGCGAGGTCATCCCCGGCGGCGTGAACAGCCCGGCCCGGGCCTTTGAGGCCGTGGGGGGCGAGCCGCCGTTTTTTGCCCGCGGCGAGGGGGCGTGCCTGTTCGATATCGACGGCTGCCGCTACATCGATTACGTCGGCTCGTGGGGTCCGCTCATTCTGGGGCACGCGCATCCCAAGGTCGTCGAGGCCGTCTGCCAGGCCGCTCGCCGCGGGACGAGCTTCGGCGCGCCCACCGAGGCCGAGACGGAGCTCTGCGAGCTCATCGCGGCCGCCGTGCCGTCGGTCGAAAAAGTGCGGCTGGTCAACTCCGGCACCGAAGCGACGATGAGCGCGATTCGCCTCGCGCGGGGATACACCGGGCGCGACGTGATCGTGAAGTTCGCGGGCAATTACCACGGCCACGTCGACAGCCTGCTCGTGGCCGCCGGCAGCGCGGCCGCGACACTCTCCGTCCCCAATTCGCCGGGCGTGACGGCCGGGACGGTCAAAGACACTCTCATTTTGCAGTTCAACGACGTGGCGGGCGTGAAAAAGGCGTTCACCGAGCACGGCCAAGAGATTGCGGGCGTGATCGTCGAGCCGGTCGTGGGGAACATGGGCTGCGTCTTGCCGGCCGGCGGCTTTTTGGCGACGCTGCGCGACGAAACCCGAAAGCATGGCGCGCTATTGATCTTCGACGAGGTGATTACGGGCTTTCGCGTGGCCTACGGCGGGGCGCAGTCGCTCTACGGCGTCACGCCGGACCTGACGACGCTGGGCAAGATCGTCGGCGGCGGGCTGCCCGTCGGGGCCTACGGCGGCCGGGCGGAGATCATGGACCACGTTTTGCCGGCGGGCAAGGTGTTTCAGGCCGGCACGCTCAGCGGCAATCCGCTGGCGACGGCGGCGGGCATCGCGATGCTCAAGCTCTTGCGCGACGAGCCGCCCTACGACAAGTTGGAGAAGCTTGGCGCCCGCCTGGCCGAGGGCCTCACGCGCGCCGCGATGAAGGCGCAAGTGCCCCACACACTGGCCCGCGTGGGCAGCATGATGACGCTCTTCTTCAACCCCGATCCCGTGACGGACTGGTCCGTGGCGGCGAAGTGCGACACCAAGCGGTTCGGGCGGTTCTTCTGGGGCCTCCTGGACGCGGGCGTTTACTTCCCGTGCAGCCAGTACGAGGTGCTCTTTATTTCGGCGGCGCACAGCGAAGGCGACATCGACGGGACGATTGCGGCAGCGGAAAAGGCGCTGGCGATGCTGTAGCGCGAGCGTGCTGACACGCGTTGCTGCCCCACCGGACGCAGCCGGTGGGCTTGGTCGCGGACGGCGATCGGCGCTCTTACTTCTTCAACGGCGGGCGATCGAAGTTCAGCCCCTGCGTCGTCGTCTTAATCCGCAGGATGTACATGTCGGCCGTGATGAAAAGGTCGGTGCCGTCCTTGCCGCCGAACTCGCAGTTGGCCGTCGCTTCGCCCGTCTCCAGAACGCCCAACAGCGTCCCGTCCGGATCGAAGATCAGGACGCCGCCGGGACCGGTGGCAAAAACGTTGCCCCGGACGTCGACCGACAGGCCGTCGGGCAGGCCCTTCACCTTGCCGACTTTCTCCGTCGCGTCGTGAAACACCGTGCCGTCCCCCAGCGTGCCGTCCTGCTTCACCGGGAATGCCCGCCAGATGGCGGCCGCCGGGTCCGACTGCGCGACGTAGAGCGTTTTCTCGTCGGGCGACAGGCCGATGCCGTTGGGGCGGGTCATCTCTTTGGTCAAGAGCGTCAATTCGCCCTTGGGTGTCAGGCGATAGACGCCGCACCAATCCAGCTCGCGGCGCGGGTCGTCGTATTGCTTGGGCAGGCCGTAGGGCGGGTCGGTGAAGTAGAGGTCGCCGCCCGACTTGAACACGGCGTCGTTGGGGCTGTTGAGGCGCTTGCCCAGGTAGTGGCTGGCCAGGACGGTCTTGATGCAGTCCTTCTCCTGGTCGAGGCGGGTGACGCGGCGGTTGCCGTGTTCGCACATGACGAGCCGGCCCTCGGGATCCAAGAGCAGGCCATTCGTGCCCGGCTCTGGTCCCCACGGCTCGCTGCCGGTGTATCCGGCGGGGCGCACGAAGAGCGACACGCCCTGGCCTTCCTTCCAGCGGAAGATGCTGTTGCGGGGGATGTCGGAGAAGAGCAGAAAGCCGCCGTCGCGCGGGACCCAGACCGGCCCTTCGGTCCAGTCGAAGCCGTAGGCCAGGATTTCCATCCTGGCGCCCGTTGGCAGGAGCTTGTCGAGGCGCGGGTCGAGGCGGACGACCTCGCCGAGGGTGTTGGACTGGGCGGGCTTTTTGTCGTCGGCATGCGCCGCGACGGCCACGGCGGCCGCCGCCGAAAAGGCAAGCAGGGCGAAGAGCGATCGGCTGCGAAGCATCATGGGTTGCACCTTCAGGGTTGAGACAATTACCTCTCGTGCCTGGCCAGTATACTTCGCGGCAGCGCGCGTTTCTGCCAAGCGCCGGGCCGTCTCGTCCGTTTTGGCGGCCTATTCCTTGAGCACCAGGTCGATGCACATGACTGCGGCCAGGATGAGTTGCCGCACCGCAGCCGCGACACGTCCATCGAGAACGATAACGAGGAAGAAAGACGAGGACGAATAGAAGTCGCCTACTCGATGTTCTGAATCATCTCGCGGACCCGCTCGATGTCCGTTTTCACCTCGATGATCCGCCGCGAAATCTCCACGTCGTTGGCCTTCGAGCCGATCGTGTTGGCCTCGCGGAACATCTCCTGCGTCAAGAACTCGAGCTTGCGGCCGGAGGTTTCGGGCGAATCGACGAGCGCCAGGAGCTGATCGACGTGGCTCGACAGGCGGACGACCTCCTCGGAAATGTCGGAGCGGTCGGAGAAAAGCGTCAGCTCGCGGGCCAGGTCGGCGGTCTCGACGGCGGCGTGCATTTCGCCCATGCTGCGCTTGAGCCGTTCTTCCAGCCGTGCCCGGTACGACTCCAGGACGAACGGCGCCCGCTTGCGAATCTCGACGAGCTGGGCGGCGATCTGGCGGGCGTATTGACGGAGGGCGACGGCCATGGCCGCTCCCTCGTCCTGACGCATTTTCTCCAGATGGCGGACGGCCGCCTCCAGCGTCTCCTTGACGACCGGCCAATCGGCGGTCACGTCGCGGCCGGGACCCTCGGCGTCGCGGACGACCCCTGGCAGCAGAACCAGCTTGTCGGGCGAGATGCCGCCGGGCACGCCCCAGCGGCGGCAAAGCTCTTCGAGCTGCGTGCGGTAGATTTCCAGGGCCGCCAGGTTGAGCTGAAAGTCCTCGGGGCGCGGATCGCGGTAGACGTCGAGCGTCACTTGGATCGTGCCGCGCTTGATGAGGCCGCGCAGCACGCTCTCGATCTCGGCCTCGAGCGACGAATAGCCCTCGGACGAGCGGAGGGTGAGCTTGAAGTAGCGGTTGTTGACGGTGCGCAGCTCGACGCCGACGCGCAGTCCCTCGCGCTCGGTGTGCGCCTCGCCGTAACCGGTCATGCTCAGGAGCAAGGCGTCCTCCGCCGATCAAACTTCAAGCTGAGCATTGCGGGCCCGAGGGAGGGATTCGCGGATCAAGGCTTGGCGGCAGGCGCGTTTCCGCCGGTTGGGGCCGCAGGAGCGCCCGACGCGGGGGCAGCAGGTGCCGTACCCGATGGCGTCGTTCCCGCAGGCGTCGTATTGCCCGCGGGGGTGTTTTGCGCCGGCGCGTTCTGCGTTTGGGAAGGCTGGTTCTGGTTGACGCTGGACGGCGGGCCGGGGGACGCGATCTTGAGAATCAGGATGCAGAGCAGGATCCAGACGATGACCGCGCCGATGGTGACGCGGGTGTAGACGTCGCCGGCCCTCGTTCCGAAGGCGCTTTGACCGCCCATGCCCCCCAGCGCTCCGGCCAGGCCGCCGCCTCGCCCGCGCTGGATCAGCACCAGGATGATCAGGAAAATCGACACGAACGCCAGGAGCGTCGTCAGGATCGGGATCCACATCGTCGAAAGTCTCTCCGTAAGGACCACAGCGATGTTCGAGCCGCGGCACAGCGCCAATTGGACGGCCGGCGGGTTTCTCCGTGTTGGCTCGCCGCCGGAGCGCGTCACGCGACGGAAACGATCTTCAAAAAGTCAGCCGCCTTCAGGCTTGCACCGCCAACCAGCGCCCCGTCCACGTCCGGCTTTTGCAGCAGGTCGGCCGCGTTCTGCGCGTTGACGCTGCCGCCGTACTGAATCCGCACGGCCGAGGCAACCCGCGAATTGTAGCGAGAAAGGAGCAGCTTGCGAAGGTCGAGATGGACCTCCTGGGCCTGCTGCGGCGTGGCCACCACGCCCGTCCCGATCGCCCAGACCGGCTCATAAGCAATCACGCAGACAGCGATTTCCTCTGCCGACAGGCCCGACAGCGAACCCTGGAATTGAGCGGCGACGACGTCGTGGGTTTTGCCGGCCTGCCGCTGGGCCAGCGATTCGCCGACGCAGACGATCGGCACGAGGCCGTGAACCAGCGCCGCCCGCGTCTTCTTGAAAACTTCGGCGTCCGTTTCGGCAAAGAACTGCCGCCGCTCGCTGTGGCCCAGGATCACGTACTTGCAACCCAAGTCGCGGAGCATCTTGGGGCTGGTCTCGCCCGTAAATGCACCGGACGGCTGGTGATACATGTTCTGAGCGCCCAGGCCGATGGGCGAGCCGGCGAGCCGGTGGCCGACGCAATCCAAGTACACGCTGGGGGGGCAGGCGCCGACCTCGACGTTCTTGCCGCCGATTGCCGCGCGGATCGCCGCCACGAGAGCGTCGGCCAGGGCGACGGCCTCGGCCCGGTTGAGGTTCATCTTCCAGTTGCCGACGATGATCGGGGTGCGCATTCGATTTCCGTAACCGAGAGTTAGACCTTTTTGCTCAGTTTTTCGGCCAGACGCCGGAGCGCCTTGCTGCAATCGCGCTGATCGAGGTGCACTTCCAGCAGGCCCATTTGCGAGGTGTCGGCCAGGGCGCTGCGCAAGGCCTGGTCGAATTGCCCCTCGGTGCGCACGTCGTACCCGCGGCCGCCGCCGAGCACCTCGGGCAGCCGGTGATACTTCCAGGGCAGGATGTCGTTGAACTTATAGTTGCCGGGGTGCAACAGCCGCTCGGTGTTGTAGCCGCCGTTTTCCAGGACGATGACGATCGGATTAAGGCCGCGGCGGACGATGGTCGACAGCTCGTTGCCCGTCATCTGGAACGCCCCGTCGCCGACGATGACCAGCGGCCGCAGGTCGGGCCGGGCGACTTGCGCTCCCAAAGCTGCCGGCACGGCGAAGCCCATCGACGTGTAATAGGCCGGGCTCAAGAACTCCGTTTTCTGCCGGATGACCAGCTCCGTGGCGGCGAAGAGGGCATCGCCCACGTCGGCGATCACGACCGTTTTATCGTCCAGCGACTCGTTGATGCGGGAGATCATCCGCTCGACGCGAATCGGGTCGCGCGGGCGAAGCTCGAATTTTCCCTGCTCGGCGTAGGGGTTTTTGGGGATCGCGCGCTGCGGCGGCCGGGGCTTTTTGCGGGTGAGCTGCTCGATAAAATCCGCCAGCCGCACGCCGTGGAAATGGTGGTGCCGGATGCGAAGCTGCTCGCTGGTGGCGTAGATGCACTTGCCCGGGTCAAGGTTGGCCGTGTAGATGCCCAGGTTGATGTCGGTCATGAAGGAGCCGAGCAGGATCACGCAGTCGCTCTCTTCGACGAACTGCGTGACCTCCTCGCGGCCCATCGCTCCCTCGTACAGGCCCACGAAGAGCGGGTGGGTCTCGCGGATCACGCTCTTGCCGAGCATGGTGGTGGTGATGGGGATGCGAGCCTCTTCGGCCAGGGCCAGCATCGCGTCCTGCAACGAAAAGCGGTGCAGCTCGACCCCGGCGATGATGACGGCCTTTTGCGAGCCGTTGATCATCCGCACGGCCTCTTCGACCGCCTCGCGGAGGGCGTCTTCGTCGCTGGCTTGCTCCGAGCGGCTTTCAGCCCGGTGCCGGCCCGAAGGAACGACGTGGAGCATGTCGCGGGGGATCTCGATGTAGCCCGGCCGCTTGTAACTCGCCACGGCGTCGAGCACCCGGTCGATCTCGCGGAAGGCGGTCTGGGCGTCGTCCAGCTCGACGCCGGCCACGCAGAGCTTCTCGAACACTTCGAGCTGCGTGCGGAAGTCGCGGACCATGTGGTGCAAGAGGGGCTTGTTCTCGCGCTCCGAAATCCCCGGCGCGCCGCTGATCAGCACGACCGGCGATTTTTCGGCGTAGGCCCCGGCGATCGAGTTGCAGGCGTTGAGGCCCCCGGCGCAGTACGTCACCGCCAAGGCCCCCATGCCGCTCACGCGGGCGTAGGCGTCGGCCGCGAAACCGGCGCAGTCTTCTCGCGTGCAGGAGACGATGTTGATCGGGCTGTCGTTGAGCAACGAGTAGAAGCCGAGGATATAGTCGCCGGGGACTCCGAAGACGTCGCGGATGCCGCACTCGTGCAAGCGGCGGATCAGGTAGGAGCCGATCGACAAGCCGGCGACGGCATGATTCTCGGTTCTCTTGCTGCGTTTGGCCGTGGCGGACGACGGCGGCATGGCTCCCTCCGGTCTGAATACACGCGCGGTTGCGCTTGCCTTCCTAATTGTAGGACGGCCTTTCCAGGCCGTCTTTCTTCGGTCGGCCTTTCCAGCCCGTCTTTCCCGCGACCGATGGGACGGGAGTTCTCCATGCGACGGCCTGGAAAGGCCGTCCTACAAAATGCCGCTCACGTGTTGAACAGCTTGACGAGCTTCTGGATCCCCTCGTAGCCGCCCCACACACCGGCCACCAACATACCCAAACACGACAGGACGAGAAGCGCGTCCCAAACCCGCCCCGGCCGCAGCCGCTCGTCCGAGAGCTGAAAGCGGAAGTACAGCGCCGCCAGCCCGAGCATCGGCAGCAAGATCGCCTGCATGAATCCTCCCACGGTGATGAGCGTGACGGGGTTGGCGCCGGTTCCGTGAATGGCCAAGGCGATCAGCGGGATCGCCACGCACAGGATCGCGACCGACCGCTTATGCGCGACGGCATTCTCCCGGCTCATCAGCCCCACGACCTTGCAACAATCCGTGAGCGTGCGGGCGTGGCTGGCCGTGGCGACGAGCAACGTCGAGTAGAGCACCGCAAACGCGCCGACGAGGAACAGCCAGGCGGTGTAGTCGCCGAACACGGGGCGATATTGCTCCATCAGTGTGCTGACCATGCGCATGCCGTCGGGATCGAGGCCCTGCCGGTAAAGGACCGACGCCCCCGTCAAGAAGAACGCCAGCGTGGCGATCGTGTAGAGCGCCATCGACACGAAGGCGTCGTAGTGCATCACTTTCATCCAGCCCCGGGCCCGCGCCGTCCAGGATTCGTCGGGCGACCGCGGGCCGGCGAAGCGGGCGTAGCCCTTCTCCAGGCACCAGTAAGGATAGGTGACCAGCTCGCTGGCCCCCACGCCGATGATGCCGAACGTAGCCAGGGCGGTGACGATGGGATTGATCTCGCCCTGGGACTCTGGCAGGCCGAACCCTTTGGCCAGGTCGGCCATGGTGAAATGGAAGTCCACGTGCGTCTGCAGGGCGAAGACGTTGCCGATGGTGACGAACGTGAAGGAGACGACCAGGAGCGTGGCGGAGAACTCGACGATGCCGTATTTTCCCCGCACGAGCAGCGCGATCGTGACGGCCGCGATGACCGCGCACCAGAGGCGGTCGTCCAGCGAGTACGGGTCGAGGATCTTCTTGATGTCAGCGCGCAAGACCTCCAGCCGTTTCTTGGCGGCCGGATCGAGAGGCCCTTTTTTGGCGGCCGCTTCAAGCTGCATGACTTCGGTCACGTCGGCCACGACCTGACGGGCGCGCTGGCGGTGTTCGTCTCGCGCCTTTTCGGCCTTGGGCCCGGCGCCGGTGTAGTTGGCACCGTCCAACTTGGCCGCCATGTACTTCTGCCCCCGCTCGACGCGATTGAGCCGCTCGATCTCCTTGGATCGCTCGGTCTCCGGCTTGGTTTCGGTTTTGCGACGTTCCTCGGGCAGTTTTTGCTGCCAGGTGAGGTAGTTCTTTAGTTCGCCTTCGGAGGGCAGGGCGACGGCGGCCCGGTAATCGCCCGTCATCGGCAACGCGATCGCCAGCGACTGCCCCACGCCGCCGATGATCCCTCCAAGCTGCCCGAAGCCCGCCACGATCATTGCCAGCCAGAACCAAACGATCCAGTTGAGTTTCCATCGCGGGCCAGGGACGCGGTTGAGGGCGGTGAGCGTGGTCTCGCCGCTGGAGACGGCGTAGCGTCCCAGCTCGATCTGCACGAACACCTTGATGACGCAGCCCACGACGATCAGCCACAAGAGCGAAATGCCCGCCTGCGCGCCGGTGCGCGTGGTCATGATCAGCTCGCCGGACCCGACGATGCTGCCGGCGATGATCAGGCCGGGACCAAGCTGCCGGGCGATGCCCCTCCAGGTCGTGGGCGGCGACTGGACCGTGCTGATGCCGGGACTGGAGCCTTGAGGCCGGTCGGTGGCGGTGTCTTGGCTCATCCGGGCACGTTCTGGATCGTGCGGTTTTGGCGCAACAGGACCGAATTCAGGGCCGCCGGATTCTGGTCGATGGGCGGGCGTCCTGCAAGTTGCGCGGCCGCCTGATCGCCCGACGGACACCGTCGTGGCTGGGGTCTTGCGCCTCTGCCGCAGGCCTCCGCAGCAGGTTCCTGTGAATTCACCGCGCTGCGGCCCGCCTCTGCAACTCCACACGCGAGCCCCCAGCCCGATGCGGTGCACGGCGCGCCGTGGGGTGGGGTGGGCAGTCCGACGCGCTGGGGGCCGGCTAATGCCGGACCCCAGGCACACTTTGGTCGATAATGTTAAAGGAGGGCTTGCACCAGCGCGGCTTTCCGCGGTATTCGGCGTGCTGCCGGCCCGTTTTCTTGTAATTGGCACAAGATTCGTGTTATAATCGCGCGCTGCTGGCATTGCATTCGTTGCCCAATCACCTCATCTTGTTAGCACGGTTTCTTGAACCGCCGGGAGAGCGTCGCGGGCGACGCCGAACCGGCCGCCGAGGCGTGTCGATGGCCGACCACCGCAGACTTCAGGTCGACAAGCAGGGCAAAGTCTCCGTGGTCCGTTTCGCCGACCGGAAGATACTCGACGAGGCGAACATCCAGCAAATCGGCCAGGAGCTGTTTCAGCTCGTCGAGGGCGAGGGCTGCAAAAACCTGCTCCTCAACTTCACGGACGTGGAGTTTCTCAGCAGCGCCGCGCTGGGCAAGCTCATCACGCTCGACAAGAAAATCAAGTCGCAAGGGGGAAACCTCAAGCTGACCAACATTCGGCCTGAGATTTTCGAAGTTTTCGTGATCACCCGGCTCAATCGCCTCTTCGACATCCGCCCGGACGAAGCGGATGCCCTGGCGGCGTTTTGAGCCTGGCGTGCGCGCACGGATCGAACGCAGGGAGTCCAAGGACGGCGCGGCAGGCCGCCGCGCGGGCATAACGTGGGGGCTGGCAGGACCATGCCGATGAGCACACATTCCGCGCCAACGGGGCAGCCGGACGACCGCCGGAACGGCGCCCTGCCGCAGAGTGCCCTTCCGCTGGGCGACGTCGCCGCATGGAAGTGGACCTGCGAGCGGCTCATCCCGAGCACGACCGACGAGGGCAAGCGCTTGCTCGACGAGGTGATCCGCCGCCTGGGGGAGCACTCCTGGCAGGAGATGGAGATCTTCGGCGTGCACCTGGCAATTGAAGAGGCGCTGGTCAACGCCATCAAGCACGGCAACGGTTACGACGAGAAAAAGTCGGTCCGCGTCATCTGCAAGATCTCGCCCGATCGGCTGTTCATCGAGATTGAGGACGAAGGGAAGGGCTTTGACCCGCGCAACGTGCCCGATTGCACCGACGACGACCGCCTGGAGGTGCCCTCCGGCCGGGGGCTGATGCTGATGCGTAACTTCATGTCGTCGGTGGAATTCTTGAATCGCGGGAACTGCGTGGTGATGGAGAAGCGCCGGGCGTAGATGCGATGCCGCCGCTCAAGTCCCTCGCTCGCCGACCAATCGTTTCCGGCACTCGTCCAGAATGTCCTTCGTCCGGCTCGCGCCCACGCGCGTTACGCCCAGCGCGCGGACGGCCAGGAGCGCGTCGAGGTCCCGCAGACCGCCGGCCGCCTTGATTTGCACGTGCGGCGGCGAGTGCTTTCGCATCAAGGCCAGGTCCGCGTGCGTCGCCCCGCCGCTGCCGTAGCCGGTCGAGGTCTTCACCCAGTCAGCCCGCAGCTCGCCGCAAATCTCGCAGAGGCGGATCTTGTGCTCGTCTTGGAGATAGCAGTTTTCGAAAATCACTTTCACCTTCTGCCCCGCCGCGTGGGCGACCTCGATCACGGCCGCGATGTCCGCGCGGACGTAGTCCCAGTTGCCGGACAACACCTGGCTGACGTTGACGACCATGTCCAGCTCCTGACCGCCGTCGGCCAGGGCCTGCTGCGCCTCCGCCACTTTGACCGACGTCGTGTGGCCGCCGTGGGGGAAGCCGATCGTGGTGCTGGGCTTCACCGTGCTGCCGCGGAGGATTTCCGCGCAGCGCTTGAGGTAGTACGGCATGATGCACACGCTGGCCGTGTCGTATTCGACGGCCAGTCGGCAGCCCGACTCGAGCTCCGCCGACGTGAGCGTCGGCGCCAGGAGCGAGTGGTCGATCATTTTGGCGATGGCGGGGTAGGTGAAGGACATGGTGGATAGTGGTTAGTGGCTGGTGGTTAGAGGCCAGTGCGGAGTTGGGAGTGGGGGGTGGGGAGTTCGCGGTGCTCATTCTTCACTCCGCACTCCACACTCCAAACTCCACACTTCCTCACCCCTTCTGCTCCTCGCCCGTATCGAGCACCGCCAGGAAGGCCTTCTGCGAAATATCGACGTTGCCGATCGATTTCATCCGCTTCTTCCCCTCGCGCTGCTTGGCCAGCAGTTTCCGCTTCCGCGTGATGTCGCCGCCGTAGCACTTGGCCGTCACGTTTTTTCGCATGGGGGCGATCGACTCGCGGGCGATGATCCGCGAGCCGATGGCCGCCTGCAAGACGACCTCGAACATGTGCCGGTCGATCTCGCCGCGGAGTTTCTTGACGATCGCCCGGCCGCGGCGGTCGGCGTCGTCGCGATGGCAGATGGTGCTGAGGGCGTCCACCTTCCGGCCGCCGACCAGGATATCGAGCCGCACGAGGTCCGCCGCCTCGTAGCCCAAAAGCTCGTAGTCCATCGTGCCGTAGCCGCGGGTGCAGCTTTTCAGCTTGTCGTGGAGGTCGTAAATCACCTCGCCCAGCGGCAGGTCGAAGACCATCATGGCCCGCGTGGGCGAAAGGTATTCCGTCTTCTTGTAGACGCCGCGGCGGTCGGTGCAGAGCTTCATCACCGGCCCGATCGACTCGGCCGGCAGAAGAAAGCTCACGCGCACGACGGGCTGGCGGAATTCCTCGATCCGGCCGGCGTCGGGCACGTCCTGCGGCGTGTGGATTTCCAATAGCTCGCCGTCCTTGGTCACGATCTGGTAGGTGACGTTGGGCGCCGTCTGCACGAGGTCCAGATCCGCCTCGCCCTCCAATCGCTGCTGGATGATTTCCATGTGCAGCAGGCCCAGAAAGCCGCAGCGAAAGCCGAACCCCAAGGCGTCGCTCGTCTCCGGCGCGAACTCGAAACTGGGGTCGTTGATCGAGAGCTTCGAGAGCGCGTCGCGCAGCTCCTCGAAGTCCTGGCCATCGGCCGGATACAGGCCGCAATACACCATCCGCTTGGGCGGCTCGTAGCCGGCGAGCGCGATCGAGGCCTCGGCCGCCGGGTCGCAGACGGTGTCGCCGATGTGGACGTCGTGGACCGACTTGATGTTGCAGATGACGTAGCCCACCTCGCCGGCGGAAAGCTCGTCGCGGGCCTTGCGCTCGGGCGTGAACTGGCCGACTTCGGTCACTTCCTGCACGAGGTTGGCCTTGAGGTACTTGATCCGCTGCCCCTTCTTGAGCGAGCCGTTGATCACGCGGACGTAGGTGATCGCCCCGCGGTAGTCGTCGTAGTGGGAGTCGAAAACCATCGCCTGGAGGGGGGCCTCGGGCTTGCCCATCTTTTCACCGATCGGCGGCGGAACGCGCTCGACGATGGCCTGGAGGACGTCTTCAACGCCCTGGCCCGTCTTGCCGCTGCACTGCAGGGCGTCGGTGGCGTCGATGCCCAGGCTGTGCTCGATTTCTTCGAGGACCTCGTCGACGCGGGCGTTCTTGAGGTCGATCTTGTTGACGACGGGGATGATGGCCAGGTTGTGCTTGAGCGCGGCGTGGAAGTTGGCCACGGTCTGGGCCTCGACCCCTTGCACGGCATCGACGAGCAGCAGCGCCCCTTCGCAGCAGGCCAGGCTGCGGGAGACTTCGTAGTGAAAATCGACGTGCCCCGGCGTGTCGATCAAGTTCAGCTCGTATTCCTGGCCGCCGAGATGGTAATGCAGGGCGACGGCCCGGGCCTTGATGGTGATCCCGCGCTGCCGCTCGAGGTCCATGTCGTCGAGGATTTGCTCGCGCATTTCGCGCGCCGGAACGGTGCCGGTGATTTCGAGCAGGCGGTCGGCGAGCGTGCTTTTGCCGTGATCGATGTGGGCAATGATCGAGAAATTGCGGATATGTCGGCAGTCGATGGTCATCGCGCGCGGCAGGCGGGTATTGTGGCGGGAATGCGGAATTATACGCTGCGCGTCGTTTTTCAGGCAGGGCAGAGCGAGAGGCTGGAGGCGAGAGGGGAGAGGCTAGAGGAAGAAGAGCAACTGACCGAGGTGCCTTTGAAATCGCTGCGCGGCGGCGTAGACTGCGTGCGGTCGACAATCGCACAAGTCGCGCGAGGGACCGACTGACATCTCCGGCTCGCCGCCTTGCGCTCGCCCGATTCGAGAGACCGCCATGAAAGACCCCCGCCTGGCCCGACTCGCCGAAATCCTCATCGACCACAGTTGTAAGCTGCAAAAGGGCGACTTCGTCCTCATCGAGGCCTTCGACCTGCCCGATGCGGCCCTCGTCTGCAAGCTGATTGAACTGGCCGCCGCGCGGGGGGCGCACCCCCTCGTGAGCTGGCGGAACAACACCGTCCTGCGGACGCTTTACCGCCATTCGACCGAGACGAACCTGGGG
>JACOUI010000087.1 GCA_016177915.1 Planctomycetia bacterium
ACCTGTGCTCCTTCGAAAACCCGGAGCAGTCACGACTTAGGGCGGCCGAGGCCCATCCGATCCCCGCGGTCGAAGAACCGCCCGGGGAATGGCAATATGGAACTGCAAGGCATTTTTTACAACATCGTTTGCTGCTTCGTACTGTAGCCGCGGGTGCCAACCCGCGGGCCGCCGCCCCATCATTTCGGGGTTTGCCTGCCCGAATTGAACGCCCTGAGTGTAAAGTCCGAATCAAGCGAACGTCTCGACAGCGCCATTTGTCAATGGACGAAGCCGAGTCGCTCGGTAAGAATCTGCGTGCGTGCTCCGATTTTCCCACGATCCACGATGATTTTCCCACGATCCACGATGAGTCTCATGAGCTCACGGCAGCATTACGTGTCGCAGTTCCACCTGCGAGCCTTCGCTGAGCCGACGTTTGTGCCGCCGCACCTGCCGTGGCTTTGGGTTGCCGACTTGAGGACGGGAACTGCGCCGTGCCATGCCCGTCCCCTGCCCGTCGCGCGCCGATTCGCACGTCCGTCCCAGGCGGTCAGGGCGCGCCTGGAAAAGGGCGCGGGCTGGGGCCTAAACATCGTTCCACGCGGGCAAGCCGCGTGGTGACGAAGCCATCGCCGCGCTCAAAACGCGTTCCGGTGCCGGAAGCCCGCCAAAAACGTCAGAAACAAAATCCGCAGGTCCAGCCACAGCGACCAGTTGCAGATGTAATACAGGTCGCACTCCACCCGCCGCCTAAGCGACGTGTTCCCCCGCCAGCCGTTCACCTGCGCCCAGCCCGTGATCCCCGCCTTCACTTGGTGCCGCTGCGTGTAGCAGGGAATCTGCCGGCGGAATTTTTCGATGAACACGCCCCGCTCCGGCCGCGGCCCGACCAGGCTCATGTCGCCGGCCAGCACGTTGAAAAGCTGCGGCAGCTCATCGAGTCCCCACTTGCGCATGAACCGCCCGAGCTTCGTGCAGCGGTCGTCGCCGCGGTGGGCCCACACGGGACCCGTCTCGCGCTCCGCGTCGGCGCGCATGCTGCGGAACTTCCACATCCAGAACGATTGCCCGCCCAGGCTCGCCCGCTCCTGACGATAAAACACCGGTCCCCGGCTGGTCAGCTTGATCGCCACGGCCAGCGCCAACAGCACCGGCGACAAGAGCAAGAGGGCGACCGTGCCCAGCGCCAAGTCCATCGCCCGCTTGGCCACCTTCGGCATGCCGCAGATCGGCCGCTCGCGCAGGGCCAAGAACGTGGCCCCGTCGATTTCCTGCGCGCGAGCGCGCATGCCGGACAGGTTCGGGATGTCCGGCACGAGCTGCACGTCCACGAGCACGTCGGACAGGATGCCGTAAATCTCCGGCAGCTCGCCGTAGCGCTGGATCGGCATGGCCACCAGCACCTGTTCGATCGCGTGCCGCTCGACGATCTCGGCAAGCTGCGACACCTCGCCCAGGTAGGGCAGCTCGCCGGAGCGGATGGCGTCGGGCCGATCGACGAAGCCGACGAGGTCCAGGCCCATCCAGCCGTTCCGCGCCATGGTCCTGGTCACGAGGCGCAGCGTGCGTCCGCTGCCGACGAGCAAGGCCTTTCCGCGATAGAATCCCCGCCGCTGCAGCGCCGACAAGCCCAGCCACATCGCCCGCCGTAGCGCGATTCCGAACGTGGCGTTCAAAACGAAAAACAGTCCCAGCGCCAAGCGCGATTCATACAGGTCGCGGCGGTAGAACGTGGCCGCGATGATCAGCAAAAACAAAAGTCCGCTGGCCGTGCTCACCCACAGCGCCTCGCGCCAGGGCCGCTGCATGCGATGGAGCCGGTGCAGCCCGCAGATGCGATAGGCGACGACCGCCAGCACGAGCGCCCACGGCAGGCCGAGCAGCATTGTGTCCGCGCGCGGCACGCCCGCCGGCGCCGGCCAGAGGCTGAAACGCACAAGGTACGCCGCGACCCAGGCGGCCGCCGTGGCCAGAAGGTCTCCGCCCAGAAACAGCCAGCCCAGAACCTGTTGATGCCGCCGGAACATGTCGCGCTTCCCTGCGCAGGATCGTTCCTTGAAAAGTCGGGCGGGGTCTTATACTAGCGCCCCGTCCAGCGGTCAACGCAAGCGCCCTCCCGCTATCAAGCGCGCAGCGCCTGCGCGTACCGGTCCGCCACCGCCTTCCAGTTGATCAGGTTGTACCATGCCCCCACGTAGTCCGCCCGGCGGTTCTGATAGAGCAGGTAGTACGCGTGCTCCCACACGTCCAGCCCCAGGATCGGCTTGTTGCTGTGCATCAGCGGGTTGTCCTGGTTGGGCGTGCTCTCGATGAGGAGTTTCTTGTTGGCGTCGAGGCTCAGCCAGGCCCAGCCGCTGCCAAACCGCCCCAGCGCCGCGGCCGTGAACTTCTCCTTGAACCCGGCATAGCCGCCGAAGGCGTTATTGATGGCGGCCCCCAAGTCGCCGGTCGGGTCGCCGCCGCAGCCGCGGCCCATGATCGTCCAGAACATGGAGTGGTTGGCGTGGCCGCCGCCGTTGTTCCGCACGGCCGTGCGGATGTTCTCCGGCACGGTGTCGATCTTCGCCACCAGCGTCTCGATCGGCTGGTCGCCCAGGTTGCTGCCCTCCAGCGCCTTGTTCAGGTTCGTCACGTACGTGGCGTGGTGCTTGCCGTGATGGATTTCCATCGTCTTGGCGTCGATGTGCGGGTAGAGCGCCGAAAACGGGTAAGGCAGTTCGGGAAGCGTGTAAGCCATGGCAGGACCTCAGCAGGGTAAGAGTCGTCCGTCGAACGCAGCGCGACGCGCCTGCGATTTCAATGCCCCCATGCAGAAACACCGCAGCGGCCGTGCATGCGTTGCGCGCAGCATACAAAATGGCCCTGGCTGTGACAATTGCCCGCCCGCCAATGTCGCCGTCCGCCCGTCCGCCGGCGTCTCGCCAATCGCGCTTGACGCGCCTGGCCGATTGTCCCTACCATCCCGCCCCGCGCCGCGCCGGCGCTTCCGGCACGCGCGCGCGCCGTCAGCGTTGCTAGCAGCCGCCCCAAAAAGGCGCGCGGCGACGGCATCGACCGCGACCCTTTCAGCGGGCCTACCGTGCGACTCGGCTGGCGATGGATCGTGTGGGGATTGGCCTTCCTCGTGCTGGCCGGCCTCGTGGCGGTGCTGTATTTCGAGCGCCAGCTTGACGAAGAGGTCCGCCGGGAAGTTCAGAAGCGGATCGCGGCGCAGTACCCCCACCTCGTTGTGGCCGTCCGTTCGGCGCGCGTCATCGACGGCGAGGGGATTTCGGTGCGGGGGGTGACGCTGTCGCTGCCGGGCTCGGCCGGACGGGGCGCCGACCTCGCGTACATCGACGAGGTCATGCTGTGTTGCGACGCCGGCGTGCCGCAGCTTCTATCGGGCGACGTGACGATCCGTTCGTTCGCGATCCACCGGCCGAACCTCCACTTCGTGCGCCGCCCGGACGGCTCCACGAACTTCGACCAGCTCGCGCCGTCGGGCGAGATGGATGCGCTCGTTTCGCTCGAGGGCACGATCGAGAACGGCACGCTGGAGTGGCTCGACGAGCAGAAGACGCCGCCGCGACTCGTGACCCTTCGCGACGTGAACCTCAAGTTCGCGCGCAGGCCGGCCAGTCCGCAGCAGCGCGCGAAAACCGACGCGCAAGACGCGGCCGAGAAACTGGAGCCGGCGCCGCGGGCGCTGCTGGAAATCCAGGGCGGCTGTCGCGGCGACCATCTCGACTCCGGAACGATCGAGGGCGTCTACGACGAATCGTCCGGCGCGTTCACTATCGAGGGCGACGTCTCCGGCTTGGACATCTCGCCGGAGTTCGTGGAATCGCTGCCGGCCGAGCTGCAAACCGCGGTTGCGGCGCAGTTCGCCGGCCGGCTGCGAGCCGCCGCCCACTACGCCGTCGCCTTCCATCCCGCCCGCGAAGCCCCCTGGCATTTCGACGTGACGGCCGACATCCAGCGCGGAAGGATCGACGACCCGCGGCTCCCCTTCCCGTGCACCGACCTGCGCGGGAAGGTGCGCGTGGCCACGGACGAGTTGGAGATTAAGGACCTCGTCGCCCGCAGCGGCCAGACGGAATTGACGCTGTCCGCCGTGCGCGCCGGCTACGCCGAGAATTCGCCCTGGACCGTGAACCTCAAAGGGCGCGAATTGCCTATCGACGGCCGCGTCTTCGAGGTGCTGCCCAAAGAATGGCGGTCGGCCTGGGAGTCGTTTTCGCCCGCAGGGCTCGTCGACGTGGAGGGCGAGATTCGATTCGACGGCCGCACGTGCGTCCCCCACCTCAACGTGACCGTGCGGAACGGCTCGTTTGCCTATTGGGGCTATCCCTATCGGGTCGAACGGGCCTACGGCACGATCGGCTGGACCGGCGACAAAATCGACCTCAACCTGATCGCCTATGCGCGCACCGACAAGCTGAGCATCGTCGGCGAGCTGCGCTCGCCGGGCCCGAACGTTTACGGCGACGTCAAGGTCACGGGCAAGAATGTGCGGCTCGATCAGGACCTCGTCGCCGCGCTGGACGAGCGGCCCCGCGCCGTCGTCACGTCGTTCCGACCCAGCGGGAGCTTCGGCCTGTGGGCGCGCTTTTGGCGCGAGCCGCGCGAGGAGTGGTTCCACCAGCACCTCGTCCTCAGCGTGGCGGGCGGGTCGATCGCATACGACGGCTTCCCCTACCCGCTGCAAAACCTCCGCGGGGTCCTGGAGGGGCTCGACGGCGCGTGGACGTTCAAGGACCTATCGGCCAGCAGCGGCTCGGCGCGCCTGACCGGCGACGGTTATCTCGTCCCGCGGAAGGACGGCGCGGAAGTCGTGCTCAACGTGACCGCGAAGGACGTGGCGCTGGACCAGGACCTCTTGGGGGCCCTCAACCCGCCGGTGCAGGAGGTGTGGGCGGAGCTTCAGCCGCGCGGGCGGATCGACCTGAATACGACCATCCAGTACCTGGCGGGCGGCAAGAAGCTCAACTTGGACGTGACGGTGATTCCGCGCGGCGACTCGGCGTCGCTCGAGCCGCGGTCGTTCCCCTGGCGCATGGAAAAGGTGCAGGGCGAGATCAAGTTCAAGGACGGCCGCACGACGATCGTCAAGCTGTCGGGCGTCCACGGCGACACGGTCGTCGCCACGCGCGGCTTCGCCGAAACCGAGGGCGGCGGCCGCTGGCATCTGCACCTGGACGGCCTGGCCATCGACAACCTGGCCGTCGACCGCGACCTGCTGCACGCCGCCCCGGAGTCTTTCGGCAGCCAGCTTTCCGCGCTCAACATCGCAGGCCTGCTCAACGTCCGGGGCAAGATCGACATTTATCGCACCGACCCGCACAAGCCCTTTGCGATCGTCTGGGACGCGGAGCTTTTCTGCCGTCGCAATGCGATCGACGCGGGCGTGCGGCTGGAGAACATCTACGGCAGCCTGAAGCTGAAAGGATCGGCCGCCGGGGATCAGGTACGCTCCGAAGGCGCGCTCAAGATCGATTCGCTCTCCTGCCGCGATTGGCAGCTTACCGACGTGCGCGGCCCGATCTGGATCGAAAACGACCGCGTGCTGCTCGGGGCCCCCGACGCGGAGAAAATCGAGCCCGGCAAAAACCCGCACCTCACGGCGTCGGCCTATGGCGGATCGATCTACGGCGACTTCTGGATCGTGCGCGGCGAGCCGTCGAAGTTTGCGCTGCGGGCCTACGTGACGAAGGCCGACTTGGCGCGGCTCGCCCTGGAGCACGCCGCCGGGCGGCAAAGCGTCTCGGGCAAGCTGGACGCGGCCTTGGAGCTGACCGGCACGACCGAGGGCGTGCGGAGCCTGGCCGGGCAGGGGGCCGCCGAGCTCAGCGACGCCAACATCTACGAGCTGCCCCTGATGGTCTCGCTGCTCAAGGTCGCGCGCTTGCAGCCCGTCGATGGAACGGCCTTCACCACGGCCGATTGCCGGTTTCGCATCCAGGCCGACCACGTTTATTTCGACCGCCTGAACTTCAACGGCGACGCGATCAGCCTGCTGGGCAAGGGCGAGGTGGACTTCGACCGCCACGTGGTGCTTTCGTTCCGTTCGCGGGCCGGCCGCGAGGACGCCCGCCGCACCATCCCCTTTGTCAGCGACCTGATCCGCGGCGCCAGCCAGCAGTTCGTGATGCTCAACGTGACGGGCACGCTGGACGACCCGGAAATCCGCAACGAGCCGCTGCCGGCGGTGACCGAGGCCTTGCAGGAGATCGGGCAGGGCTTGCAGGAGGCGGCGCCAGGCAGCAAGCCCGCGCCGCGCGGCGCCCCGCGAAACGAGTCTTCGCGGCCGAAGGTGTTTCGGTAGGCGCTGTAGGACGGACTTCAGTCCGTCCCGCTGGAAGACGGACCTTAGACCGTCCCTCTGCCCGGAAACTGCACGCCGCGCAAAGAAGCGACTAAAGTGCACGAAGCGACGAACGGCCTGAGATGCGCCGAGCGATGGACGGACTGAAGTCCGTCCTACAGGAAAAATCGGACCCCATGCAAATCCTGCTCGACGATGCTGCGCTGCTGGCGGTGAACAAGCCTCCGGGATTGTTGACCCAGGCGCCGCCGGGCATCGAGAGTCTCGAGTTTGACGTCAAGCGGCTGCTCGCCGCGCGGAAGGAGCAGGCCGAAGGGCGGCCCGTTGCGCCGGAGACCGTTTACCTGGGCGTGCCGCACCGCTTGGACCGGCCCGTTTCCGGGGCCATCGTCTTCGCCCTCGATCGCAAGTCGGCGCGGATTCTGGCGCGGCAGTTCGAGCACCGCCACGTGCGAAAGCTGTATTGGGCCTGCGTGGAAGGCACGGTCGATCCGCGGGAGGGCACCTGGGTCGATCAAATCCGAAAAGTCCCCAACCAGGCCCAGGCCGAGATCGTGCTGGCCGACCACCCCGAGGGCCGCCCCGGCATCCTCCATTACCGCGTGATCGGCACGACCCGCTTCGGCGCCTGGCTCCAGATCGAGCTGGAGACGGGGCGGATGCACCAGGTGCGGGTTCAGGCCGCCGCCCGCGGCTGCCCGGTGCTGGGGGACGCGCAATACGGTTCGCGCGTCGCCTTTGGACCGCAGCACGAGGACGCTCGGCTTCGGGCGATCGCCCTCCATGCCCGATTCATCTCGTTTCGCCATCCCCGCACGCGGCAGCAGATGGAGCTGACGGCGGAGCCGCCGCCCGCCTGGCACGACCTCAACCTCCTGCGGACGGACGGGGAAGGGACGGAAGGCGCGCGTGGCGCGTAAGCCGGGTCGAGTGCTCAGTTACCTTTCGCGCGATTCGCTTTTCCCTTGAAGAACTCCTTGTCGTAGCGGAATTCGACGCCTGGGTGGTCCTTGCCGACGTGCTCGATTTGTTTCTGTAGAACTTCCGCGGCGGTCTTTTCTCCCTTGGCCTTCTTCCCGAGGCTGTTCATCCGGGCCATCCAATAGAGCATTCGCAGCTCGCCCTGTTGAGCTTCATTGGAAAGTCCTCCGTTCATCTATCTATGCCGTGATAGATATGAGAGTAGGAATCGCGGATCGTGCCGTCAACGAGGCGCCCTCAGGTCAGAGGCTCGGAGGCCCGAAGAGGGGGCTCGATGGAACGTGCCGCGACCGAAGACGCGCCTGCGATCTGAGCGGTAGAACGGCGGTTCATGTCGATGTCGAACGCAACACACAGTGGATTCCTATCGGCTTGACCCAGGCCGCCTCACTCGGACTCTCGGCTCGCGGATTTGCGAAGAAATCGCCCGCAGGGCGATGCCAGCGGTCCGCCGCGCCCTTGCCCAGATTCCCAAAGCCCCTTCCCCACTTTCTCGCTGGAAAAAAATCCGAAGAAAATCGCGCCGCCCCAAATCTCCGCCGTTTTCCGGCTGCCTACGGATTAAGCAAATGGGGGTCTGCCCGATCAGGGGCAGTCTTGCCTGCAACGCTGGCACTAGCAACGCATGCACGTAAGTGCCTGCGAAGCAAAGACATTGGTGCTGCTCTTGACTTCAATCAACATTTTTTGCAGAACTCGCCCCCGTGGCCGCGAAAAAGGATTTTCAAGGTTGTCCATTTTGGAAGGAGTCACCGATGCCCGAGACCCAGACCCCGTACCGCTCTGACACCTACGCTTCCAACGGCGGCAACTCGTCCGCTGTGGCGACGATGGTCGAATGCGACCCGAAGAAGTGCCAGGAGGCCTACCGCGCCGCGTCCGAACTGTTCCGGCAGAACCCCGACTGGGTGAGCTTCTACCGGCAGGTGTTGGGCGTGGGCGGCGTCGTGCGGCAGCTCTACCCCACGCAGGAAGCCTGCACTGCCTTCGAGCAGACGAAGGAGTACGAGGAGATCCAGCGCATGCTGGCCAAGCTGCGCGAGCAGTCCAACGGCAAGCAGCCCTCGGCCCAGTTCGAGCCGACCCGCGTGATCACCGTCCGGCTCCCCAAGAGCCTGCACGAGTCGCTGCGGGCCGAAGCCCACGAGAAGCACACCAGCATGAACAAGCTGTGCATCTCGAAGCTCGTGCAGTTCATCGACAACGAGCTGGTGCCGACGGAGTAGCCGACGAGGTGTGGTAGGGTGGGCGGAGCAAGCCAGGCAGGCCCTGCTGCTTCGCTCGCCACCCCCTTCGGTCCCAGTCCGAAAAAGGCGTCGCCGGCGCAACAGCTTGCGACGCCCACCGTGCGTGGCGGCCAGTGCCGAAGTGAGCCTGTAAGCCGGGTTCTGTGCCCCGCCTTGCGGCGGGCGGCGGCCATTTCTCTGGGAGGCCGATTGCTCGGACCCTCTCGCGCCGCCGCGGAGCTTGCGCCCCGCGGACGGCGGCATGGCGACCTACCCGGAAGTCGATAGTGGACCGGACCAGCCCACGCAGGCTGCGGGACTCTTGCGAGGTCCGCAGCCTGCTTGCTTCCTGCTTGGTCTTGCTCCCGGCGGGGTTTGCCCTGCCGGCCCGATCGCTCGGACCGCGGTGCGCTCTTACCGCACCATTTCACCCTTACCGTCGCCGCGGCTTGCGCCGCGGCGAAGGCGGTATCGTTTCTGTGGCACTTTCCCGGGTCTTTTGACCGGTGGGAGTTACCCACCGCCGTGTCCTGTGGAGCCCGGACTTTCCTCTGGCCTTTGGGGCCAGCGGCCGCCCGGCTCACTGCGGCACTAGCCGCCAGACGGATGGATCGCCTGGCGGATTTCTCGGTAACGTTTCCTGGCAGCGGACGATTCCGCGGTCATAAGGTGATTATACGAGGATTTGCGGCGGCGTTGCGGGCGACCGTTGAGAATAAGACGCTTAAGGTGAGGGGAAGTTCACTTTGGATCGCCGGCTCTTGTTGCACGGCGCCCGTTTACAGACGAGAACGGTAAGGGTTCCTTAACCCCGGGCCAGCGAATGTCAGCCATGAAACGCAGCGCCGAGCAGCTTCGTAGCGACGCCCTGCGAATTTGGCAGGCCGGGGTCCAGGCCGTCCGCTCCGATCGCCTCGTGCGCGAGGCGGTGCGAGTCGAGGGCGAGCGGCTGTTGATCGGCGACCTCGCTCATATCGACCTGGCCCGTGTTCGCCGGATCGAAGTCGTCGGCGCCGGCAAGGCCGGGGCGGGAATGGCGGCCGGGCTGGAAGAGGCCCTCGGCGATAAGCTGCTGGCGAGCACGAAAGTCTCCGGCTGGATCAATGTGCCCGCCGATTGCCTGCGGCCGCTGAAGCGGATTCATTTGCATCCCGCCCGCCCCGCCGGCGTGAACGAGCCGACGGCGGCGGGCGTCGCCGGCAGCGAGGAAATCCTGCGGCGCGTATCGGCCCTGGGTCCGGACGACCTCTGCCTGTGCCTGATCTCCGGCGGCGGCAGCGCGCTCCTGCCCGCCCCGATCGCGGGAATCACTCTGGCCGACAAGCAACAGGTCACGCGGCGCCTCAGCGGCGCCGGGGCGAACATCGAGCAGCTCAACGCCGTTCGCAAGCAGCTCAGCCGCATCAAGGGCGGCGGCCTCGCCCGCGCTTGCCGCGCGGGACGCCTCGTCTCGCTCATCATCTCCGACGTGCTGGGCGACCCGTTGGATGTGATCGCCTCCGGGCCGACCGTGCTCGATCGCTCCACGCCGCAGCAGGCGCTGGCTGTGCTCAAGCAATTTCATGCGGCCGAGGCGGGCATTTCGCCGGCCGTGTTTCGATGCCTGGAACAAAAAGTGCCGGTCGTTGCCAACGCGGCGGCCGCCTGTGGCGTCGACAATCTCGTGATTGGAAACAACGCCCGGGCCGTAGACGCCGCCGGCGAAGCGGCCGTCGCCTTGGGATACACGGCCGCGATGGACGCTGCAAAGGCGCTGGAAGGCCAGGCCGAGGACGTCGGACGGCGCCACGCACAAATGGCGCTGCGAATGCTCAGCCAGCGAGGGCCGGACTGCCTGATCACCGGCGGCGAGCCGGTCGTGCGCCTCATCGACGAATCCCGCCGCGGACAGGGCGGCCGCAACCAGCAGCTTGTGCTGGCTGCATTGATCGCGCTGGCCGACACGGCCCTGGCCGGCACGATCGTCTTGTCCGGCGGGACGGACGGCGAGGACGGGCCCACCGACGCCGCCGGCGCGTTTGCCGACGCCGAAGTGCTGCGGGCCGCGCGGGCGCTGGGTCTTGATCCCGCCGATTATCTGGCGCGGAACGACGCCTACCGCTTCTTTGAGCCGCCCGGCGCCCTGATCAAAACCGGCCCGACGCACACGAACGTCTGCGACCTGCGGGTGGTGCTGGTGGAACGCGTGGAAAAACTCGGTCGACGAAGTTGAACTTACGCGTCGGCTGGGGGCACGCTGCGGGTGACCAGAGCCACTTTCACGTTGGCGGCGCCGAACGCCTCCGGCAGCAAATCGGCGACGCGGAGGAGCAGGGTTTTCTCGCCGTCGCACGCGCACAGGACCGAAGCATCGGGCGCCAACTCCAGCAAGACCTGCCGGCAGGCGCCGCAGGGCGTTGCCGGCCGATCGCCGGAAACGTAGATCGCCACGTGCGTGATCTTCCGCTCCCCGGCGGCAACGGCCTGAAAAACCGCGTTTCGCTCGGCGCAAATGGTCAGGCCGAAGGATGCGTTTTCGACGTTGCAGCCGCAGTAGATCTCGCCGCCCTCTGCCAGCACGGCGGCGCCCACGGATAGCCCGCTGTAGGGCGCGTAGGCCCGGCGGCTGGCCTCTTTGGCCGCCTGGACGAGCCCCGGCCACGGGGAGGGGAGCGTTGCTGTCATGGAAAACGGACCCGGTTTGGCTGGCTTTGCCTCTGAAAAACTGAAAAGCGCGCCCTTCTGACACACTCTCGAATTGCCGAAATAGTGTACAGGCGCTCTTGCTTATGTACAACCGTATATTATACTTTTGAGCAGTGTGCGTTGTTTACGCAGGGACGCGGCCACCGCAGGGATCGAACAACGGAGGTGTCGGCCATGGCCGATTTGGGGAAGCTTACCAAGCGTCAGCGCGAAGTGTACGCGTTCATTCGCGACAAGATCCGCAACCGCGGTTACGGGCCGACGGTCCGCGACATCGGCAAGGAGTTCGACATCAGCTCGCCCAACGGCGTGATGTGCCACCTCAAGGCGCTGGAGCGCAAGGGCCTGATTCACCGGGAGGAGAAGAAGTCGCGGGCGATCACGCTGACAAAGGAGCCGCTGGACCGCACGCACCGGGCCCTGCCGCTGGCCGGGCGGATTGCGGCGGGCGTCTTGCACGAGGCGGTCGAGCAGAAGGAGTCGATCGACTTCGGCGATTTGTTCGACGCCGACGACCACTTCGTGCTGGAAGTTCACGGCGACTCGATGATCGAGGACCAGATCGCCGACGGCGACTACGTGATCATCCGCAAGCAGGACCGGGCCGCCCAGGGGCAGATCGTTGTGGCCCTGACGGACGACCACGAGGCCACGCTCAAGCGGTGGTACAACGAGGGCAGCCGAGTGCGGTTGCAGCCGGCCAACTCGTCGATGGCGCCGATCTACGTGAAGAACGCGAAGGTGCTGGGCGTGGTGGCGGGGGTCGTGCGGAAGATGCGGTAGCCGTGGGGTAGGCGTCTCGCCTGCCATTTGCGCACCGCCCGACGAGGCTCCGCCTCGCCTGCCTCAGCGTGAACCTCCCGCGCGTCGGGCGCGTCTAGTCAATCCCCAGCCATCGCCCTAAAATCAGCCCCAAGTTCCCGTCACAAGGCAAAGGGGCCGCATGGACACGCCTCGCGTCTTCAACTTCTCACCGGGACCGGCCACGCTGCCGCTGCCCGTCCTCGAGCAGGCGCAAAGGGAGATGCTCTCGCTGCCGGGCTTGGGCGTCTCGGCGATGGAGATCAGCCACCGCTCGAAGTGGTTCGAGGGCGTGCTCGACGAGACGACTGCCAACTTCAAGAAGCTGCTGCACCTGCCCGACGAGTTCTCCGTCCTCTACATGCAGGGCGGCTCGCGACTGCAGTTCTCCACCGTGCCCATGAACCTCTTGCGCGGGACGGGAAAGCCGGCCGATTACGTGATCACGGGCACGTGGGGCACGACGGCCGCCGTCGAGGCCCGCCGCGAGGGAACGGTCAACGTCGCCTTCGACAACAAGGCCGAAAACTACCGCCGGCTGCCGCACCGCGACGAGCTGAAGCTGTCGCCCGACGCCGCCTACGTTCACATCACCTCGAACGAAACGATCCAGGGCGTACAGTATCAGGTCGATCCCGAATGGGGGGCCGCGCCGGTCGTCTGCGACGCCTCGTCGGATTTCCTCTGCCGCCCGATCCACCTGCGGCCTTACGGAATGATCTACGCCTGCGCGCAGAAAAACCTGGGTCCGGCGGGCGTGACGGTCGTCCTGGTCCGAAGCGACCTGCTCGAACGCGTGCCGCAGGGGCTGCACAGCATGCTCGATTATCGCCTGTACGCCAAAGAGAAATCGCTCGCCAACACGCCGCCCGTCTTCGCCTGCTACATCGTCCTGCTCGTGACGCGCTGGCTCCTCCACGACGTGGGGGGCCTGGCGCACATGCACGAGCGCAACCGGAAAAAAGCGGCGCTGCTCTACGAAGTCGTGGACCGCTTTCCGGATTTGTACCAGGGCCACGCCGACCCCGCCTGCCGCTCGCTGATGAACGTCACCTTCCGCCTCCCCAGCGACGAGCACGCGACGCGGTTCGTGCAGGAGGCGGCCAAGCGCAGCCTCTGCGAGCTGAAGGGGCATCGCTCGGTCGGCGGCATCCGGGCATCGATCTACAACGCCATGCCGATCGAGGGCGTTGAGGCCCTCCGCGAGTTTATGCTCGACTTCGCGCGCAGGGCGTAGCGCGGGTGGCACGCCCTGAGCATGTTGGCCGGTGGAGATTGCTCGTCGGCTCAGTCGACGCTGCTACGGCGGACGCTCTCGAATGAGGATCGCGAAGGGCGTGCCGGCGCGCGGCTCGTTTTGCGCGGCGGCAGCACGCCCTTCGCACGAGGCGCGGCGCGTGCTCATTTGGCGACGTGCCTCCCGATACGACGGTGTGCGCGTCGCCGGCATGCTCAGGGCGTGCCACCCCGCACCATCGCGTCCACGAGCACGCGCGGCGCGCCAATGTCCAAAATGTGCAGCCGCCCCACGTAGGGCTGCGCAGCGGGAACAAGCAAGCCCGGCTTCGCGGCCACAAACGTACACGTGTGCTGCGCCCGGATCGTCGGCTCGGCAGCGTTTCCGCTGTCGCAGTCCAAACCGCTGGGAATGTCCACGGCCACGACGGGAACGCCCGCGGCGTTGATCGCCCGGATCGCGTCGGCCAGAATCCCGCGCGGCGCGCCGCTGGCGCCGGTGCCCAGGAGCGCATCCACAACGCAGCCTGCGCCGCGCAGCGTCTCGTTGACTTGGGCTGCGTCGAACGACGTAAAGCTGACAAGAGGAATCTTGCTGGCGGCGACGATGCGATAGTTCGCAAGTGCGTCTCCCTTGAATTCGGCTGGATCGGCAAAGAGGAGCACCTGCACGGCCGCGCGCCGCAGGTCGAGGTGCCGCGCGACGACGAGGCCGTCGCCGCCGTTATTCCCCTTGCCGCAGGCTACGACGACCGAGCCATTCAGGCCGACGCTTTGCAGCACGTCGGCCACGCCCCGGCCGGCATTCTCCATCAGCACAATGCTGGGGACGCCGAACTCCGCGCTGGCGCGGCGGTCCAGCTCGGCGGCGGCGGCCCGCGTCAACGTGAACATCGCAAGTGCCCCCTTTTCTTCTGCTTGCCAGGCCAATGTTGTACGATGGCCCGCAAGAGACCCGCAAGGGAGCGGCCCCATGGACCACGACCATTCGCCCCAAAAGGAGGAAAAACCACCCGCCGTGCCGACCGGGGGCGAGCGGCCGCCGGCGGAAGAGCCGACGCCGCCGGACATCCGCGCTATCTGCCCGGTGTGCGGCGCCAAGCTGGTCCAAATCCAAGCCAAGCTCGTGTGCAGCAAGTGCCACACGATCTGCGAGACGTGCTGTGAGGGAGAGAGGGAATGACCGTGGGCGAGTTCATCGAGACGCACGATCGGGCGCGGCGAGTGAGACAAGTGTCGAGTTCGGAGTTCGGAGTGTGGAGTTGAAAATGCGCTGCTTGCTTTCAAATGCGCTCGTGCTCTTGGCAATCGCAGCCGCATCGTCGGTTGTCCTCGCCGATACGCGCCTCGAAGGCCGCATCGTCGACGACCACACCGGCCAGCCGTTGCCGGCCCGGCTCTACATTCAAGGTCAGGACGGCGCCTGGCATTTCGCCAAAAGCGCCGATCCGGCCGGCTCGGCGGTCGAATACAAGAAAACCCGCGGCAACGACGGCAAGTCCGTCGAGATGCACACGACGCTCTCGGCCCATCCCTTCGTCGCCGACCTGCCGCCGGGCACCTACACGATCACCATCGAGCGCGGAAAAGAATACCTCCCGCTCGTCAAGAAACTGACCGTCGCCGAAAGGCCGCTCGCGGAATCGTTCAAGCTGCGCAAGTTCATCAACCTGGCCGAAGTCGGCTGGTACTCCGGCGACACACACGTCCATCGTTCGCTCGAGGAGCTGCCCAACGCGCAGTTGGCCGACGACCTCAACGTCACGTTTCCGCTCGTCTACTGGGTGACCGAGGCCTACAAGTCGCCGCTGTCGAGCCAGAAGAGCGCGGCCGGCGGCGCGCCGGACAAGCTGATCGAGCTGGATGCCACGCACGTCATCTGGTCGCGGAACACCGAGTACGAGCTGTTTTCGGTCGATGGCAAGCCGCACACGCTGGGGGCGGTGTTTCTCCTCAACCATCGCACGCCGATCGACCTGGGGGCGCCGCCCGTTTCGGAGATCGCCCGCCGGGCCCGCGCGGAGGGCGCCATCCTCGAACTCGACAAGCACAACTGGCCCTGGTCGATGGCCATCGCGCCGGTGATGAAGGTGGACCTCTTCGAGCTGGCCAACAACCATCACTGGCGGACGGAATTCGCCTTTCGCACGTTCGGCGAAGCCCCGCCCGATTGGATGCACGTCGACCGCGACGCGGCCGGCATGACCGAGCTGGGCTGGACGCAGTTCGGATTCGAGAATTACTACGCCCTGCTCAACTGCGGATTGAAGATGTCGCCCACGGGGGGCACGGCCTCCGGCGTACACCCCGTGCCGCTCGGCTGGGGCCGCGTGTACGTGCATCTCGATCCCGGCAAGCCGTTTTCGTACGAGGACTGGCTGGCGGGCCTGAAGGCCGGTCGCAGCTTCGTGACGACCGGGCCGCTGCTTTTGGCGCAGGTCGACGGACAAGAAGCCGGCCACGTGTTTCAGTTGAAGGCCGGCGCGACGACGAAGTTCCGCGTTCACGGCCGGGTCATTAGCGCGCAACCGCTCGCGACGATCGAGATCGTCGAGGCCGGAAGGGTCGTGCGGCGTCTGGAAGCAGCCAACCACGAGCGCGCGGGCGGCGGTTACGAGAGCGTCTTCGACGAGAACGTGCCCGTCGCCGGCTCCACTTGGCTCGCCGTGCGGTGCTTTGAAAAAACGCCCGAGGGCCGGACGCGTTTCGCACACTCCGCGCCGTTCTTCGTCGAGTCGCCCGGCCGTCCGCTTCGCCCGCGGCCGGAGCAGGCGGAGTATTTGCTCCGTCGCGTCCAGGAACAGATCGAGCGGAGCCAGAAGATCCTGCCGGCTGCGGCGATCGACGAGTACCGGCAGGCGGCGGAATTCTACCGCCGCGCGGCCGGCCCGGCGCCGTGAGTGCCGCCAGAACGATTTCCTCGTTGCCACCACGGGCAGGCCCGGTTAGGTTGAAGATGCTTTATGCGTCGGTCTCATCCAGGGCCTGCCCCGTGTTGGGGGGCGTGATTCATGCCTAAGAGCGGGCTTTCCTTCTCCTGTTTCGCGCTGGCAATCTTGTTGGCGTGGCCGGTCGTCTCTGGGGGGCAAGCCGCGGAGCCCGCCGAGCAGTCACGGATCGAGTTCTTCGAGAAGCAGATTCGGCCGGTGCTGGCCGACAACTGTTACAACTGCCACTCCGCCAATACGAACTCCAAGGGCGGCCTGCGCGTGGACGACCGCAATGGTCTGATCCACGGGGGCGACCGGGGACCGGCGGTCGTGCCCGGCGATCCGGAGAAGAGCCTGCTGATTCAGGCGGTGCGGCACGCGCACGCGGAGGTCAAAATGCCTCCGATGAAGCACCTCTCCGACGACCAGGTTGCCGACTTGACGCAATGGATCAAGGACGGCGCCGCCTGGCCCAAGGTGCACGCGGAACTGCCGACCAGCGATCCAGACCCCGAATACGCCGGGCTCCGCCGTGAACATTGGGCGTGGCAGCCGCTCCGCAAGCCGAAGACGCCCAACGTCAACGATGCTTCCTGGCCGCGCGACGACATCGACCGGTTCGTACTGGCCGCGCTGGAGGCGAAAGGTCTCGCGCCGGTTCCCGATGCAGACCCGTTGACCTTCATCCGCCGGGTGACTTTCGACTTCACGGGCCTGCCGCCGAGCACCGACGAAGCGGAAGAGTTCGTCGCGGCGTGGGAGGCCGCCGATCCCGATGCTCGCCGCCTGCTGCTCGAGAAACTGGTCGATCGGCTGCTCGGGTCGCCCGCCTACGGGGAACGGTGGGGCCGGCATTGGCTGGACGTCGCTCGGTATGGAGAATCGACGGGCTCGGCGCGCAACATCCCCTATCCGCACGCCTGGCGATATCGCGACTACGTCATCGACGCCCTCAACAGCGACAAGCCCTACGACCAGTTCCTGCGCGAACAGATCGCCGGCGACCTCCTGCCGGCCGAATCGCAACGGCAGCGGGACGAGCAATTGATCGCGACGGGCTTTTTGGCGCTGGGGGTCTGCGACGTCAATCAGCGCTTCAAGGTCCGCTTCGTGATGGACAACATCGACGAGCAGATCGACACGGTGACGCGCGCCGTGCTGGGGCTGACCGTCAGTTGCGCTCGTTGCCACGACCACAAGTTCGATCCGATCCCGCTCACCGACTACTACGCCCTGGCCGGCATTTTCCACAGCAGCCAGCGTTGCGCCGGAGTGCGGAACAAGATGGGCGGCGGCGGCCTGGACTACTACGACACGGCGATGCTCCTGCCGCTGGGGTCGCAGGAACAGGATGACGGCAAAATCGCGGAGCAGGTCGAGCAGGCCAAGGCGGAGCTGGCCCAGGCCCGGGCGCAGGTGCTTACGCTTCAGGAGGGCCCCGACCAGAACGCCGGCGGACCCGAGCGCGAAAAGGAGCTGGCTGCGGCGCGCAAACAAGTCGCCAAGGTGCAAAGCGCGCTCGTTGCGCTTGCCGACCCGGCGGCAAGGGGGCCCGTGGCGCTGGGCGTCCGCGACGCCTCGACGGTCGGCGACACCGAGATCCGCGTCCGCGGCGAGGCGGAACAGCTCGGCCCCGTCGTCGCGCGCGGCTTCCTCACGGTGTTCGATGTCCCCGGCAAGCCGGAGATCAACCCCAACCAAAGCGGCCGGCTCGAGCTGGCCGAGTGGCTCGTCAGCAAGCACAACCCCCTTACGCCGCGCGTGATGGCCAACCGCGTCTGGCAGCACCTCTTTGGCCGCGGGCTCGTGAGCACGGTGGACAACTTCGGAGTGACCGGCGACGCGCCGTCGCACCCGGAGCTGCTCGATCACCTAGCGATCCGGTTCATCGAGAACGGCTGGTCGGTCAAGAAGCTGGTGCGGGCCGTCGTGCTGAGCCGGGCTTATCAACTCGGTTCGGAGGCGCCGGCCGTCAACGTGGCCGCCGATCCCGGCAACCGGCTTGTCTGGCGGCATAGTCCGCGACGGCTCGATGCGGAGGAGATTCGCGATGCCATGCTCGCGGCGGCGGGCCAGCTCGACCTCCACCGTCCCGAAGGATCGCCCGCGAAGGACTTCAAGGTCGTGGAGCTGCGCAATAACGGACCGGAGGCGGAGCGCCTCGCAGCGCAATGCCTGGCCAGCAAGTGTCGCAGCGTCTACCTGCCCCTCGTGCGCGGATTGACGCCGCATGCACTTGGGGTTTTCGATTTCGCCGAGCAGGGCATGGTGACCGGCCGCCGCGACACCACCACCGTGGCCACGCAAGCGCTGTTTTTGCTGAACGACCCGTTCGTGCGGCAGCAGTCGCAGGCGCTGACCGACCGGCTGATCGGCCAGAGCGACCTGGACGATGCCGATCGGATTGCCTTGGCGTACCGCTTGGCACTCTGTCGCCCTGCGACGGCGGCCGAGATCGACCGGGCAAAGCGTTACCTCGCCGAATACGAAGCCGCCGCACGCGAGGAAGGGACGCCGTCGGCCGACCCCCGGGCCGCCGCCTGGGCGAGTCTCTGCCAGGCGATCCTGGCGTCGGCCGAATTCCGATATATCCGCTAGCCAGGTCAGCAAGGACATTGAGTTGGCGACGAGCTTGGGAGCGATGCGATGCCGTACTCAGGAAAGTTAGCGACGGCGGGCGCCCGCCTGTCCCGCCGGCAAGCCCTCCAGACGGCCGGGTCGGGGTTTGGTTTCCTTGCTCTGTCGGCGATGCTCTGCGAAACCGCTTCGGCTGCCGGCAAGCGGGGGACGGTCCCCGGATTGCTCGCGCCCAAATCGCCCCACTCTCGGGCCAAGGCCAAGCGGATCATCTTCGTGTTCATGGAAGGCGCCCTGTCGCAGATGGACACCTTCGAGTACAAGCCGCGATTGCAGGCCGACGACGGCAAGATCGCCCCCGGCGGCGCGACCTTGACCGCGTCGAAGTTCCGCTTCGCCAGGCACGGCCAGACGGGAGCGTGGGTCTCGGAACTCTTCCCGAACGTCGCCCGGCACGTGGACAAGCTCTGCTTCATCCGCGGTCTGCACACCGACACGCCGGCCCATCCGCAGGCGGTCATCCAGCTTCACACCGGCACGGTGCTGGCGTCGCTGACGCGGCCGTCGATGGGCGCGTGGCTGCTCTACGGGCTGGGCACGGAGAACCAGGACCTGCCCGGGTACATCACGATCAACCCCTCGCCGAACTTCGGCGGAGCGATCAACTACGGCAGCGCGTTTCTGCCGGCCCACTTCCAAGGGACGCGCGTCAGCGACGCCGGGTCGATGCAGAACCTGCGTCCGCAGACGGCCCGTGCGCTGCAACGCCGGCAGCTCGACCTTATCCAATCCATGAACCGCGACCTGGCGGCCGCGCCCGGCGCGCCGGACGAGGTCGAAGGCGTGATCCAATCGCTGGAGCTGGCGTTCCGGATGCAGGACAAGGTGCCGGAGCTTTTGGACATCTCGCGGGAGCCGCAGTCGGTCCTGGACGATTACGGCGTGCGCCCCGGTCCGGATGGGAGCTTTGCCCGACAGTGCTTGATGGCCCGGCGGCTCAGCGAAGCGGGCGTGCGGTTCGTGGAAATCACGCAATCGGGCTGGGACCACCACAGCAACCTGCACAAGGGGCTGATCAAGCAGTCCACGATGGTGGATCAGCCCGCCGCGGCGCTGCTCGCCGACCTGGAGCAGCGCGGGCTGCTGGAAGAAACGCTGGTCCTCTTCGGCAGCGAGTTTGGACGCATGCCCACCGCGCAGGGTCCCGACGGTCGCGACCACAACATCACGGGCTACCCGATGTGGCTGGCGGGCGCGGGCGTGAAGCAGGGCTTCTCCTACGGCGGCACCGACGAGTACGGCCTGCACGCCGTGGAAGGCCGCATGCACACGACCGATCTGCACGCCACGCTTTTGGCGCTATTGGGTCTGGACCACGAGTCGCTCACCTACCGTTACGCCGGCCGCGACTTCCGCCTGACGGACGTGGCGGGGGAAGTGGCGACGGCGATTCTCGCCTGAGCTGCGCGCGTCTTCTTTCGTTTCGCCGCGCCCGCCTTGCCAGCGCGGCGGTTTGTGGTAGTCTCAGAAAGTCGCCCGTCCCGCTGCGGTGCGGGCGGCGAAAAATGAAAAAAGACGGCGGCGTAGCTCAGTTGGTCAGAGCAGCGGAATCATAATCCGCGTGTCGTAGGTTCGAATCCTACCGCCGCTACTTGCCGAATCCCCGCAGGAATCCGCCGCCCCTGCGGGGATTTTGTCGTTTGGAGTTGCGTTTCTGCCCGATCACGACTACTCTGCGCCGCTATTTTCTGGGATCGCCGGGCAAAGCGTCACTTCCCGACTGACCGTTCCACCGAGTTGGCCATGCGCGCGGCAAACCTCAGCGACGGCCGGCGGCCGGGTTGCGCCTGGGCGCTGGGAGCGGGAATTCGCTGCCTGGGGTCGCCGAGGCTGACGGCGGTCCTCTGGGCGGCACTGCTGGCCGCGCTGGCCTGGGCGGCCGCCGTCGAGGCCAATCAAGGACAGGCCCACGCATCGTGGTTCGTGTATGAAAGCCGCTGGTTCGCCGGGCTCCTGCTGCTGGGCGCACACAGTTCTTGCGCCGTGGCGGTCCGGTTTCCCTGGAGGCGGCGCGATCTGGGGTTGGTCGCCCTTCACGTCGGCGTCCTGGTTCTGCTCACGGGTGCCGTGTCGACGCATCTCGGCGGAATCAAAGGGCGTGTTTCACTCGTGCAGGATCAGACGACGAACGAATTGCTCCGGGACGATCAAGACCAGATGACGGTCGCGCGGATTGCGAAACCTGACGGGCGGGCGCACGAGTTCCGGTTCGCTGCCGGTCCCGTCGACTGGCCCGCCGGCAAAGCGCTCAGCGTGGGCGAGGTCGACGGAGCGCGTGTTCGAATCCTGGGCTATGTTCGGCACGCCCGGGCCGTCGAAACATGGACGGCCGACAACTCAGGGTCCGGCGGGCCGCTGGTGAAGTTCAAGGTCGCCGGGCAAGACGGGACGACGATCGCCGAGCATTGGCTCTTCGACCAGAGCCATGGCGACGCCGTCATGGTCGGGCCGATCCGGCTGCAACTTCAGCAAGCGGCGTCGGAGGCGATGCTCGAGGATTTCCTGCAACCGCCCGCCGAAGTATTCGCGGCGCCCGCCGAGAAGGGAACTCTCGTCATGTATTATCGGGAGGTCGTGCGGCGGGTTTCCGTCGATGAATACGTCGGAGAGACAATCGCGCTTTGCGACGCGACCGTCGAGATCGCCGAGTACCTGCCAAACGCGGCGCCCGACCGGCTGGGCAATTTCACGTCGAAAAGCGACCAGCCGAAGAATCCGATGTTGGAGTTGCGGGTATGCGTGGCGGGAGAGGAGAAGCCGATCCGGCAAATCGCGTTTGCCAAGGACGCGCTCTTGAACCTGGACGGCGTCTATTCCCGGCCGTGTCCCGTGAGATTCCGGTACGTTCATCCGGCGATCGAGCCGCCGGCGGCGCTGGAGTTTTTGCAAGCGCAGGACGGCAAGCTGTACGCGCGCTTGTGTGCCGGGCGGCGCTGCGAATCCTGCGGCGAGGTGAAGCCGCCCGCCCGGATTCGCCTGCCCGGCGACTTCGAAGTGACGATCCTCGAGTATCTGCCGCGCGCGGCGCACGACGTCACCTTTCAACCCGTCGGTAGATCGCTCGCTGACATGGAGAGTGAGGACTTCGAACCGGCAGCGCTGGTGGAGGTGACGGCCGGCGGCGCCACGCGCCAGGTCTGGCTGCAGCGCGGCCATCTCGTCTACGGCAGCCGCCAAATCGACACTCCGGCGGGGACGCTGAGTTTGAGCTACGAGCAGGGACGCGCGCCGCTCGGGTTCACGTTGACGATGGTCGACGTCGGGCGCGAGGAGAATCCCGCCCAACGTGGCAATTCTTCGCTGCCCGTCAAGGTGCGCGTCGTAGACGAACAAACCTGCGGCGACGAGGTGTACGAGGTCTCCTCGGACAAGCCGCTCACGCTCGGAGGATTCACATTCTATCCCACCGGCGTGACGGACGCCGGGCATGGCCGCGCGGTCGCCGCTTTTCGCGTCGTCTCGGATCCGGGTTGGCCGCTGAAGTGCGCGGGCTGGCTGCTCGTCGGTGCGGGGATCGTCGTGATTCTGGTCGTGCGATTCCGCACGCACCGTGCAGGGCACGAGCAGGACGCGCCGGCCCTCGACGGCGCACCTCCTGTAGATCCGTCGTCTTCTTTTGAGAATCGCGCAGCGGCCTGAGCGGCGGATCGGGCGCCCGTCGTCACGGCGACAGGGCCGTGCTGGCTGCGATAGCACGCGCGGTCCCGCGCGCGGGGGTCGTTTGTCACATGCTATCGCGCGCACCAATGGGCCGATGGCGGTCTTCTACGCTTCGGTGCAAGAAAGGGAGAAGTTCCCTGTAAACGCGGGACGAATTCTCTCACTGAGTGACCAACGGCCGGCGGCCCCGCGCGCCGATGCGTCGCGCGAACGCGCGGCCATCGCCACTGCCAGCCGCACCGCGCGACGCCGCGCCGGACGACCTCTGGCTCCTCGTCGCAAGAGAGAATCGTACACACGATGTCTCCCCCGGCCGCTCGCCTCCGCCGTGCCATTCTTCTCAGCGCCGTGCTGGCCGGCTGCCTGGCCGGTATCGCCGGCTGCAACGGCCGGCCCGAAACGTCCGGCCGCGCCAATCCCGACCTCAAGCCCTATGGCCCGCACCCCGAGCCGCGCTGGCAAGAATCCGACTATCCAGTCTTGAAAGTCGCTCTTCCGGAAATCCGCGACGCGGAATTCGTGAACGACGACCAGCTCTGCGCGACCTGCCACCAGGCCTACACCGAGTCGTTCGCGCACAACGTCCATCGCGGCCAGTCCTGCGAAAAGTGCCACGGACCCGCCAGCAGACATCTAATCAGCCGCGGCAAAGAGCCGGGCTCGAGCCTGAGCTTCAAGAAGCTGTCGCCGCCCGAGCGGGCGGAACTGTGCCTGAAGTGCCACGAGCAGGACGCCTGCACGCCCGGGTCCAAGTGGCGGACGTCGCCGCACGCGCATCGCGGCGTCTCGTGCACCGACTGCCACACGTCGCACTACAATGTGCCGCCGGGCACGCCCGCGACGACCGTCGCCGCCGCAAGCCGCCCGCCGCAGCACGCCCTGGCCAGTTACCGGCAGAACCAGCCGCCGATCGACATCGCCGTTTTGCGCGAGGAATCGAAAAACCTGGGCGCCGTCACGCCGCACATTTGCTACCGCTGCCATGCCAGCCTGGCCCGGCAGCAGGAAATCGCCCATCCGCACCAGATCTGCGGCGCGGTGGGCTTCGACTGCAGGACCTGCCACGATCCGCACGGCAAGGTCCGCCAGGAAACGCGCTCCGACCTGTGCCTCAAGTGCCACGACCAGAGCTCCCCCACGATGGCCTGGCACTCGTCGACCCACTCCCGCTACGGCGTGGCCTGCACCGATTGCCACAATCCACACCCGCACACCGGCGTGCAGCAGCTCGTCAACATCAGCCACATGGACGTCCGTCGCCCCGGCCGAATGCCCATGTCCGTCGACGAACCGACCGCCTGCTACAAGTGCCACGGCGACATCTACGCCCGCAACGCCATGCCTTCGCATCACCCCATCAAGGAAGGGAAGATGGAGTGCTCCAGTTGCCACGACCCGCACGGCCAGAGCCAGGGCAACCTGAAGGCATCGACGGTCAACCAGGTGTGCTACAAGTGCCACGCGGAGAAGCAAGGGCCCTTCGCCTACGAGCATCCGCCGGTGACCGAGAACTGCGGCTATTGCCACGACCCGCACGGCACGGTGGCCAACAACCTCTTGCACCAGCCGACGACGTTCCTTTGCCTGCGATGTCACACCGGTCACCGCACGAGTCCCCTCGGCCCGAACCACAACAGCCCGGCCAACGGCGTGCTGCTGGGCGACATCGGCACGAACCCGGCCTTGCAGCGTGCGTTTTTCACCGATTGCACGCAGTGCCACAGCCAGATTCACGGCAGCGACGTGCCCTCGCCGCACGCGCCGCGCGCCTTCATGAGATAGCCGAGAGCAACCAGCGACGCCGTCAACCGGAGGGGCCAAGAACCCGCCGGCCCCCGCTTGTCGGCAGATCAGGACCCAGACGTGACTCGCCACCTGTTCATCCTGTCCGTGCTGTGCGTGGCGGCAACGCCCTTGGCCGCGGACGACGCGCCGCTGCGGCTGGCCGCCGAGAAGGACGGCGAGCCGAAATCACTCTCCCTCCCCCCTTTGCGGGGGAGGGTCGGGGTGGGGGGGACGGCATTGTTGGCAGAAGGCCAAAAGCACGACGGCGCGGAATTGCCAGACGTTCGCCTCGCCGGCGGCGAGTGGCTCTCGGAGGAAGACGCGCCGTTTCAACTCGCCGACGATCCCACAAAAGGCGATTGCCCTGCCGATTTTCATCCGGTCTGCGACTGCGACTGCCGCATCCCGTGCCTCGACTGCTGGTGCGACGGCTGCCCGCCTTGCTGCACGACGGAATGCTACGGCGACCACGGCTGCGAATGTGCGCTGGGAAACTGCTACCAGACCGGCGAGTGCGGCCAGTGGGTCGCCAACGACGCGTGGTGCGATGTCTGGGGCGAGCCGATCTACGTCTCGGAGTCGGCGGTGCGTTTCGGCTGGTGGGGCGTCTCCACCCAAGGGCCGCCGACGCGGATCGGCGAGTTCCAGGACCTAAAGTCGTCGCCCTTCTTCGACGTCGACGCCATCTCCAGCGACGGCGTGCGGACCTGGGACATCAGCCTCACCGGACTCGACAACGAAGCCAACGACGCGCGCGTCTTCTATTACGGCCCGGGCCTGACGGCCAAGGTGAACTACGAGCGCTTCCTCCGCCGCTGGGACCACGATCCGCTCGTGGGCTTCGACCTCAACGGGCCGGTCGCGCCGACCCTGGCCGACAACGTCGTCACGCGCGACACGAACGTGGGCGAGGACTACGCCATCCGCGTGCAGCAACTCGACGCCCGCTTCCAGGGCCAGCTCACCGACCGCGTCAAGTGGCGCCTCAACGTGTGGGGCCTGAAGAAGTCGGGCGAGCGGCAAGCCAACGCCACGGCCCACTGCTTCAACATCGGCGCGGTGGCCCCGCCCGCGGCGCAGAACAACGCCTGCCACGTCCTCAGTCAGCGGCAGCGCATCGACTGGGAGACGCTGGAAATCCAGCCCGTCGTCGAGGCCCGCTACGAAGCCGCCACCGTCGAATACTCCCGCACCTGGCGGGCGTTCGGGCAGAGCGACGAGTTCGTGGACCGGAACTACACGCGGTTCGGCTTCTCGCCCGCCAGCGGCGCGCCGGGCCCGGACTTCGACTACGCCATCGTGCCTGAGAGCCTGACGCAAATCGACCGCCTGAAAGTCGGCGCGGCGCTCAACGAGTTCAACCAGTTTTACGCCAACGTCTACCACGGCGACACGAAGAACGAGTTCCGCGGCACCCACCGCGAGTTCAGCGGGTTCGACCTCCGCGTCACGAATTCCGCCATGGACACCGTCAAGCTCACCGGCTACGTGAGCATGGACGACGAGAACAACGAGTTGCCGACGGTTTTCTTCAACGCCCCGCCGCTCTCGCCGGCCAACAACTACGACCGGAACTCGCTGCGGCATCCCGTCGATTACACGCGGACGCGCGCCGGCGTCAAGGGGCGCTGGCAGCCCCTCGGCGATTGCGGCGCCGCCAGCGGTTTCTCGCTGGCCGGCGGCTACGAATACTACATGCTCACCCGCGACTTCGCCGAGTACGACACCGCGCTGGGCACCTTCGTCCAGCCCGACACCATCAGCCACGAGATCGAGTTCGGGCCGGCCATGCAGTGGTCGCGCGAGCTGGAAACGTACGTCCGCTACCGGCCCAGGTTCATCGAGGACCCGCTGATCGGCGTGCGCGAGGCCAACGGGCGATTCAACTCCAACCAGCCGGAGCAGGTCCACAGCGTCGACATCGGCGGCTCGTGGAACCCGACCTGGAACTTCATGGCGACGGCCCAGTTCAGCGTCGTCAACAGTTGGCACCACTCGGAGTTCGCCTACTTCAACGAGGACGACTACCCGATCATCGTGACCGCCTGGTATGCGCCCACGGAGCGGCTGTCGGTGACGGGCGGGTACGGCTATTACTCGAATTGGGTCGACCAGGACATCACGCTCGGTTTCACCACGCCGGGCGTGCCCGTGCCGCCCCTCCGCACGGAGACCACGCGCTGGCAATACGGCGGCGTGAACCACCTGGCCAGCGTCAACCTGGCCTACGCCTGGACGGAGACCGTCCACCTCATCGCGGGCTACGAGTACAACCGGGGCCGGAACGTCTTCAACGTCCCGCCCTCGCCCGCGGGCGCGAACTGGTCGCTGCTGCCGTTTTTGGCCGACGTGATCGCCCAAACGCAGCGCTTCACGGCCGGCGCCGATTGGCAGCCCTATGGCAACCTCAACCTCTACGCCCGCTATGTCTACTTCGACTGGGACGACGTCTCGTCCGGGCTCTACACCGGCCGCAGCCACATGGTGCTGGGCGGCGGGAGCGTCGACTGGTAGGCCCGTGCACTTTCAATTCCCCGACAGCGCCGCCATCGCCTGCTGGCTGCGGTTCGTGACCGCGTCCAAAAGCTCGATCGCATACGTCACGTTGTGCAGGCCATTGCCCCGCTTGACGAGTTCCAGGTCGGCCTGCGCCTCGTCCAGCAGCTTCGTCGCCTTGGCGCGGGCCTCGGCCGGTGCGTCGGTCTTCTCATCGAGCATCTTGCGGGCGTTGTCGTAGGCGGCTTGGGCGTCGGTCATCACCAGCTCCAGGCCGAGCTTCCACTTGTTGAACGTGTCCTTGTGGCGGTCGCCGTGACAGGCGATGCACGCGCCTTGCGTAGCCTTAATGCTGTCGCCGTGCTGATCGCGGCTCAGCTCCGTGTGGCAGCCGGTGCAATTCGTCCGGGCGCCGAACATCAGGTTGGGGGTGCTCTTGGGCACGGCCAGCCCGCCGCGGCCCAAAAGCAGGTCCACCTGCGCCAGGTGGTGGTTGGGGTGGCATTGCGTGCAGCGGGTGAGGATCGAGGACAGGAACTCGCCGTCGTGGCCGTCGCCGTTAGGGATGAGCTTGTGTTGGATTTCGGAGTGGCAATCGAGGCACCCCGCGCGCTGCTGGGCGACGTGCACCTGGTGGTAGCGCATGACCTGGTCGACGGTGAAAGGCTCCTTCCAGTCGGCGAAGAACCGCGGCTGGTCGTGGCAGCGCTCGCAATCGCGCCTGGTGACCGTCGAATCCTGATGGGCCGTGTCGGCGTGGCAGGACCGGCAATCGACCTTACGGGCCAGAATTTCGGTGTGGTTCATCTTCACCAGCTTTTCGACGAGCTTCTCGCCGGCGGGCGTCGTCGTCTC
This sequence comes from Planctomycetia bacterium, assembly GCA_016177915.1. Lineage (GTDB taxonomy): Bacteria > Planctomycetota > Planctomycetia > Pirellulales > S012-138 > JACOUI01. The sequence goes on from JACOUI010000087.1 coordinate 27,582, forward strand.
GGCGTGGACGGTGATTTCCTGCTGCGGCGGCGTGTGGCACATCAGGCACTTGTTCGTGCCGGTGTTGTAGCCTTCGTTGTTGAAGTGGCAGGTGAAGCAGGTCGTCGTGCTGACGTGGAAGTGATGCGCGGAGCTGTTCTGTTCGGCCCCGACCTCCTTCGAGCCGTAGGAATGGCAGTTCGTACACTGCAAATCGCGCAACTGGGCGATGCGCACCTGGCGGTGGCGAAGTTGCGTAAACTCCACGAGCACGTCGCGCTCGGCCGTCACGTTCCATTGCTGGCACAGGGAAACAAGTTTCTTGTGGCGGTCGTCGGCCGGCCCGGATTCTAGCGCCGCCGACGCGAGTTCCGCAAAGTGTTCCTCGCCCACCAGGTTCTTGAGCGTGCCCTCCAGCGCCGCCAGGCGCTCTTCGTGCGGTTTCTCCAGCTCGTCGCCGTGCTGGAGGTGGCGGGAATGAAGGAACCGGACGGTGCCGATCGTGATCGGCTTGTCCATGAACTTGTTGTCGCCGTGACACTTGGCCGTCATGCAGCCCAGGTTGCTCACGTGCGCCCGCGGGCGCGTGGCGCCGTACCGCCCGCTGAAGTAGCTGGTCACCTGGCTCAGGCCGCGGAACTTGGCCTTGAGCGTCGTCTGCTCGCCGGGCGCGTAGTGGCATTCGACGCAGGCCACCTGGAGTTTCTCGCCGTGCACGTCGTTGTGCCAGGAGTCGTAATACGGCTCCATGATGTGGCAGGAAGCGCAGAACTGCGCCTGGCTGGTCCGGTATTCCGCGTACTGCAAGCCCCCGGTGCCCAAAAGCAACAGCGCCGAGAGCACGATCGCCAGCACCAGCAGCCGCCGGCCAAATCGCCCGCGCCTGCGCGGCGGGGCAGCCGGGCGTTCCGTCCCGGACGCTTCCTTTTTTTCTTCCGTCATGAAAAAACTCGGGAATGTGGACGGCCTGCGCCGGAGCTACTTCTTCTTCCTCATTTCCGGCGGCGTTTCGGAGTCGTGGTGCCCCTGCAACCGGTGGCAATCCACGCACACGTTCTTGGGCAGCATCTTCCAGATCGAGCCGCGGACCTCCTTCTCCTGCTCCGGCGTGAGCTTCTTGTTGGTGAAGGGCTTGGCGATCTCCTCGTGCTTGCTGCCCGGTCCGTGGCAGGTTTCGCACGTGACGCCGACCAGCCCCGGCGTGGAGGCGGGGTCCTTGAATCCCGTCGGCTCGCCGTGGCCCGTGGTGTGGCACTTCAGACACTCGGCGTCGGACTGGTGCTTGGCGGTGAGGACCTCGAAGGTCTTGGCGTGCGGCGTGGCGCGCCACTTCAGGAACTGGTCGAAATGGCAGGCGGAGCAGCGCTTCAAGCCGGTGTACGTTTGGTCGGCGGGAGGCTCGGCCGCGGCCGGACGCGGCGACGCCGCCCCCAACAGCGCCGACAAGCCGGCGCACACCGCCAGCGAGATTCCCACTACGATCCCAACGCCCGTCCGTTTGGCCGCGGACATTCGTCCGTCTCCTCTTCTGTGGTGCAAGTGACGCGGCGAAATCCCATCCCTGATCGAGGCTCAATGCCGCGCGTCCCCGTAGTGAAGTGGCGCCTCGAATGGCCGGATTCTAGCCCGATCCGCGCAGCCGCACAATCTGACGGGCTGCCGTTGGCCCGTGGACGCCTACCAACGATAGGTCAGAGATGACAGATCGCGCGCATCGGGAATTCCCCGGAACGCCGGCGCGCGGACGGCTCGTCCCGAGCGTGCCGAAATGTGCGCGGCCGCGCGCTGCGGACGACAGGTGCCGCCGGACCGCAAAATCGCTCTATGCCGCTTTACCGGGCCGCCTGGCCGGCCTTGCGCGAAGCCGATCGTCGAGTACCTCGTGCATCCTGCGCCTTCGCATTCTCGGCCGGCGCACTTGGCTTTCGCCCGAACCGCATGGCAATGGCCGCCCCAAGCACGAGTACCGACAACAGAACCACGGCGGACCACCGCGCATACGTGGTCCATGCGATAGGCAGCGCACCCAGGCGCACGGTCACGATCTGGCCGCGGGAGAGCGCATCGCCCTCCGAGGCAAAGACTTTTTCGCCCGGATCGTCGCCGGCGGCGGCAGGGAGGCTGCCCTGGACCTCGTCCAGCTTCTCGTGCCGCACCTGCACCCGCAGCGACTCGCACGGCGCGTCGACCGTTCGCTGCCAGACGCGCTGGCCGTCGTCGTTGCGAAGCGTATAAGTGAATCGCAGCCAGCGCTCGCCAGGCAGCCACGGCAGGCTCGTGACCAGACGGCCGTCGATCAGCGTGAATTGCCGCCCGAACGACTCCTTTTCGAACGTCACGCGCTCAAAGTCGGCCGGGATGCCCAGTTGCAGCGTCAGCGGCTGGCCGTCCGCATGCGCCGCGCGGCCGACAAAGGTGCGCGGGCTGGGGTTGTCGATCAACATCGCCTCCTCCACGTGAATCGCCCCCGGCGCCGTGCGAATCGCGATCTCGTGCCGGCGGATAATGAGCGGGCTCGGCTCGGCGACTGCATCGTGAACGGCCAGCGGAACGTCCAAGGTAGGTTTGGCGGCCGTCAACTCCACGCGCCGACCGGGATAGTGGATCCCGTCGTGGTTGGCTCCTGGCAAATAGACGCACTCCGACCCGACCGGCAGGCCCGAGAATTCATAAAAGCCCCGCTCGTCCGAAAGCGTTTCCGCGACGGGCACAAGTTGCCCGTCCACGACCGCCCGCAGGACGACTTCAGCGCGAGCACAGGGCCGGTGGTTTTGCGACGCGTTGACGACTCGGCCGCGGATCACGCCGTCATCCGAAAGCATCGCTCCGGGAACGACGCATCCTGCGGCCACCAGCAGCGCGACAAACATAAGCGAGGTCCTTCCCTGGCCAGTCAAGCGGCCTGACGGCGGTCTGGCACGCGATCTTCCCCGCGGCCGTCCACGTCCTTCCGCAGCGATTCGAGCTGCCATCGCAGCCGCAGTTGGTTCTGCGCGAGGAATGCCAGGTACCAAAGGAGAGCCGAACCGACCGCCACGCATCCGGCGACAAATGTGCCCATCGCGAACTCCTTCCATCGCGGGCTGACTACATTCCGACGAGAGCAGACGATCGCCGCGCCAGCTCCGCGACGTGCTGCCCCAACCGCAGTTGATTTCGGCGGCACTCGCCCAGCCACGCAAATAGCGCCGCCAGTCCCAAGAAGCTGATCCACAGCGCCGCCCGCATCGAGGGATCCAGCTCCGGAGCGACGGGGTGCATGCCACGGAACCAACGCGTGGCCAGCACCACGAGCGGCACGTCGAGCGCGCCCAGGATCGCCAGGACGGCGGCGACCCGGGCTTTCCGGTGCGGGTCGTCGATCGTCGACCGGACGAGCAGAATTCCCGACGAGATCACCCACAGGACCAAGGCCGACGTGAGCCGGGGCTCCCATTCCCACCAGGCGCCCCAGGCCTCGTGGGCCCAGAGGGAACCGGTGACGAGCGTCAGCGTGCAGCCGAGCCAGCCCACCTCGCCCGCCGCCTGCGCGGCGTGGTCGAAGCGCAGATCGCGCCGCGCCAGGTAACATGCGCCGCCCGCCGCCATCGCCAGGAATCCCAAGAGCGCCAGCCACGCCACGGGAACGTGCAGGTACACGATTCGCTGCGCGTCGCCCATCGTCGCCTCGCGCGGCGCGAGCAGCGCAGCCGCCACGACCACCGCGGCCAGCAGCACCGCGACGGACGATTCGGCGGCGACGCGAGAGATCGATCGTCGTGCGCTCATGGCGCTATTCCTCAATCGCGTAGTCGAACAACAGCGTACCCGCCGTCACAAAGACGATCGCAAACGCCCACAGCAATTGCATCCAGCGCCACCAGGCGTCGTCGAAGCGGTCCTCGGCGGCGAGGCGCGTGCACTCGGCCGCCGCCAGAATCACCGGAAACACAAGCGGCATCGCCACCAGCAAAAGCAGGCTGCCGCTTCGTCCGTTTCCCGCAGAAAGCGCAGCGGCCAGCGTGCCGACGGCGGCCAGGCCCAGGCAGGCGGGCAGTGCGACCGACGCCAGCGCACGCACGTGCGAAAGCAGCGGCAAATCCGACAGCAGAAAATACAGCGGCAGCAGCAGGCAGCCGAGCGCCAGCAAGGCCAGAAAGTTGACGGCCAGCTTCGCCACGTACAAGGCCCCCGGCGCGATCGGCATCATCCGCAGGCCGTCCCAGCAGCCGTCGTCCCGTTCGCCGGCGACCGAGCGCTCGATGACCGCCGCACCGGCCAGAAAGACCGACACCCACAAGAGGCCGCCGACGAGCCGCGGCTTTTCGTGCGGCAAAAGGTCCATTTGCAGGCTGAAGACGAGCGCCGCGACGACCCCCACCAGCAGCATCGCCGGCCAGGCGCGCCGCGAGCGGAACTCGCTCACCAGGTCCTTGTGAATGATCCGGCAGCAGTCGGCAAACACGGCCTGCGACCTCCGTTACACTGCCTTTCGTGCGGGAAAAACCGACACGTGCACGTCGCCGCGACGCGACGCAACGTCAGTCTCCATCTCGTTTAGTCTTGCGGACCGAAGCTCGCAAACACGGTCAGCAATCTGGCAGGCGGCAGGTTGCTCATGCGTCGTAAGGCAAACAGCGCATCCGCCGGCCCGCATCGCAGTGAGCGTTTGCCAGAGCCAACGGGCGCCCTCTTCATCCAACCCTGCAAACGGCTCGTCGAGCAGCAAAACGCGCGGATGATGAATGACCGCGCGTGCCAAGGTGACGCGCTGTCCCATGCCGCGCGAAACTTGTGAAGGATGGCGCCCGCTATGCGCCGCGAGGCCGACTTCCGCCAGCAGCGCATCGACCCGCTGAGCTGGCTGGGGGACGCGATACATCCGTGCGGCAAAGAGCAGGTTCTCGCGCAGCGTGAGCTGCGGATAGAGCCGGCTTTCGTGGGCGGACATCCCCAAAAAACGCCGCACCGCCGGATCGCCGTCGATTCTCCGCCCGAACCATTCAACCTCGCCCGAGGTGGGCCGAGTGAGTCCGGCCAGGCACCGCAAGAGAGTCGTCTTGCCGGACCCGTTGTCGCCGCGCCAGGCGACACACTCGCCGGCCGACAGGTCGAAGTCGATCCTGTCCAAGACCGCTTGCCCGCCAAAATGTTTCGTCAGCCCGATCGCTCGCAGGGGCAGGTCGTGCTCTTTCATGGGTCACCTGCCGAATGCAGCGAGCGGATCTTGCGCCAGTGCGGGCGCGTGACAACGCTCCGCGCGGTTTCTTCCGCTAGCTCATCTTCTCCGTCGGCGGCCGCCAGCGCCGCGTTGCCGTCGTGAAGCCTCTGCGGCCAGAGCCGGATCAAGGCCCCCGCGACGATGATGCCGCCCCCCAGCCACAGCCAGCGCATCATCGGATTCTCGACGAACGTCAACGAGACCTGGCCATCGGCCGTGCCGCTGTGCAGGATCGTGTAAAAGTCGCCGCCCCACGTGGACTGGATCGCCACCTCCGTCGTCCATTCCTGCTGCAGCCGGTGAAAATGCTGCGCCGGGACGAGCGTCGCCTCGACGCGGCCTCCGCGGGCAATCTCCAGCTCAGCCTCGGCCACGATCCTGTCGGCCAGGTCGCGCTGGTTGCGACGCATGAGGCGGACGTCCCGCCCCGCCCAGGCAACCGTCTGCCCCTGGGTCATCACGAACTCCTGCTCCCGATGCCCCAGCGACGAACCCACGATCCCGAGGGCCACCGAAACGAGCCCCAGATGAATCAGAAATCCGGCGTATTGCCCGCGACCGCACCGAAGTGCCGTGACTACGCCCCACACGGGCCGCGCCGGATGGCGCTGCTGACCGTCGAGAATCAAAGCGCCCGCGAGCGCGACGACCGCGCCCACTGCGATCCCGGCCGCCGCCAGCGCGAGCGGGTGATAGCTCACCATCACCGCCGTCAATATCGCCGTCACGCCGCCAGCACAGGCCGACCCCATCAGCCAGCGATTCTGCCCCTGGCTTGGCCCGACTTTCCAGCGCAGAAGCGGCGCCATCGCCGTGGTCAAAAGCAGCGTCAGCCCGGTGGGAATGAGCACGTTGTTGTAGAACGCCGGCCCGACCACGATGGGCTTGTCCGAAAACAAGGTCGACAGGGCGGTGCTGCACGTGCCGGTCACGACCACGGCCGTCAGGAGCAACAGCGAGACGATGGAGACCAGCACGAGCGACTCGCGGCAGAGGATGCTGCGCGCAGCCCCCCCTTGTGCAGCCAGCAACCACCGCCGTACGAGCAGAATGACCGCCCCGCCGATCAACAGGACCGCCATCAGCGCCAGAAAGAGCCAGCCGATCGGCGACTTGCTGAAGGCGTGCACGCTGCTGAACACCCCGCTGCGCGTGAGAAACGTGGCGAAGTTGCACAGGCCAAACGTGACGAGCGCCAGCGAAAACGCCGTCTTCTTCAGCACGCCCGCGAACTGCCAGGCCATCATGCCGTGGATCAACGCCGTGCCGGTCAGCCACGGCAGCAGCGACCCGTTTTCGACGGGGTCCCAGCTCCAGTAGCCGCCCCAGCCGAGCTCTTCATACGCCCAGTCCGCCCCCAGCAGGATGCCCACGCCCAGCACTGTCCACGCCACCAGTGCCCAGGGCCGCGCCTCGCGAATCCAGCCCGCGTCCGCTCGCCCGCTGACCAGCGCGACGCAGGCCATCGCAAACGGCACCGTCCACAGCGCGTATCCCAAAAACACGATCGGCGGATGAATCAGCATCGCAGGATGCTGCAAGAGCGGGCTTAAGCCCGCGCCGTCGTGCGGCGCGGCGAGGCTGGCGTCCATCGGATCGGCAGCGAAAACGATCACCACGATCAGGAACGCCAAGTAGCCCATCAGCACGCCGAACGTCGGATCGCGCATCGCCGAAGTCTCGCGGCGCGGCTTGAACCGGCAAACAAGCGCGATCACTCCGAGCACAAAGGCCCATAACAGGAGCGACCCGGCCTGACCGACCCACAGCGCCGACAGCGAATAGTGCGACGGCAGCAGCTTGCTCGAGTACTGGGCGACGTAAGCAAACGAGAAGTCTTTTGTGTACAAGGCCCAGGCCAGGGCGCCGACCACGATCGACAGCGCCGCAACGCTGATAACCCCCGCCATCAAACCCGCCGTGCGCACGAGGCGATGGCCGCGCCAGGTTCCCACCACGCAGCCGAACGCCGAGAACCCGGCGCCGACAAACGCGGCCAAAAGGCAGAATTCGCCCAGGGTTCTCATGGGCTTTTTTTCCCGGTGGAGCTGGCAGAGCTGGAATCGGCCGCGGCGGATTCATACTTGCTGGCGCAGCGCGTCAGCACCTTGTCGCCGCGCAAGAGTCCCCCAGGCGCGAGCCGCCCTTCGACGACAACGTCCATGTTTTCCTTGAGATTGTCGGGCACGGCACCGTCACAGACGACGTTCAACCTGGCCGAGCGCCCTTGCAGACAGAAGGTCGCCCGCGAGCGGTCGGCGGCAATCTGCAGCGAGCCGGCGGCGACGCCGCCGCTGACGCGCACCCGATTTCCCTCCAGCTTCGCCGGCTCCGCCAGGCATTCGTCGACCGTCACGTAGTACTGCCAGCTCGACGAGGCGCCCACGTACGCCATGTACGTGGTTACTCCAACCACGACGACCAGGCCCCCGGCCAGCTTGACACCCGGCGACATCCTTGTCCTCCCGCCCGCGCTGCTAGCGCCCGCACTCCTCGACGATTGGGCCGCGGACGGTAGCAAATCTTGGGAACGCTGTCAAAGTGAGTCGCGGCGACGGGACGCCCGGCGTCCTGATCTGCAAACCAAAGCCGTCTAATGGCTTGTGGCGCTGCGTCTCTGGCGACATTCCGACGGCAGGCCGGGCGGCGACGGCGGGATCGAATCCGCACGTCGTACGTTCGATCCAATCGGCTGTGCAGACGAAAAATCCCCGCGGAAGACCATCGCCTCCCGCGGGGATTTCGTCGTTTTTCAAGCCGCGCTTGCGGCGCTAGATTCCGGTGCGCTGCAGGACTTCCTTCAGTTCCCCGTCCTCCAGGACCGGCACCGTCTCCAATTGCATCACGTCGCTCCACTGCAGGGCGAACTCGGTGAGCGCCTTGGCGTCGTCGCTCTCCAAGAGGTCAAAACCCCCGCTGAAATCGGCCGCCGTCCAGCGGCCCAAGAGCTTCGTGCCCGCGGGCGGCTTGCCGCCGGTCTTCTTGAAGCGGGCGATGGCCTCGTCGCGGCCCTTGATTTCCGGCTTGAAGTTGAAGGTGAGCATGAATTTCATGGAGGGGTCCTTTCGGGAAGCTAGGTGGGAACGGCCTTGCGAACGGGAGACAGCACAAAAGCTCGCGTCACTTTGGAGTTGAGCAAGCCTAGGCCACGGGCGGCATCGCCGCCGCCGCACGTGACCGTGTCCGTCGGCCTTTTCGGTGCGAGCGTCACCGCCGGCACAGATGGAACCATCGCGTCGCCGGGGAGCGTTTCGGGCTCGCCCTGGCTGTCGCGTCGGGTCGGCGCGCTGGCTGGCGAATCGCTGGTGCGCCCTCGCTGGCGCATCGGGGCCTGAGACGTCGCGGGCCGCGATCGACCGGCTCAGTCGGGATACACGAACTCATTCAAATTGAAGAGCACGCGGCAGAACTGCACCCGCGCCGCCTCGCGCGACTCGGCCTCGCTGATTCCGCGGCCGGACTCCTTGGCGGCCCGCGCAATCTCGGCAGCCTGCTCGTCGAGAAATCGTCCGATGGCGGCCACCTGATCCACCGATGCCTCGCGGCAGAGGGCCAGCCGGTAGGCCAGGCGAACTTGCGCCGCCCGGTCGTCGCCTGCCTCGCGCACCAGCCGCTCGGAGAGCCGCTGCGCTTGCCGGTTGACGAAGTCGCCGTTGAAGAGCGTCAGGGCCTGCGGCGCGACGTGCGTCACGTTCCGCCCGGCCGCGCTGCGCGTGCAGTCGCAAAGGTCCAGCACTTCCAGCATCGGCACCACCAGCGACCGCTTGATGTACGCGTACACCGCCCGCCGCGAGCCTTGCGCCTCGTTGAACGGCTGCCAGATTTTGTCCGGGTCGCTGTGCCCCTCCAGGGCCTCCTTCGGCACGTGCATGAACACGCTGGGTCCGAACATCTGCCGGTTGATCCGTCCGCTGGCGGCGAGCATCGAGTCGTGGATCGCCTCGACGGACAGCCGCCGATAGGGGAACCGCCAAAGGAGCATGTTGTCCGGGTCCTGGCCGCCATACTCTTCGTTCCAGGCCGAGCTCATGCCATAAGCACTGCTCGTCAGGATCAACCGGTGCAGTTCCTTGAGCGACCAATGGGCGTTGTGGACGAACCAGTGGGCCAGCCAATCGAGGAGCTGGTCGTGCGTCGGCGACGCGCCCATCACGCCGAAGTCGCTGGGGGTCCGCACCAGCCCCTCGCCAAAGTGAAACTGCCAGACGCGGTTGACGATGACGCGGGCCATCAGCGGATTGTCCGGGCTTGTCACCCAGCGGGCGAATGAGAGTCGGCGGCGCGTCGTGTGCTCGTCCGGCGCCAGAAACTCCGGCTGCCTGGCGGCCAGGACCGTCGGCACGCCCGGCTGCACTTCCGGCCCGGGGCTGGCCGCCTGCCCGCGCAGCAAAAGGTGCGTCTTGGGCGGCTGGGGCGACGGCTCGCGCAGGTAGTAGGCCCGCGGCGGATCGGGCAGCTCGCGCTTGAGCGCCGCGATCTGTGCTTCGGCGTCGGCGATCTTCTGCCGCGTTTCATCGGGCAAGTTCGCCGTCAGTTCGGATTCGAGCGCCGCCTGGTGCTTTTGCACTAGCTCCCGCTGCGGCGGCGTGCGCTTGGCGTCTTCCGTCGTGAAGGCCGCGACGACCTCTTCGCCGAGCTTGCTTTGACCCGACGCAAGATGCGCCGCGCGGAACTTGTCGCGGAGGGCGAGGATTCCCACGTTCCGCTCGGCGATTTTCCGATCACGGGTCTCCAGCGCCGCAAGCTTCGCGGGCGGGGCAGCCGGAAGATCCAGCTCCTGCCGCCCGTTCTGCGGCCGCTTCAGCGGGTCCAGGATCGCCACCATCCGGTAGTAATCGAGCGCCGTGAGCGGCTCGAACTTGTGGTTGTGGCAGCGGGCGCAGGCGAGCGTCAGGCCCAGAAAGGCCTGGCTCGTGGTGTCGATGATGTCGTCGAGCTGATCGAAGCGGTCCTGGGCGAAATCGGCCGGCTCGTCGTCCCAGGGTCCGAGGCGATAGTAGCCCGTCGCGGTGACGCTGCCCTCGTCGGCGTCTTCCAGTTCGTCGCCGGCAAGCTGCTCCGTCACGAACCGGTCGTAGGGCAGGTCGGCGTTGAGGGCCGAGATCACCCAGTCGCGATATCGCCAGGCCGAAGGTTTTTTGGCGTCGCGCTCGTAGCCGTTCGTCTCGGCGTACCGAACAAGGTCCAGCCAGTGCCGCGCCCAGCGCTCGCCGTAGCCGGGGCTTGCCAGCAATTGATCGACGACGCGCTCCCGCTTGTCGGGCGACCGGTCGGCAAGGAACTCCGCCTGCTGCTCCGGCGTGGGCGGGAGGCCCAGCACGTCGAGATAAACGCGCCGCAGCCACTTCTCATCGGTGGCCCGCTCGGCCGGACGCCAGCCTTTGGCCTCCAGCTTGGCCAGCACGAAGTTGTCGATGGGATTGCGGGGCCAGGCGACGTCGCGCACCGCGGGAATCGCGTGCCGCTCGATTCTCTGAAACGCCCAGTGCTGCCGGTCGGCATCGGTGATGATGGCGTCGTATTTGGCGAGGTCGAACGCCGGGTCGTCGGCCACGGCAGCCATGGAGCCAGCCAGCCACCCCGCGGCAAAAACCGCCACCCAAAGGAAATCCCTCTTGAGAACGACCGCCATACGCTCGGATTCCAAATGATTCGAGTATGTGCCAAAGGCAAGTCCCATTTAACCCGCTCTTGAAGTGAAACGCAAAGCGCGTCGCCCTGGCCACGTCGACCGCTAAAATCGTATGCTTCCATGAACCGCTGATCGTTTTCCCAATTCCGCACTCCGAATTCCGCACTCCGAATTCGATGCACGCCGTTCGCCTCAAATATGACCGCCGCGGCGTTCGCGTCGCCCGCGACGATTTCGGCGTGCCCCACATCCAGGCCGACGCCTGGCCCGCCGCCCTCTACGGCCTGGGTTACATGCACGCGGTCGACCGGCTCACGCAGATGCTCTTTTCCCGCGTCGTCGCCCAGGGCCGGTCGGCCGAGCAGATCGCGGGCACGCGCGAGATGTTCGAGGCCGACTGCCTCTTCCGACAGGTCGGCCTGTATCTTCGACTCGACGAAGAGCTCTTCGCTCTAGAACCGGCCGAGCGCGAGGACCTCGCCGCCTACTGCGAAGGCGTCAACGACGGCCTGCACCAGGCGGGCCGGTCGCTCCCCATGTGGGCCACGCGCTTCCAGCCCGACCCCTGGGACGAGCGCTCCGTCCTGCTGGCGGCCAACCTGCTGAACTTCGCCGGCCTCGTCATCGCGCAACAGCAGCAGGAGCGGCTGATCATCGAGCTGGTTCAGGCGGGCGTCGGCGACCGCCACATGCGGGAGCTGTTCTCTCCGGCCCTGGACGGGGCGGACTTCGACCTCCTGCGCCGCGTCCTCATCTCCAGCCGGCTTTCGGACGACGCCCTCCAGCTCATCGCCGACTTGCCGCATTTTTCGGGAAGCAACGCCTGGGCGATCTCGCCCGCGCGGAGCGAAACCGGATCGGCCCTCTTGGCCTCCGATCCGCACCTGGAGATCAACCGGTTGCCGGCCATCTGGTACGAGGCCGTTCTCACGTGGCCGGAAAACTATCTGCTTGGTGCGACGCTTCCCGGCACGCCGATTTGCGCCGTGGGCCGCTCGCGCGACCTGGCCTGGGGCGTGACCTACCTCAAAGGCGACACCAGCGACTTTTTCGTCGAAGACTGTCGCCGGCACAACGGCGCCTGGCAATATCGCCGCCGCGACGGCTGGCATGATTTTTCCGTCCGCGAAGAGACCATCCATCGCCGCGGCAAGTCGCCGGTCGTCCACCGCGTTTACTCAAATTCACTGGGCGCACTGGACGGCGACCCCGCCGCCCGTGGCGAGGGCCTGCACCTGCTCCCGGCCTGGACCGGTCAGGACGAAGGCGCCGGCCGCTCCGTCGCTGCCTGGCTGAAGCTCGTTCACGTGCGCAAAGTGGCCGCGGCCATGGACCTGGTGCGCGATAGCCCGCAGCCTTCGCTCTGCTGGATCTTCGCCGATCGCGCCGGCCACATCGGCCGGCAGGCCAGCGGGACGTTTCCGCTTCGAGCGCCCCCTTGCGGCGGACTCTATCCCATCCCCGCCTGGGACGAGATGAACCACTGGCAGGGCCGCATTTCCCCGCAGCTTCTGCCGCGCCTCTACGATCCCCCCGAAGGATTCGTCGCCTCGGCCAACGAGCCGATCGAGATACCAAGCGGCCCGACGATCGTCACCATGCCGCTGCCGGACTACCGCAAGCGGCGAATCGTCGAGCGGCTGACGGCGCTCCCCAAGATCTCACTGGCGAACGTGCAGGCGCTGCAATACGACGTGGTGAGCCTCCAGGCCCGCGAGCTGATGGCGATTCTCGCTCCGCACCTGCCCGAAGGCGAGCTGAAATGGCGGCTGGCCGCTTGGGACCATAGCTACCCGCCCGACAGCCGCGAGGCCACGCTCTTCACCAACCTCTATCGCCGCGTGCTGGTCGAGATCTTCGGCCAGGAGCCGCAGCACGGCGGCATCGGCTGGCGGCGGACGCTCTACCTGTGTACCCGCGCCGGCTTTTCGATCATGATCATCGCCAGCGTCGACAAGCTGCTGCACCAGGAAAAGTCCGTGTGGTGGGAAGGCCGCGACAAGGGCGAGCTGATCCGCAAGGCCGCCGAAAACCTCTCGACCGACGCGCCTCCCTGGTCCAAGGTCAACGCCTTCCGCTTCACCAACCGCTTCTTCGAGCGAAAGCTCGTCGCGCGGGCCCTGGGCTTTCACACCCGGCTCGTGCCCATGCCCGGCTGCTTCGCCACGCCCTTCCAGGGCAACCTGCTGCGGGCGGCGACGCGCGAGACGTCGTTCGCCCCGTCCTATCACTTCGTCACCGACCTGGCCACGGATGAGGCCCACACCAACTTGCCCGGCGGGCCGAGCGAAAGCCGCTTCTCGCGGTGGTACAAGAGCGACATCCCACGCTGGTTCCGGGGGCAGTACAAGCCGCTGCGACCGTCGACGTAGCGCCCCCCAAGCCCACCGGCTGCGTCCGGTGGGACCGGCTACGGAAGGTTTGCTTCGAGGACCGTCGCCGCGCCGTGCGCTGTCACCTTGATAGGACCAATCGCCGCCGGCACGAGCGCCGTGTCTCCGGCGCGCAGCGGCTGACCTGTTGGATCGCCATCGAGCGAAACGCTCCCGGCAATCACCGACAGGATGTGAAACCGATCGTCGCCGCCGACCGCGGCTGCCGTTTTTTCAGACAGCTCCCATCGCCGCAGGACGAACTTGTCGCAGGACACAAGCTGCCACGCCCAGGGGCTATCCGTCGGCTGAGGCGCCTGCACCTTGCCCGAACCGAGCGAAAAGTCGATCACGTCGAGGGCCTCTCGAACGTGCAGCGGCCGGGGCTTCCCCTGCGCATCGAGGCGGTTCCAATCGAATAATCGATACGTCGTGTCGCTCGATTGCTGAATCTCGTAGAGCAACAGCCCTTCGCCGATGGCGTGGACCGTGCCCGCCGGCAAGAGCACGCAATCGCCGACCGCCGGCTCGATCTTGTGGAGGCACAACTCGCACGTGCCGCGCGCCACCTCCCGCTGGAGCGCCGGCCGGTCCAGGCCGCGCTTGAGGCCCACGTAGAGCACGCTTCCCGGCTCCTTGTCGAGCACGACCCAGGCTTCGGTCTTTCCCAGGTCCGGCGGGTTCAAACGGGCCGCCCGCGTATCGTCGGGGTGGACTTGCACCGAGAGGCGCTCTCTGGCGTCGAGGAATTTCACGAGCAGCGGAAAACGGGGCTGCGGAAAGTGGCGGCCATAAAGCTCGCGTCCAAACTGGGCGGCAATCTGCGAGAGCGACTGCCCCTTGAGCGGACCGGCCAGGACGATGGACTGGTCTTGTCCGTGATCGGCGATCTCCCAGCTTTCGGCGCAGGTCGCGTCCGGCGCGACGGGCTTTCCCCATTGGGCCAGCTTGCGGCCGCCCCAGAGGTAGGACTTGAGGATCGGCGCGAATCGCAGAGGATAACGCATCGAATGAACCGTGCGGAGTCTCCGTACGCGGCCCCCTGTGCTCGAGTCACTTCCCGCCGGCGGTCAGGGTTTTCAGGTAGGCAAACAAATCGGCCACGTCGGCGTCGGTCGCGTCGTTCAAAAGGCCCGTCGGCATCAGCGACACCGTCCCCGGCTCCTGCGCCTCGAATTCCTCGCCCGAAATGCGGACCGTGACGTCGGGCGTCGTTTGCAGGAGCGTCGCATCCGGCGATTCATAGACCAACAGGCCCGTGTAGACGCGGCCGGAGCGAGTGCGAACGGCGACCGTGCGGTACGTCGGCGAGATTTCCTTGTTGGGGTCGACGATCGTCGCCAGCAGGTCCTCGCGCGACAGCCGGCCCGTGATGCCCGCAAGGTCCGGCCCCAGCCGGTTGTTTCCGACGTGGCAGCGATGGCAGGCTTTCTTCTCAAAGAGGGCCTTTCCGCGGGCGGCGTCGCCGTTTTCCCAGGGGATCTCGACGATGCGCTCTTTCCACTGGGCCGCGTCGCCGCCGGAGAGGCCGGCCAGCGCGGCGGCCTCGTTGGGATAGGTCTTCTGGAACCACTCGTGCCAGGCGTTCCATACCGCGAGCGAATCGTCGTGGTTTGCAACATGGATGTCCTGGGCGGACCAGTAGCGTAGAAGGTCGACGAGCGCCGTACGCTGCTCCTCTTGGCCTTTGACCAAAGCGGCCTGCTTCAAGGCGCGGAGCGCCGCGGCCACGTTGCGCGGATCTTCCTTCTCCGTGGATCGCGGGAGCTTCCGAAGGGCCTGAGCAGAAGCCAGTACGACGTCGGGTTGCGTGGACGAGGTCGATTCGACGAGCTGCTTGTGATATTCGGGGCGCGGGTTCCGCGCCAGGACCAGCGCAATCGCATCACGCAGAGCGACATTGTCCCACTTTTTTTGCAAAAGGAAGGGAATAATTTGGTCGTCCGGCAGACAGGAGACGACCGCGACCAACTCGGAGGTCCAGACGTCCGGTTCGCGAAGCGAAGCGATCTCGCGAGATGTCAAGAGTCGCCGGGCGGCCGCTTGACGTTCGCGCGCCGGCATCAGCAACGCGAAGATCGCGTGCTCGGGAAGGCGCAACTCTTTGTGGTTCGCCAGCATGCCCGCCAGCGCTTCGTCGCGCAGACACAGTTCCGTAAACGCCTCTCCCACCCGCAACGGCCAGTTGCGGCTGGGATACCGCTGCTGCGATTTCATTTTGCCGTGCAGTTCGCAAAGCGACCGTGCGATCTTCTCCGTGACCGCCGGCGGTCGCTTGCCGGGAAGCCGCGACAGCACGATCAGGTAATGGATGTCGTCGTCCGGGTCGCTCTTCTCCGTGAGCTGCCCCGTAACGAACTCAACCAGCCCTTGCTCATCGGCCGAGAGCATGGCAAACATCCGGGCCATTTTCCGGTTAAGCTCTTCGTTTTGCGTCGGAAAGGCCTTCGCCAAAGCGGCGGCAACTTTCGCTCGCACCTCCGGACGGACTTCCTCCACCGCGTTGCCCGAATAGCCGCTGTACACCTCCGGCTGCCCCGGCTGAACGCGGAGGTCGCCCAGGCCAAGCTGCACAAGCCTCACCGCTTCGAGGCGGCTTTGTACGCTGTGCGTCGGGTTGCGGAACAACTCCAGTGCCGCGTCGAAGAATGCCTCGTCGCGCCTCGTTTCAGGATGCACCCACAGCCGGGCCACTTCCGGCAGCCGCTCCGTGCGCTCCGCGGAGATCGCACAGTGGATCGCGGCCGCTCTGACGCGCCGGTCCGGACTCGCCGTGGCGGCCTGCCAGTTCACTTCGAGCGAATCGGGAAGCTCGTGATAGGCCGCCACGACGGCGAGCGACTCAAAGGCCGCGCGCTGGACGCGCGCATGCGACGAAAACGTCAACCTGGCAACAACGGGCAGCGCCTCCGGCGACGGATTTTGCGACAATGCCCACGCGACGCGACCCCAAACGCCCGCCGGCGTTTCTGGATCGTCCACAACTTGTGACGCGACGGTCGTCCGCAACCTACCGAACACTTCGACCAAGATCTCGACGGCCCGCACGCGCTGGGGCGCGTATTGCTTGGAATCCAAAAGCGCCGCCTCGAACCGCTCTCGCCCCAGGTCGCGCGCCGAGGGCAGCCACTGCGCCCGCGACCAGCTTGAAAGCGGCTGGTCGGCCCGCAGCACGCGCTGCAGCGGATCGGCCGGCGGTGTGGGCGCGGGCGGCGCCGAGCCCTCCGGCCGGTAAGAAATCCGGAACACGCCGCCGCGCGTCCCTCGCCCGCCAATGGCGACGAACAGATCGCCTTCGGGTCCAACCGCCAAGTCAACGGGCGCAAAGCCCGCGTCGCCCGCCGTCTGCGCAAAGACCTCCGGCTTCGCCTTGACGGTCGCGCCCTGGTCGGAGAGCGGCAAGGCATAAACACGCCCCATCGACCAGCAGGCGGAGAAAACGGCCCCTTGATACCGTGCGGGAAACTGCCGGTGCCGGTAGACGATCGCGCCCGTCGGCGACCCCCGCCCCAACTCGGCCGCCCGGTCCACGTTGTCGAAAAACGACTCGGGCCGGTTCCAGCTTCGCTGCCAGCCGGCCAGCAGCCAGCCGTGTTCCATTCCCTGCGCAACGTCGAAGAGCCGTGTGGGTGCGTACCACGGCAGGTGATGGTCGCGCTCGCCGTCGGAGTCGACGGTGAACAGTTCGCCGCGAGCGGAAAAATCCAGGTCGTAGGGATTGCGAAAGCCGTGGGCGACGATCTCCATTTGCTTGCCGTCGGGCGAAATTCGCAACACCGCCCCGCAGCGCGCGGTTTTGACCGGCGAGCCAGGCGTCGTCACGTTCTGCGCGCCGACACCCGCGTCGTTGCCGCAAACAACATAAAGCCAGCCGTCGGGACCGTGGACGATGCCGTTGGCGCCGTGTTCGGGGTTCTTCAGCGAGGCCCAGCGCTGCGGCGGGCCGTCGGCGCGGCCGTCGCCGTGTTCGTCGCGCAGCACCCCCAGCACGTTGTCGCCGGTGAACACGAGGTCGTTGCCGACGAAACACAGGCCGTGGGCGCCGCTGGCGGGAAGCGACGAGAAAAGCGCCGCGCGGTCCGCCCGCCCGTCGCCGTCGTCGTCGTGCAGCGTTTTGACGTAATCGGGACCGGAGACGACGACCCGGCCGCGAGGGTCGATGGTCATCGAGTAGATGTTGTGGGCCAGGGCGTCGTCGGCGAATTGGCCGACGGTGAAGCCCTCCGGCAGGCGGAGTGGAACATCCTCCGCTGGCAGGCGTGTCGACGCGAGCAGACACGCGACGAGTGAAGACAGACAGAGAATAACTTGAGGCGGGCGCATGGCGCGAGTGCAAGGTGCCCAGGCCGAGTACGGAGCGCAGGCCGACAGCCAATAATAACCGAAGCCGACGGCTGCTGCTCCCTTACGTGCCGCGGCCCCAGGCCGGGAACTGGAAGTTCGGGTTCGCCGGGTCGAAGTCCGCGTCGGTCAGGCCGGCCCTCAGGCGCACCTTGAGATACTCGTAATACTCGACCAGCACCGGCTTGCCCACGTCGCTGCCCTTCGGAAACTCCCAGGCTTCGTATTTGACGGGCACGTTCCACTTCCTGTCGAGGTAAATGCGCGCCAGGGCCAGCCGGGAAGTTTTTCCCGGCCGAGAGCTGCGGATTTCGAGGCACTCGCAAGCGCGGCCGTCGACTTGCTCGCCCTCAACAAAGCGCAAGTCGCACGTCGCCAGGTACTCCTTCTGCGTCGCGGCCAGCTCCTTGAGCTTGAGGAGCAGGTTTTTCATGCCGGCGCTGGTGATGGGATGGCGGTTGCCTTGCATCGCCCACCAGCCGTCGGTGGGAAGAGTGACCGTCCTGATACCGACGGCGAGGTGCGCGACCATGCAGTTGTCGTTTTTGTCGGCGACGTAGATCGCCTCCTGGCCCTTCAACCGGTCCGGCGCTACATGCCGGGCGTAAACGCTGAAGGGCGAGTGGCGAATCTTCATCTCGATCGTTTCTTGCTCCTGCAGCTGCCCTTTGACGCGCTCCTGCTTCACCATAGTGAACGAATAGTCAGGCATCGATTCCAGGGTTTTGAGCGAGGAATCGGCCATTTTCAGCCCGCGGCGCAGCACGTCGGCGGAAGGTTCGGGCGTGGCGGCGTCCTGGCCCGCAACCCTTTCGGGGGGCGGGGCCGGGCCGGGGGCGTCGGGGTACGTGATACCCCAGCCGCGCAGCCAGGCCAGTAGCATGAAGCAGCCGATCACGAAAACGGCGGCAGCCACCTGGCGGCGAACACGGCGAGCACGCAACACGAGGGCCTCCTCCCTGGGGTTCGTCGATCATAGCAGAGTCTCCGCGACCGGCACAGGTTGCGCCGCCGCCGCCGGCAGGGTCAAAAAAACAGCGACAAACTGCCCTGAGAATGATTGATTCCCTCAGGAGGTGCGGCTATGGTAGCGATGTTTGTGGGGCCGCGCTTGGCGTCGCCGGCGGCGCGGCACGACGGTGACGGGCCGGCGAAGCACTTCGGAGATTCGCGTCGGCCGGGTCGGCCTTTTGCGGCAAAGTTCGGTTCCGATCGGAGTTGCACAGCGCATCGTGAAGCAGCGGTCGGACGCGGCCGGGGAACATCGACGAGGCAAACTCGTTTCCGGGACCTGTTTTCTTCGCGGAGGAATGTAGATGGACTTCATCAAGAATTTCTTTACGGCGCTTGACTGGTGGTGGTACGCGCTCTTCGC
Organism: Planctomycetia bacterium; assembly: GCA_016177915.1. GTDB lineage: Bacteria > Planctomycetota > Planctomycetia > Pirellulales > S012-138 > JACOUI01. Next base: position 46,481 of record JACOUI010000087.1, read on the forward strand.
CGTGATGCTCGTGCTGATCGGCGTGCTGATCTACTTGCGCAAGAGGGAGCAAGAGTAAGTCCATCTCCGCAGGAAGCGATTCGCCGCCGCCGCGCGCGGGCAGACTCGAGCGGACGATCGGGCAATCTCGAGCGGGCAAGGTTGCACCCGGATGAGACCGGGAGCGGCGCACGAACGTTGAGCAGCGGGCCGGACGGGACTTGCAACGGAAGTTTGCGGGCTGACAAGACAGGAGCAGAACAGGGCGTTGGCGCGAAACGACGCGGTCGGGTCCTGGGGGGCCGTTCGCCGACGGCGGCGGAGGGCGAACCTGACCCGCGCGGCGGTCGCGCGAGCGCCCTGGTCCTTTTTTGGGGGAGCCATGGGCCGCAATCCGACGGCGATCGTGCTTCTAGGTGGATTCGTATTGGCGGCGGCGCTGGGCATTTGGACCTCCGTTGACCAAGCGCCGCGGGATCAGCCTCTCGGCGATGCCGGTCGCCGCTCTGCGTTCGCCGATGCGAGCGTGGATGACAAGACCGCGACACGTCCCTGGGAAGGCGAGACGCCCATCGTCGCCACCTTCTCCATCGTGGCCTGCGACCTGGAGCAGAAGGAATGGGGCGTGGCGGTGCAGTCGCGCGTGCTGGCCGTCGGTTCCATTGTGCCCTTCGCATCGGCCGACGTCGGCGCCATCGCCACGCAGTCGCTGGCCAACACGAAGTACGGCCCGGAGGGGCTGAGGATGCTGGCCGACGGCAAATCGGCCGAGGAGGTGGTCAAGGCGCTGACGGAGTCCGACGAGGGCCGCGAGCGCCGGCAACTGGGCGTCGTCGACCGCGAGGGACGCGCGGCGAGTTTCACCGGCGCCAAGTGCCTGGAGTGGGCCGGCGCGGTCTCCGGCAAGAACTACACCTGCCAGGGCAACATCCTGGCCGGAAAGAACGTCGTCGAGGACATGGCCAAGGCGTTCGAGGAGAAAGAAGGCAAGCTGGCCGACAAGATGGTTGCCGCGCTCGAAGCCGGGCAAAAAGCCGGCGGAGACAAGCGCGGACAGCAGTCGGCCGCGATCTTGGTCGTGCGCCAGGGGGCCGGCTACGCGGGATTCGACGACAAGCTGATCGACCTGCGCGTGGACGACCACGCCACGCCGATCGACGAGCTGAAGCGGCTTTTGGATCTGCGGCTGCGGCGGACGCACAAGCCGGAGTAGGAATCGGCTCGGCGACGGCGTTGCTGTCGCCCCCGGCGCGGCAAACTTCGCCCATTCGGCTTCAAGCCGACCAGCCGTCCCAGCCGACATAACCGGCAAGGTAGTCTCTGGTCGCTGCATTTCTGCATGGAGGCTGGCATGGCACGTCCGCTTGCGTACGTCGCGGTACTCGGGTTTCTGGCGGCGTCGACCGCACTGGGGCAGGGTCCTGGAGCGGAGACGGGGCGGTACGCGCCCCCGCCGGACGCCGGCGGCCAGAGCATCTATCGCGCCCCCATCCAGCCGATGCATCAGCCGATGGGCCCGGATCAGGCTCGTCCCATGAACCCGCCGGCGCAGGACGCGACCGACGATTCCTGGCTTGGACTCCCGCGCCAGATCATGGCCAAGGCGGAGCGCTGGCAGCCCGGCGAGCGGATCGACTCGCGCTACGCGCCGAGCTTTTACCGCCGCAACACGCCCAGCCCCTACCCGCCGGCCGTGCTGCGAGGCAATCCCGACTACGTGCCCGAGGTCCGCGCGCGCCGCACCTGGCGCGACGAGATGAGCCGGTTCTTCCTGCCGTTCTTTTAGTCGAGCGTGGCGCGGCGGGCGGAGACGGCCGCCGCGCAGAAACGACTCTCATGGCGCGCCGCCGGACGACCCCGCACCCGCGGCCTTCTTTCCCGCCGCCGCCAGCGGCGGCAGCCGGCTAAAAAACGCCTTCAGCGCCGTTTCGTAACCCGGCGTCATCGGGTCGTCGTTGTGGAATTGGCCCTTCAGCGGCAGGAACAACTTGGTCTCGCTGCCCGCCAGGTCGTACAGGCGGCGCCCGAACTCCATCGGGATGACCTCGTCGTACTCGGCGTGGACCATGAGCAGCGGGCCGGTGTAGCGGGGAATCTTCGACGCCGAGTCCAGCCGCGTGCGCATCAGCCAGCGCACGGGAAGCCAAGGATAGTGGTAGGCGCCCACGTCCGGCAGGGACGTGAAGGTGTTCTCCAGGATCAGGGCGCGGGCCCCGTCGTTGACCGCCAGGTCCACCATCACGCCGCCGCCCAGCGACTCGCCCATCAGCACGATCTCCTTCTCGGCCCGCCCCGTCCGCTGGGCCAGCCAGGCGCGGGCGGCCCGGGCGTCGGCCAGGATGCCTTCTTCGTCGGGGACGCCCTCGCTTTTGCCGTAGCCCCGATAGTCGAAGATCATGATGGAGACCTGGTGATCGCGGCGGATGCGGTCGACCGTCGACGCGCGATGGCTGAGGTTGCCGGCGTTCCCGTGCGCAAACAGGATCATCTCGCGCGGATTGGGGTGCGGCAGGAACCAGCCGTGCAGCTTCGTGCCGTCGGCGGCCTGAAAATTCACGTCCTCGAACTGCAGCCAGGAGGGGTTCCAGTCGCCGTCGCTGCTCGGAAAGAAAATCATCGACCGCTCGAGCAACATCATGGCCACCATCACGGCGAGGTAGAAGCCGATCGCAAACAGCAGCACGCGCAGCGGCGCTCTCTGCCACGGGCGGCGCCGGCGCGGCGGAGCGGCGGTTTTGGCGTCGGACGCGGGTTGCGACATGGCTCGGGCCGGGGCTGGGCGACGGGCGACGGCCGCGGACGTGGGAGCGGCACGCGCGCTCACGTATACTACCACCCGGCGGCCGAAATGTTCAGTAGGCGACGCGAAACGCCCTACTTTCCGGCGATTCGCAAACAAGCCAGCCGCCCGTCCCGGTCCTTGCAGAACAGCTTCCCGTCGGCCAGGACGACGTGCGGCCAGACGTCGTTTTCGGCCAGCCCGCGCCGCCGCCAAAGCTCTTCATACTTCTCCGGCGACCGCTGGGCCGTTTCCGCCAGGAACAGATCGCCCCGGTCGGCCCAGACGATGAGGCGGTCGTCGGCTGTGACGATGCACGATCCGGCGTCGCCCACGCGCGGCCCCTCCCAGACCGTCTTGCCGCTCTCAAAGTCGAGGCATTGCAGCCGCCCAAAGGCCCAGTAGACGCGGCCCTTGTGGATCACCGGGCTGCACGTCTTCGACGACGCCCTTTCCCGCTCCCAAACCTTCCGCGCTCCGCGCAGCGTGATCTCCAGCTTGCAAACGCTGTCGTGATTGTAGCCCGACGTCACGACGACGAACTGCTCGTGAACCGCCGGCGTGGCGATGCTGTTGGCAAACTCGGTGATCCAGGGATACTCGGCCACGGTGCGGCCCTCGCTTCCCGCGTCGAGCCTCGCGACGAGCAGGTGCGAAAACGTGAGCACCGCCGCGCAGGGCACGCCTTCGACCGTCATCGGCACGAGCCCGCCGGTGTGGCCCGCCAGGTCGCGCGACTGCGACGTCCAGACGCGCTCGCCGGTGCGCTTGTCGAAGGCCATCAGGTTTCCCTCGGGCGAGCCGACTTCCACGATCAGCCAAGACCCGTGAACGAGCGGCGAGGCCGTGTAGCCGTAGTCGCGCTGCCCGCTGCGCCCGACGCGCGGCCGCGGCGGCATGCGATAGCGGTCGTAGAGGTTGATGCCCCAGGCCTTGCGTCCTTGGTCGCGAGTGTCCCAGGCCGCCAGGTCCCCGTCGCAGCTCAGGGTGTAGAGCAGGCCCGACTCGTCGTCGTACTCCGATGTCGACGTGGGCCCGGAATAAAGGCCCTCGTCGCCGTTGGCGTTGCGTCCGTAGCGGCGGCAGCGATAGCTCGTTTTCCAGATTTGCTTGCCCGTCGCGGCGTCCAGGCAAAACAGGTTGTCGGACTGGCCGTCGTTTCCCAGCACGTACACGCGGCTTTCCACGACGATCGGCGAGGTCGATCCGGCGCCGACGTGGGCCGTCCAGAGCGGGTTTCCCTCGAGCCACTCTTTGCCCTTCCAGCCGGATTGTTCGTCGACGAGGTCATTCCGATTTGGCCCGCGCCAGTGCGGCCAATCCGTAGGGTGGGCACCGCCGGCACCGCCCACCTTTTCTTGCGTGCGGGCGCGGTTGTTTTCCGCCAGCACCAACAGGGCGCCGGCGATCACCAGGCTGGTCGGCACGGCCCATTTCACATTGAACACCGCAACTCGTGCCATCACATGGGTCCAATGTGGAACAATCATTGGCCGACGCTCTGTTGTACACTCCTGACCGCCGCGTGCCAGGGTTACGGCGAATCTCGGCGTCCGGTCCGGCCAGGCCGTCCTACAAGTCGAAATGGAAGGCCAGCCACTGGGGCATTTCGCGGCCGGCCACTGCGAACACAACGTAGTTCCCCGATCGGTGGACGATCCGCGACGCCCACGGATAGGCCGCGGGAGGAACTCTCTCCGGCCCGCCGTCCAGGAATGCGCGCATCCGTTCCATCCCGAACCGCGACAGGTCGCAGACGACGAACCGCTGAGGGCTGGCGGCGAGCGCCGCGTGGATTTTCGGCCGGTGCCTGGCGTAGATGACCAGGTGGTCTTGCAGGAAGACGTAGCGCGTCGAGGGACTCAAGTCGAGGTCCAGGTAGATCGGCACGGTGGGCAAGCTGAAGCAGGTCACCTCGCCGGGCGCGACTTCTTGTCGGCGGAGGAACTTCTCCATCTCTTCCAGGTCCGTCCAATCCACGCGCGAAAGTAGCGTGAGCCGGTCGCGCAGTTCCGGCGTGCTCCCTTCTCGGAGGCATTCCATCCAGGCGCCCGCGCGCTCGACGGTCAGCGACGGCAAGCTCAGCGCTAGGCAGATGCCAAGGGAAGCCATCGCGGCGGATTTCGCCGCCGGTCGCGCCGCCGAAAGCCCGCGGCTGGCGACGAGCGCAATCGCCAAAACGAGCGCCGGCACGTGGACGTAGTCGAACAAGTGCTGCAGGAAAACCGCCTGCGACAGCCAGGCGAGATAAAACGCCGCCGGTAGTTTCATCGCGTCCCCGCCCGTGCGGCCGCGCGCGAAGAACAACTGCCGGATTGCCAGCGGCAAGGCGAAGAGATGCACGAGCACCCAGGGAAAGAACCGAGCACAAAGGCCCAGCACCGGCAGCCAGCCCTGGCCGGCGTACATGTCGTGCGCGAAATACTCGCGGTTCCAGACGAACATGACTTCGACGAACCCCGGCCAGGCGCCCGTGACGATGAGCCAGGCGACGCCCGCCGCTCCCACGGCCGCGCCGCCGGCCAGGAACGCGAATCCGTCGAGCGCCAGACGGCCGGCCGTCGTCCGCGCCGCACGCCGCGCCTGCCAGGCAGCGACCAGCCAGCAGGCGATTGCCGGGACTGCGACAAAGGGCTTGATCCAGAAGGCCGCCGCCCAGACGGCGCCTTCGGCCAGCGCCCAGCCTGCGATCGCGCGGCGCGACGACTCCGGTAGCGACAAACGCCGCAATTGCCCGCGACGCAGTTCCAAACCTACGAGCGCCGGCAGCAACATCCACGTGTCGCGCTGGCAATGGCACCATTCCGTCGTCGTGAAGTAAAAGGCCAGCACCACTGCAACCAGTCCCAACCGTGCCCCCGTCCCCACACTAACCCGACGCGCCAGCGAGCGAGATTCACTAACCCGACGCGCCAGCGAGGGAGCAACTCCTTGCACGTCAGCTCGCGATCCCTCGCTGCCAGTCAGCCATCGCCCTAGCAGCCAGGCGATGCCCGCCACAAATAACAGGTCCACCGCGCGGAGCGCCGCGGACTCCCAGCCCAAGACCGACCGGATCGCCACGTGCAGCCACACGATGCCCGGCAGGTTCGGCTCCAGCGCGTCGCGGTAGAGCACCTGGCCCTGCAACACGCCGCGGGCCAAGAGGTCGTAGTTCGTGATGTCGCTGTCGAGTCCCAGGCAGAGGAACGCGGGCCCGTGCACAACGACGAGCACCAGAAGCAGCCCGCCGGCCAGGAGCGCGCTGGCATACCCCGGCCGCGCGACGGGAGCGGCGCTCGTTGCAGGCGGCAAGTTTGCGGTCGGGTGAAGGGTCGTCATGCAAGACCGTGCTCGGCCGTCTCGTCGGAAACCGCCGAAAACATAGCTTTTTCGCGTGTTTCGTGGGGTAGGCGTCTCGCCTGCCGTTTTCATGCACCCACCGCGCCGCCGACAGGCAGGCGGGACGCCTACCCCACGGGGAAAGGCAGGCGAGACGCCTACCCCACGAGGTCGGCCAGGCGCCAATGCTATCCTTCAAAGTAGTGCCGCAATTTGCTGCGAGAAATCACATGCCGCCAATCTGGCCGATCCTGGTCGTGTTGGCCGCTATGGACGCGCCGCAGGCCGGTCCGCGCGCCAACGACGCGGGCACGGCCTATGACTTCGCGCTCCCCGATTCGCGCGGGGTCGTGCATCGCTTGAGCGACCTTCACGGCAAGAAGCTGGTCGTGGCGGCATTCCTGGGGGTCGAGTGTCCGCTGGCGCGGCGCTACGGACAGCGGCTGGGCAACATCGCGCGAGACTACGAGCCGCGCGGCGTGGCCTTTGTCGGCGTGATGTCCAACTCGCAAGACTCGGCGACCGACATTGCCGCTTATGCGAAAGAGCACGGGATCGACTTCCCGCTGCTCAAGGACGATCGCCACGTTGCCGCCGACCGCTTCGGCGCAGAGCGCACGCCCGAGGTGTTCGTGCTCGACGAGGAGCGAAGGATTCGTTATCGCGGACGGATTGACGACCAGTACGCCGTCGGCATCGGCCGGGCGCAGCCGCAGCGCTACGATTTGATCGCCGCGCTCGATGAACTGCTGGCGGGCAAGGCCGTCACGCAGCCGCGCACCCAAGCGCCCGGCTGCCTGATCGGACGCGGCCCCGCCAAAGCCGCGCAAGGCAAGGTCACGTACACCCGCGACGTCGCGCTCATCCTGCAGAATCGCTGCCAGACGTGTCACCGGCCGGGGCAGATCGGGCCGTTTTCGCTCACGTCGTACGACGACGCCGCCGGCTGGGCCGGGACGATCCGCGAGGTGATCGAGCAAGGCCGCATGCCCCCCTGGCACGCCGACCCGCGCTACGGCCGCTTCGCCAACGACCCCTCGCTCACGGACGACGAAAAGAAACGGATCTTCCAGTGGATCGACGGCGGACTGGTGGAAGGCGATCCGGCCGATCTTCCGCCGCCTGCCAAATTCAACGAGGGCTGGAACATCCCCGGCCCGGACGTCGTGCTGACTATTCCGCGGACGTTCACGGTGCCCGCCCAGGGAGTGCTCGAGTATCAATACTTCGAGGTCGATCCGGGCTTCACGAAAGACACCTGGGTGCGGGCAGCGGAAATCCGCCCCAGCAACCGGGCGGTCGTACACCATGCGACGGTCTTCATCCGCCCGCCGGGCTACGATCACCTCGTCGCGCACGGCACGCTGGAGGCGTACTGCTTCGCCGCGACAACTTTCGGCACGGCGCCGTTCATTCTGCCGGAGGGGATGGCCAAGGTCGTGCCGGCCGGCTGGCGGTTTGTGTTCGTGATCCACTACCAGGCCGTCGGCTCGGTGCAAAGCGACCAAACGAGCATCGGGCTGGACCTTGTGGACGCAGCGACGGTGAAACAGGAAGTGGCCACGAAGCTGCTGGAGGACCAGGAACTGGTCATCCCGCCGCACGCGGGCAATCACCGCGTCGAGAAATCATGGAAGGCTGAGCACGACGTGCTGCTCTTGGCGATGTTCCCACACATGCACCTGCGGGGAAAATCGTTCCGCTACGAGGCGTTCTATCCCGACGGCAGGCGCGAGATTCTGCTGGACGTGCCGCGGTACGATTTCAACTGGCAGCACCGCTACGTGCTGGCCGAGCCAAAGCGGCTGCGGGCCGGCACGACGCTGACGTGTACGGCCCACTACGACAACTCGGCGGCCAACCCGGCCAATCCCGACCCGAGCGCGACGGTGCGCTTTGGCCTGCAAAGCTGGGAAGAGATGTTCAACGGCTATTTCGACGTGGCGCTGGCGGAGCAGGACCTGACGGAGCGGGGCGTCTCGTGGACGCCGGCGATTGTTGCGCTGGCGGTCGTGCTGGGGCTTGGGTTCTTGTGGCGACGGAGGATGTTCCGTACCAGGCACGGGCACCGCCGGCGGCAAGCCGGTGGTCCGTGTGCCGTCGGCCCGCGCCGCTCGTAGGACGCATTGGAATTGCGTCGCGTGGTCCGACCATCCACGGGGCGCTCCAGGGAGCGCGGGCACGGCCACGGAGCGCCCCCTCGTTCGCGCGACGCATTTCCCAATGCGTCCTACGCAGGAGCCGACAGACGCGTGTGCCCGCTACTTTGGGAAAACCCTCCCCCCGTACCGCGCCTCATCGCCCAACATTTCCTCGATCCGCAGAAGCTGGTTGTACTTGGCCAGGCGGTCGGTGCGGGAGGCGGAGCCGGTCTTGATCTGGCAGGTCCCCAGCGCCACCGCCAGGTCGGCGATGGTCGTGTCCTCGGTCTCGCCGCTGCGGTGGCTGACGATCGACGAATAGCCGTGCCGCCTGGCCATCTCGATGGCGTCGATCGTCTCGGTCAGCGTGCCGATCTGGTTCACCTTGATGAGGATGCTGTTGGCCACGCCCTTTTCGATCCCCATTTGCAATCGCTTCGTGTTGGTGACGAAGAGGTCGTCGCCGACAAGCTGCACTTTCTGCCCCAGTCGGTCGGTGAGCAGCTTCCAGCCGTCCCAGTCCTCCTCGGCGCAGCCGTCTTCAATCGAGCAGATGTCGTAACCGGCGGCCCACTCCTCCAGCAGCTTCACCATGCCGGCGCTGTCCAGCTCGCGGCCGTCGATCGAGTATTTCTTGGTCTTGGCGTCGTAGAACTCGTTGGCGGCCACGTCGACCGCGATGCGCACCTGCATTCCCATCTGGTAGCCGGACTTTTTCACGGCCGCGACGATCAGATCGAGCGCCTCCCGGTTGCTGCCCAGGCTGGGGGCGAAGCCGCCTTCGTCGCCCACGCTCGTGCTGAGCTTTTTTTCCTTGAGCACGCCCTTGAGCGTGTGGAAGATTTCGACGCCGCAGCGGAGGGCCTCGCTGAAGCTGTCGAAACCCAGGGGCATGACCATGAATTCCTGCACGTCGACGTTGTTGTCGGCGTGGGCGCCGCCGTTGATGAAGTTCATCATCGGCGCCGGCAGCCAGCGGGCGGTCGGCCCGCCCAGGTAACGAAAGAGCGGCAGGCCCAGGTGCCGCGCGGCCGCGTGGGCCGTGGCCAGCGACACGCCCAGGATCGCGTTGGCGCCTAGGCTCCGCTTGTTGTCCGTGCCGTCCAGCTCGATCATCGCCCGATCGACGGCCGCCTGGTTCAAGGCGTCGAGCTCCACGACGACGTCGGCCAGCTTCTCGTTGATGTTTTTGACGGCCGTGGCCACGCTCTTGCCGCCAAACGCCTTGTCCTTCACGTCCCGCAGCTCGAGGGCTTCGTGCTCGCCCGTGCTGGCGCCGCTGGGGACGGCGGCCCGGCCAATCGTGCCGTCGACGAGCGTCACCTCGACCTCGACGGTCGGGTTCCCGCGGCTATCGAGGATCTGTCGGCCTTGAACGTCGGCGATGGTGGAGGTCATGGAGCGGCCCGGAGAATGCGGCGATTGGACGCAGAAAGCGTCCGGCAAGCATAGCATCTTGCGGATTAGCCGCGAAGCGGCGGCATGACGCCTCCAACAATCTTGTAAAAAACTGCCCCTAGCGGGGCCGTGGACAAAAGGGTCGGATTGCACCTTGTACACCACGCGAATCTCGTTTTCATCAACTTCGATCCGCTTGACGAGCAG
>JACOUI010000088.1 GCA_016177915.1 Planctomycetia bacterium
CGACCAGGGGGACGAGTCCCCTCCCCCTGGACCCCCTACCCTCTTCTCTTTTCCGGGGGTGGGAGGAAAGCGAAGGTACCGAAGGGAGCCTTACACAAAATCGGGCAGAAAAATTCCAGTTGAACCCCGCGCTAAGACACATTCCTGTTGGCGAAACTCGACGGCGAGCGACTGCGCACTATTGGAGAGGGTGGAATCGACGCCCTCGTGCGCACCGGATTAAAGGGTCCGTACGATGCGAAGAAGGGACAACCAGTCGTTGCCGCCGTTGAGAAAGTGCTTCAACAAACCAGAGTCAGGTATCTGGTCGGGGAAATCACTGTCGTGGGTGTAGATCGCAATTTCGATTGCGTCGTACCGGACGAGTCCCAGCCGCACGTGTTGATTGAAGTCGGGGTATTCGCCACCACGGCTCGCGAGCTATCCGAGAAGGGACTCGTCGAGCAACATCTCAGGAACCAAATCCGCGATCGTTATCCCGCAACGGTCGTGGTCCGCGTACTGGACGGTATGGGCTGGATCGCGCGCGGAGGCAAGGCACTAGCGAACGTCGTTGCCGCCTCGGATTATGTCTTCACCCAGAAGACGGTCGACGGTCTGACGCGCGTCATTCACGCTCACGTTCCCAAAAGCTGCTTCGTGTAGCCTACTTCTTTCGCAAGAACAGGATGTGTTCATCCCTGAGTGTATTGCGAATCCCCTCGATGGGGTGAATCACGTCCCGCACGAGTTCGAATCCTGCGTCTTCTCCGATCCGGACGATTTCTCTGTCGATCTGCAAGTCCTCCCCGTTAGTTCCCATTACGCGCTTGAGCTGATTGCTGTTTGTGCCGACCACAACAACGAAGTACCGGCCCTTCCTCAAAACACGCGCACATTCGCGCGTGACGGTCCCCATGTCTGCCAGGTAGTTCTGAACGCGCGCGGCGAGATTGCCACCACGCAAGCCGATCATCCTGCCGCGCAGTCGTTCGACCTCCACTTCAAGGTATTCTAACTGAGCTGCGTCGTTGGCGACGTAGTCGATCGCAAACGAGTATGGCGGAGATGTGACAATCCCGTCGATTGAATCGTCCTCAAGCTTGCAAGCCTTGAGGTCGCGCGCGTCTCCGGAAAGGTACGAAGTGCTTCCGAGTTTCAGCCTTAGCTCATCACGGATGCGCGCGAAATTCCGAACCGCCGCAACGTACCTCTGGAGGACCACGGGAAACAGCTCGCGCACGCTCTTCCGCGCGCGTCGCGCCGCATAACCCATTGCGTCGAGGTAGCACAGGCGCAGAAACGCGTCCCAGCCTTTTTCAAGTGCCGCCGCGCGCCGCGCGGAGTTGTTGGTCCGAAACAGTGGGGGCTCGGGTTGGCTTTTCTCAAAACGGTCACAAATGGCGTCGGCATCGGCGAAAAGCGCCTCGGCCTGTGCGCCGTCTGCACTGGCTCCAGCTTGCTTTCCCTCTGCCATCAAAGCGCAGAAAGGACTGGCGTCAATGCCGATGGCATTTGCGCCCTGCAGTGACGCCTCGAGGCAGGCCGTGCCGCTACCCATCATCGGGTCTAGCAGCGTCTCGCCGCGTTTCAGTCCGATGATGTTGATGACTGCCTTGATCATCTGCGGATGGAATTTCCCCCGGTAGGGGAAAAGGCCGTGGGTTGCGTATCCGGTCTTGAAAAGATTGGCTTCAAAGAACGACTTGCGGCGCGTGGACGATGCGGCGTCCACTTGGAGGGGCGAAACGGCGCACATTCGGAAGTGATTTGTTTTCGCGCCGTCCACGGAATCGAAGTAAGCCCCGCGTTCGACGATTTCCGGGCGACCGAGTGCGCGGCTCTCCGCGGCAGCCAGCTCCAGTTCGTAGATCTGGCTCGTGCCCACCACGAGCTTGTACCCTTGGGGGAATAGGGCGGCTTCGAGGGATTCAAATGGGTTGCCGCGTGCGGCGGATCGCCTAGCCTTCTGGGCTGCTGTCGACATGCTTCGGACTCCAATTCCGTAGTTGAATGGCAGCGTGAGTTATTGTAATGACAAAAACATTACTGACAACCTCCCGGAGGTTGAATTCTGTACTTCCTGCCGTTACTCTACCTGTATGAAAATGCGCGTTGGGAGACCTCCCAGATCGAGCGGCAAAAGGGCCAATCTCTTACAGGTCCGAGTTCAGCCCGTTGAAAAAGAGGCCTTCAACGCGGCTGCGGCACTCTCAGGGCTTGAACTGTCGAGTTGGGTACGTGAACGTCTCAGGCGAGCGGCCCGCGTCGAACTCGAACAATCCGGTCATAAAGTGTCCTTCCTGCGACGAACGAGGCGCTCTCTTGGCGAGAGAGCATCCGCTCGAAGCGATTGAACGAGGTTTCTTGCAGCGCCGATTCTGACGTAGGAGGGCTCGATTGGCAAGTCACCGCGACTGGGGCGAACCTAATGATGTCAATGCGCCCCTGAACAGCGTCACATCGTCTCGCGCAACAACTGCCCGACATCGAATGTTCCCAGGTCCGCGTCCTCGACAACGTCGACGACCAGCGCGCGATGCGTAATCTCCACGGCGTCCTCGATCGTCGGGCGCGGCTCCACCGAGCCCAGGTTCTGAATCACCACACCGTTCTTGCCGAGAACCGGCCCGCGGCTCGCCGAGATGCTGTAGTTTCCCTGCGAAATCATGGCCCAGGCGACCGGCTCGCTTGCCTTTTCCGGCACAAACCCAATCGCCCCCCAGCGCAGCGGGACGCCGTCGACGACGACCTTCCCCTTCACCGCCGCCCGCTTCACGTCCGCCAAAAAGCCCGACCCCTTCAGCCAGTCGTAGAGCCGCTCCTTCCAAGTGCTCAGGGCCGGGTCGCCGGGCGCCAGGCCCACGCCGTGCGGGCCGTGGGCGTAGACGTGCAATTCGGCCGGCACGCCCGCCTTCCGCAGCGCCGCGTAGAAGGTCAGGCTGTTTTCCACCGGCACGCCCTTGTCCTCGGAAGTGTGAAAGAGGAACGTCGGCGGCGTCTCGCCCGTCACGTGCTTCTCGTTGGAAAGTAGCTCCAGGAGCTTGGGGTCCGGGTTGTCGCCCACCAGGTTCTTGAGCGAGCCTTTGTGGCTGAACGGCTCCGTCAGGCTGACCACCGGGTAGCAGAGCACGGCGAAATCGGGCCGGCAGCTTGCGCGGTCGATCGGGTCCTTGGCGTCGCTCTTTCCGCCGTCGAAATGCGTGGCCACGGTCGAGGCCAGGTGCCCGCCCGCGGAAAAGCCCATGATCCCGATCCGCTTGGGCGAGACGCCGAACTCCTCGGCCTTGGAGCGCACGAAGCGCACGGCCCGCTGGGCGTCTTCGAGCGGGGCGGGATGGCGGTAGCGCGGGCCGAGGCGGTAATTGACGACGAACGCCGCCACGCCCACGGAGTTCAGCCACTTGGCCACCTGGTGCCCTTCGTGGTCCATCGCCAAGACGGCGTACCCGCCGCCGGGCAAAACGACAATCCCGCAGCCGGTGGCCTTTTCCTTCTCGGGCAGATAGACGCGGACGCCGGGCTTGTCGCGTTCCTCGTCGCCGACGGCGCCGGGCGCGCCTTCGGGCCAGAGGGGAAGGGGATCGGGGCCAGCGGCGGAGGCGCGCGACGAGGCCGTCGCGAGTGCACCAGAAAGGCAGAGAGCCAGGGTGGCAAGGCGCGAAGTCCGAGTGGCGGTCGACAGTCGAGGCATCTTTTGGAACTCCTACAATGACCAGCGCGAAATAGGCGCGACGGACATTGTAGGCAACAGGCCGGCCCTTGGCAGCCGCGTGCAGCGAAAAACTCCGCGCGCTCCGCACCTACTCCGCGATGCAATACAAGAACTTTTCGCCGCGCAGGAATAGCTCGCGGCCCGCGATCGCCGCCGAAGCGCTGATCGTGTCGTCGACCTGGTTGACGGCGATGATCCGCGGGATGTCGCCATGGGTGATGACCACCGTCGCCCCGTCCCGGTCGGTCACGTAGACCCGCCCGCCCGCGCCGACCGGCGACGAGTAAATCTCGCGCATCCCCTCCAGGCGGATCGCGCCCGGCCGGTCGTCGCCGCTTTCTGCATGGACGCGCGTCAGAATGCCCTGGTAGTGCGTGAGGAAGTAGAGCGCGTCGTCGTAGAGGAGCGGCGAAGGGACGTAAGGCGTGCCGCGCGAGCGGCTCCACGCCACCTGCTGCGTGCCCGTGATGTCGCCCTTCGCCCCGGCCAGTTTGATCGCCAACAGCGCCCGCTTGTCGTAGCTGCTGCCGGCGAAGACCATGCCGCCGCCGGCGACGGGCGAGGCGACGACGTTGGCCGACAGCCCGCCGCACTCCCAGAGCACCTTGCCCGTCGCCAGGTCATACCCGCGGACGCGGTTTGTGCCGCTGATGACAAGCTGCGGCCGGCCCTCGTGCTCGACGACGATCGGCGTGGCCCAGGACGTGATCTCCTGGCGATCGACCTTCCAGCGCTGCTCGCCGGTGCGCTTGTCGAGGGCCACGACGAACGACTTTCCCTCATGGTCCCAGTTGACGACCAGTGTTTCGCCGTGAAGCACGGGCGAGGCCCCTTCGCCGTGGGCGTGCAGCGTGTCCATCCGCCCCAGATCCAGCTTCCATTTCAGCTCGCCGTCGAAATCGAGGCAGTAGAGGCCGCGCGAGCCGAAGAACGCGTACACCCGCTCGCCGTCGGTGATCGGCGAATGGTTGGCCAGGCTGCCGGTGTAGTGCCCGCCTTCGTGCGGAACGGCCTTTTGCAGCGTCCGCTGCCAGAGGATTTTTCCGTCGCGGCGGCCGACGGCCAGGACGACGAACTCGTAACTGCGGGTCACGTCGACGTTGTCGTGCGAGCCGGGGGCGTGGTCGTGGAACGGCTTTTCCAGCGGCGGGCCGGGCACGGCCGCCATCACGAAAACGCGATCGCCCCACACGACCGGCGTGGAATGACCGACGCCGGATAGCGCCGTCTTCCAGCGGATGTTCTTGCCGTCGCGCTGGTTCCACTCGGTGGGCGGATCCGCGTGCGGCGCGACGCCGGTGGAAAGCGGCCCGCGCCATTGGCCCCAGTTGCGCTGGGGATCGGCGCTGAAACGGTCGTTGGCCGCGGCGGCGACCGACACGAGAGAGCAGGTCGCCAACAGGCAGGCGAGTGTTTTTGCCATGACGTACAACTCACGAGGAAGTGGGGCAGTCGCCCGCAGCCACCGGCATTCTACCGCGATTACGTGAAGGTGGCTGCAACTCCTCGTATGGAACGCACCAAATCGCCTCGTTGTTCGCAGCCATCTTCCCGGCAGCGACCCCGCGGGTGATTTATCGCACAGTTCGTTGACGGGCCTTTGGCGGCATGATAGCAAGAGGGGTACGCTAGCCGATCCGCTGCCTGAGAACCCCAAGAGTTGAAACGTCGCGGCGCCTGAGGCGCCGTACACTCTCTCATTGGCCGGCGGATCGTGCGTGCGGCTCTCCTCCTTCTGGCTCGGGGAACCATTTCGCGGCGACATTTTTCACAAGGGCATTTTTCACAAGGATTCGATCATGCGAACGACTTCGGTCCGGTGGCTTTCGATGGCGGGATTTGTCCTCTCCGCCTGCTTGTGTTCCGCGGCGCTGGCCGACGACAAGCTGTGGAGCGTGGACTTTGACGAGGCCAAGGACCTGGCCGGCAAGGACAAGAAGGACATCCTGATGGAGTTCACCGGCTCCGACTGGTGCCCGCCCTGCATCGCCCTCCACGAAAACGTCCTCAGCAAGGAGCACTTCCAGGCCGAGGCGCCCAAACACTTCGTGCTCCTCAAGCTCGACAACCCCAACGACAAGTCGAAGCAGACGGAGAAGGAAATCGAGCAATACAAGACCCTCAGCGCGCAGTTCCAGATCACGGGCGTGCCCACGATCATCCTGGCCGATTCGGCCGGACGCCCCTACGCCAAAATCGTAGGCTACGGCGGCGATGACGCGGAGAAGTACACGAAGAAACTCGTCGACCAGATCGAGCAGCGCACGAAGCGCGACGACTATTTGGCCAAGGCCGATAAGGCCAAGGGCCTTGCGCGGGCCAGGCTCCTTGCCCAGGCGATCGACGGCATCGACTCTGAGTTGACGCTCACCACCTACCGCGAAACCGTGGACGAGATCATCAAGCTCGACGCCAAGGACGAGGCCGGGCTGAAGACGAAGTACGAGGGGCTGGTCAAGCTGGTCGATCTGAAAAAGCAACTGCAGGACATCCAGCGGAACACTCGCGACGCCGCCGAGATCGTCAAAAAGGTCGACGCGCTGATCGAACAGCAGAAACCGACGGGCGAGGGGCTGCAGGAAGCTCTCTACGTCAAGGGTGCCGCTCTGTACCGCACCGACAAGGCCGCCAGCAAGAAGATCCTGGAAGAGGCCATGGCCGCCGCGCCCGATACCGAGAAGGGCCAGCGGCTCAAGGGCATTTTGGAACGCGCCTTCAAGGAGGAGCCGAAGGCGGAGAAAAAGGAAGGCGACAAGTAGGAGCAGGGCGTCCGGCCGCCGGTCGGGCGCGACCTTTGCCCTTGATTCCAAACAAACAGATCGCCGGTCGGCAGCGCCGTCCGGCGATCTGTTTTTCACGGAGGACAGTCAGGTACTTGCGCTGGGTGCTACCACACCAGTCCGGTGCCGATGTTGAAGCCGAAGAACCCCATGTCGGCTTCCTGGGCGCCTTCGTTCTGATAGTTGCCGTCGTCGGTGCCGACCCGGCCCGGCAACCCGGTGCCGGCGTTCGTCCAGAGTTGGGCTTCCAGGGCGACCGTGACGAAGAACGTGCTGCCGTTGTCCAGGCAGCGCCGCCAATCGACTCCGAGCTGGATTTCGGCGATCCCGATCAGGTCGTTGTCGAGGGACCGCAACAGCACGGCGGTGGTCTCATCGTTGGCCCGGAAGAGCGACTCGCCGTAAAGTAACGAGCCGCGCACCTTGACGAAGCCCGCGAGGTCGGAGTTGCTGAGCGGCGCCAGCACGTCGACGCCGACGGTCGGTCCGAAGCCTTCGAAGTCGTGCGCGGCGCGGATGAAATTCGTTGTGCCGACCTGCTGGGCGAAATACACCTGGTCCATGCGCGCATAGCGGACGCCGGCGCTGAACAGCGCGTTGCCGCTCATCACGGTCGCTTCCACGTCGATCACGTCCACCTCCAGGCGGTGCGTGGCGGCGATGTTGCCGACGAAGTCGAGCTCCACCGTCGTGTTGTCATCGCCTCCCGAGAAGCTCGCCTGCGCGTCCACGCCGGTGGCGCTCTGCGCCGTGGTGTGGTCGAAGTTCCACCACCGCGCCCGCCAGCCCATCCCGCAGTCCGTCACGCGCCCGAACTCGACGCGCGGGCTGTACTCCAGGTCCCAGTCGAACGAGCGTTCGGCGAAGACGTCTCCGGGACCCTGCACGTAGAAGGCCGGGTCGTGCGTGAAATGCGGCTCGACGATCACGTTCTCGTACACGGCGTAGAAGGCGTCCTGGCAGCAGCAGTCGTCGCAGCAATTGTCGCCGCCAACGCCAGCCAGGCCCTGGCTCCGCTCCAAGTCCTCGATCCGCCGCCGCAGATCGTTATAGCCCAGGTCGTCCGCCCGCGCGACCACGTGGAGTGATAGCGCCGCGGCGACGAGGACCAGAATCGCACCCATCCGTCCGTGACTTTGCATGGCGAGTCCCTTCGCAAAAAAACCAATGGAATTTGATGCGGTCCGGCGATTTCCTTGACCGGCCGCGTCGCAACTCCGCCGCCCGACGCCGGGCGCCGGCGGAGTGCTCGGCTTCTTATGTTTAGATCGGTGCTTGCTTCTAGCTGCCTGAACTGCGAATGCGGAATTCCCTGCCCGATTTCCCCAGCGCGCCGCGCCTTGCCGAAAGCCGCGGCAGATGGGGACTTAGCACGCCTTAAGCACACCAACGGCCACGGCGTCAGGCTGGCCGGTCGTGGGTGCCGTCATGCTAGCAGATGGCTTCCATGACCCCGGGCAGCCAGGTATTCGCCTTTCGCGCGCTGGGAACGACGGACAGCGAACCCGCATTTGCCCTCCGTCGACTGTTACGCCGACCCCGTAACCCGCCGGATAATCTCCGCATCGAAGTAATTCACCCCCATCCCCGCGTCCACCACGATGTGCTGGGCGTTGATGCCGCTGGATCGCGGGCTGAGGAGAAACGCCGCCGCGGCCGCGACCTCCTCGGTGCGCACGGCCGCTTTGCGCAAGATCACTTGCTCGGCGAACAGGTAGGCGTCGACGTAGCCGGGAATCCCGGCCGAGGCCGAAGTCTTGAGCAGGCCCGGCGCGACCGCGTTGAACCGCACCCGCGAGAACCGGCTGAACGACTTAGCCAGGAACGCCAGCGAGGAGTCGAGCGCCGCCTTGACCGGCGCCATGAAGCCGTAGCTTTCGCTGGCCATGCGGGTGGTGGAGATCGAGACCGTGACCACGGAGGCGTCGGGATCGAGCGCTTCGCGGAAGGCGTTGGCGATCGCCATCAGCGAATAGCACGACACGTCCATCGCCCGCAGGAACGCGCGCTTGGGCGTCTCGTGGAACGGCACGGGCTCCTCGCCGTAGTCGGCAAAGGCGATCGAGTGCAACAGGCCGTGGAGCGGGGCATGGGCCTTGGCGACCTCGTCGCGCAGGCGGGCGATCTGGTCCTCGTGCTCGACGTCGCACACGTAGATCGGCGCGGCGGCGCCGTCGGACTCGGCCAGAAGGCTGGCGACGGCCTGCCGCCGCTCCTCGGACCGCACGACGTAGACCACTTTCGCGCCCGCCTCGCGCAGCACCCGGCCCACGTGCCAGGCCACGCTCTTGCGGTTGGCGACGCCCAAGAGGAGCACGGTCTTGCCGGCAAGCTGGAGAAAATCGGCGGCGGGAGCGGACGACGACATGGCTCTCTGAGAACGGGCGGGGAACCGCAGGGAGGCAAGCCGCGTCGAAAGTCCAGCCGCGGCCGGCTGTAACGACCCTATCACCCTGCGCTTGTTGCCGTGGCGGCGTCGGGGCATAATAGGTCAAACTAGCAGTCGGGGGAAGCGTCCGCCGCAATCAGGGCGACGGAGGCGCACCGCTGGGGCACGACCAGCCCGAGGCGGGGATGGTGTCGAATGTCGCCCCCCGTCGCCGTTGGAACCTGGAGAACTCAGGGGTCATGGCCGACGACTTTGACCCTTATTACAAGTGGCTGGGCATTCCGCCCGCCGAGCAGCCGGCCAACCATTACCGGCTACTGGGGGTGGCGCTGTTTGAGCCGGACCAGGACGTGATCGAGGCGGCCGCCGACCGTCAGATGGCGCACGTGCAGACGTATAAGACCGGGAAGCACTCGGCACTGTCGCAGAAGGTGCTCAACGAGCTGGCGGCGGCGAAAATCTGTCTGTTGGCCAAGGCCAAGAAAGCCGCCTACGACTTAGCGCTCAAGGCCAGGCTCGCGGCGGCCGCGCCGGTGCCTCCCGCGCCGCCTGCCCCCCCGCCTGTCATGCCCGCATCGCCGCCCCCTGCCGGCGCCACGCTTTCTCCGGCCATCCCGTCGGCGGCGCCCGCGGCCGCGGCGGTTGCACGGCGCGCTCCCAAGGTGCGGGCCGCGCCGGAGGCCGCGGACGCGGCTTCCGCCGCCGCGGTCCCTGAAGTCGCGGTGAAGACGAAATCGAGCGCCGTGTCGCTGGCGCGCCGACGGCGGTCGTCGCCGATGCCCTGGATCGTCGGCGGACTGGCCGTGGCGGCCGTGGCGGTGATCATCGTCGTGGCCGCCTCTTCCGGCACGAACAACTCCGGAAATCCCGCGACCACGAACACGGCCCTCAATAACGGGGGCTCGCAGAACACGTCCGGCGGGACCGTCGTCCCCGCCATCAACAACAACTCGCGCACGACCGGCGGCACCGTCATCCTGAATCCACGGACGGCGGACGACGGACCCATCGAGGCCCCTGACCCCGCCGATGAACGTGGTACACGTGTGCGCCCGCCGCGCGTCGTCGGCAACGTTCCCGACTCCCAAATGCAGCCGGGGATCCATTTGCACGCGCCCCTGGCCGAGGGCCGCGGCCAAACGACGAGGGTGTTAGTCGAGTCCGAATACCGCGAAGTGAAACTCGCCGATTCGGCTTCGTGGCAGGATGGCCCGTCGTCGACAAAGGGCGTCAAGGTGTACGGCGCGGTCTGCGAGCTGGCGGACGTGGGCGACTTCGACAAGGACCAGCCGTTCACCTGCGCCGCCTGGGTCAAGCTCGTGCCGAACGATTCGCACGGCGCCATCTGCTCGCGGATCGACGACAACGAACACGCGCATCGCGGCTGGGATTTTTGGATGCAGCAACGCCGGATGGGCACCCACATCGTCAACTCCTGGCCGGACAACGCCCTGAAGGTCCTCGCCAAGGCCCAGGCGCCCGCCAACCAATGGACGCACGTGGCGGTGAGCTACGATGGCTCGGGAAAGGCGGCGGGCGTGAAGGTCTATTACCACGGCGAGCCGCAGGAGACGGAAGTCGAAACTGACACGCTGAGCGCAACGACGCGCACCACGGTCCCCTTCAAGGTCGGCCAGCGGAATACGTCCGACCCGCTTTGGGGGGCGGGGGTTTCCGACCTCAGGATCTACAAGCGCGCGTTGTCGGCGGCGGAAATCAAATCGCTGGCCAAGAATTCAGACCTGGCCGACCTCGCTGGCAACGCGCCGACGACGCCTACAACGCCGACGCAGCAAGTCAAGAAGCCCGTTCCCGGCCAGGCCGAGCTGGCCGCGGCGCGAAAGACCGTCCGCGACCTGTACAACGACGACTACAAGAGTGCGGAAAACGCCGTCAACCCGCGCGCCCTGGCGGAGAAGAAATTCGAGCTGTCGAAGAAGCTCTTCAAGGAGGCGGGCTACACGAAGGACGATCCGGCGGCGCTCTACGCGCTGTTGGACGAGGCGGGGCGGCTGTCGGCCGAGGCGGGCGTGCCCATCGCCGCCGTGGAGACGGTGATTGCGAGGGAAGCGGTGTTCGAGATGCCAGGCGCGATGACGATGAAGGTCGACGCGCTGGTCACCTCCGGCAAGAACGTCGTCCACCGCGACGGCGCCCAGGCCACGATCGAGTCCGCGCGCAAACTGATGAAGGACGCGATCCTCCTGGGCGACCTGGAGGGCGCGAACCGCTTGCTGACGGCTGCCAGGGACATGGGCCTGAAGTACGCCCGCGACGTGGCCGTGGCCGAATTCAACAAGGGCCTGACGGCGATGGCGGCCGCGCTGCGCGTGTTGAAGCGATTGGCGGAAGACGCGCGGAAAGCGGAAGCCGTGTTGGTTGGTAATCCGTCGGACCCGGACGCCAACCTGACCGTGGGAAAATACTACGCCTTGGGGCGCGACGATTGGGACAAGGGCCTTATGCACCTTTCGCGCTGCGGCGACGAGAAACTGCGCGACCTGGCAAAGTCGGACAAGGCGGGCCCGGTGGACTCGATGGCGAAGGTCGCCGTCGCCGACGGCTGGATGCAGCAGGCCGAACAGGAGAAAGTCGGCTTCCTGCGACGCCGCTTCATGGCCCGCGCCAGGTACTGGTACGACGAGGCCCTGCCGCAGGCTTCCGGCCTGACGAAAGCGCGGATCGAAAAGACCCTCAAGGAAATCAACGACGAAGTCTTGCAGTCCGGCGAGATTTATCTGTCGTCTAAATGACGCCGTGTCGGGCGCGGCTCGTCGGTTTCTCGTCCTTGCTGGGCGTTCTTGCGCGGCGCTAAGCCCGGTGACAATCAGGCGATTGGGGTACGCGCAGCGACTCGGAAAGTTGGGCGCAATGCGGTCGCGCGCTTGGCGGTGCCGCGTAAATTTTGTTGGGACAATCACTTACGTTCGCCAAACTTATCTTGACGCATTGGGCGCGATCGATATAATCTCGCGCTGTCAAGTTCGGTAAGGAGGGCAGAAACGGTCAAGAATGCGAATTGCAGAAATGTCAGAGAGTGCTGGTTTTACGGACTTTCTAGGAAATCCTCTGACTGCGAACCCAAGGACGACTGGGGACCGGGCTGGCTCGCACGGCGCGACGCCGCGATGGTTCCGGCAGACTAGCCATCGGCTAGGGAGAGGGGTGGTTAGCTCGCATGAAGACGGTCTTTACCACCGGTGAAGCGGCCAAGATTTGCAAAGTCAGCCAACAGACCATCATCCGCTGCTTCGATTCGGGTCAGTTGAAAGGATTCCGCGTGCCCGGCAGCCGGTTTCGCCGCATTCCGCGGGACCTGCTCTACGCCTTCATGCGGGACAACGGCATCCCCACCGACGCCCTGGACAGCGGGCGCAGGAAAATCCTGATCGTCGACGACGACCAGGAATTGGTCGAGCTGGTCACGGACGTGCTGGAGCGCGACGGGCGCTTTGAGCACAAGAGCGTCAACAACGGTTTCGACGCGGGGATGATGGTCAAGGAGTACCATCCCGACCTGATCGTGCTCGACGTGATGCTGCCGGACATCAACGGCCGCGAGGTCTGCCAGCGCGTGCGGAGCGAAAAGGCCCTCGACGACATCCGGATCATCTGCATCTCCGGCATGGTCGAGGAGGACAAGATCGAGGAGCTGAAAGCGGCCGGCGCCAACGACTTCTTGCACAAGCCGTTCGAGGTCGAGCAGCTCGTCGAGCGCATTTGTACGCTGCTCGACATTGAATCAGGCGCCCCGAAGTAATCGATGATTTTCTCGTTGCGAAGCTCCGCTTCGCAACGTCACGCTCGTAATGAAGCTCTGCTTCATGGTCCTGCTGCCCGAGGTTCCGCTGGCGGGCAGGAAGCCGAAGCTGCCGCTGTCGGGCGTTTCCGAGGGCGCTGTCTGCCGCGCGCTGTTGTCACCGCAGCCGGAAGACCGCGTCCGGCTCTGCCGCCAGGCGATCCTCGCCGACCCATCGCTGGCGATTTGGGTGTGCGCTTGCGCACGACAGGCAGCCGTGCGAGTGGCCGACGCAGAGTCGCTTTTCGGCTGGCTCGCGGACGCATTGCACAACCTACTCGCGCCGCTCGAGCAATCTTCGCATGACGCCGTCCCGCTTCCGTCGGCGCAGCGCAAAAGGCTTGTGGACCTGCTGCATTCGGGCCTTCAAACGGGTGCGCTGGCGGCCCAGATCGCCCACGCGTCGCTGCCACAGCGCGCGGACGAGGCGCGACTGGCGGGATACCTATCCCATGCCGGAGCGTGGGCGGTTTGGGACGACGGCCGGGAAGTCGGCGGCGAAGAGTCTCTCTGCGCCGCGGCGCTGGGTTTCGACGAAGGGCCGAAGATCGATGCGCTGGTCGCCGAAGCCTCGTCGGCGCTGGCCGCTGCGGCGCGCTCGCCGCGCTCGACAAAGTTCGATCACAAGGCCATTCAGGCCGACGCGCGCCAGGCCGCCGAGCGCTGGCTGCAGCCCGGCCTGGAAGGCGCCCTATTGCCGCTCGTCGCTTCGGCTGCGCGACGGTTGCGCGAGCTGGAGAATTCCTTCGCCCGCGCCGTCGAAGAGGAGAAGCTTGCCGCGCTCGCCGAGTTCGCCGCCGGGGCCGGCCACGAAATGAACAACCCGCTGGCCGTCATCTCCGGCCGTGCGCAGCTTCTGGCGCGGCACGAAGCCGATCCGGAGCGCCGGCGCGAGCTGGCGCTCGTGCACGCGCAGGCGTTGCGCGTCCACGAAATGATCGCCGACTTGATGCTCTTCGCCCGCCCGCCGCAGCCGCGGCTGGAGACCCTCGACGTGGCCTCGCTGTTGCGCCAGGTCGCCGCCGAGACTGCGCAGCAACTGGCCGGAACGCGCCTGCGGTTGACGGTTGACGTCGAAAACGCGATCGAAGTTCAAGGCGACCGCACGCAGCTTGCCGTCGCCGTCCGCGCCGTCCTCGATAACGCCATCGAAGCGATGGGCGAGTCGGGCGAGCTGCACATTTCGGCCTCCGCCAACCCGGGCGGCCAGCCCGCCGCCGTCCGCATCGAGATCGCCGACACCGGACCGGGCTTTGGGGCCGACGTCCGGCGGCACCTCTTCGATCCCTATTTCTCCGGCCGCAGCGCCGGCCGCGGGCTGGGGCTGGGCCTCTCCAAGTGCTGGCGGATTATCTCTCTGCACGGCGGCCGCGTCGAGGTCGACAGCACACCGGGCAAGGGATCGCGATTCGCGATCGTTTTGCCCGTGCGCCCCCCAATTGGCAGCCCAGCGGAAACCGCCTAGCATGATGTTTTACGTGCGCCAATGTGCCTAGAGGTTTCGCGGAGCGCGCCGTTTTGTCGGTGCCTGAGGTCTCGCGGAGCGCGCCCCCAGCCTGCGTTGCTACGACATGAAATACGCCATCGTCATCCCCGACGGCTGCGCCGATGAGCCGCAGGAATCGCTCGGCGGCAAAACGCCGCTTGAGGCGGCCCGCGTGCCCAATATGGACACCATCGCCGCCGTGGGCGTGGTGGGCCGGGCGAATCACGTGCCCGCCTCGCTCCCCCCCGGTTCCGACGTCGCCAACCTGAGCCTGTTGGGCTACGACCCCAACGTGCATTTCACGGGCCGCGCGCCGCTGGAGGCCGCCGCGCAGGGCATCGCGCTGGGTCCCCACGACTGGGCCGTCCGCTGCAACCTGGTGACGATCGAAGACCAGGTCATGCGCGACTTCACGGGCGGGCACGTCTCGACCGCCGAGGCGACGCAGCTTCTCGCGGCTGCCCAGGAAAGGCTTGGCGGGCCGCGATGGGAATTCAGGCCGGGCGTGAGCTACCGCAACCTCCTGATCTATCACGGCGACGCCAAAACGCCCGCCCCCTTCAGCCGCGACACGCGCACCACGCCCCCGCACGACCTGACCGACAGGCCGATCGTCGACGATTATCCGCGCGGACCTGGCAGCGACCTCCTCAGCCGCTTCATGAGCGAAAGCATGGCGCTCTTCGCCGATCACGACGTGAACCAGTCGCGCCGCCGCCAAGGAAAGCTCCCCGTCACCAACGTCTGGCTCTGGGGACTCGGCAAGGCGCCCTCGCTCCCCTCCTTCCAGAAGACCTACGGCCGGCGCGGGGCGATGATCACGGCCGTGGACCTGCTGCGCGGGCTGGCGGCGCTTCTGGGCTGGCAGCGGATCGACGTGCCCGGTGCGACGGGCTACAAGGACACCGACTACGGCGCCAAGGGGCGGTACGCGGTGGCGGCGCTCGACGACACGGACATCATCTGCGTCCATGTCGAGGCCACCGACGAGGCCTCGCACGAAGGCGACCTCGAAGGCAAGATCGAGGCCCTGGAGCAGATCGACCGGCACATCGTGGGGCCGCTTTTCGAGGCGCTTGCGCGCCGCGGCGATTTCCGCATCCTGATCTCGCCCGACCATCCCACCCCGCTGCGCACGAAGACGCACAGCCACGGGTATGTGCCGTTTGCGATTTGCGGGACGGGCGTCAAACCAGATCGCTTTGCGACCTACGACGACGTCACGGCCGGCCAGTCGGAGCTAAGTTTTCCGGAAGGGTGGAAACTGATGCGTTATTTCCTGGGATCCACCGACCCCGCGTCGGTGGGGCAACGATTGGTAAGCTAGAGGCGTGCAACGAAGAGTCCTGCCTCCACCGACCCCGCGTCGGTGGGGCAACGATTGGTAAGCTATGCTGCAGCCGATCTACACGACTTCAAACTGCCGACCAGCTTATCAGCTCCGCTGGTCGCTTGCGCTCTTTGCCGCGGCAGATATTCCGCCCCCAGACGCTTGGCTGGCTCCCCTTCGGATTGCAGTTGAAACGGACGGCGTGCGAATTCTGGAGTTTCACTTCCAGCCGCCAAACGTCCAACGGTTCCTCGTAAGCACGCTGCCTCCTGTGGCCCCGCCAGAAATCGTAAAATCAGTCAAGGGCCGACTGCAGCACGAGATTTCGGCCGACGTTCCAAAGGCTTTTCAGCGCAACTTCTCGCTTACGTCCCTGGGCGACGCGAAGCGCGAGGCCGTCGAAGCCTACGTTGCCGACCAGTTGGGTCATCATCGAATGGCGGACGATCGGGTGCAGGAGCGGTTGCAGGGGTTCCAGTTGTCGTTTGCGGAGGTCGACCTATCACGGCCGCAGTTGAGCGCGCACGGTCGTTACATTTACAACCTTCATCTTGTCCTTGTGAACGAGTCTCGATCGACGGACATCGCTCTGCACCGTCTCGCCGCTAGCCGCGACATGTTTACGGCAGCCACGTGCAAGAAGGGGCATCGCGTGTCACGGCTGTCGTTGTTCGCGGACCATCTGCACGCGACGATCGGGTGCTCGTTCACTGAGTCGCCGGAACAGGTGGCGCTCGGCTATCTCAACAACCTGGCATACGCACATGGCATGACGCCCGTTTTCTCCTACGGATACTATGTCGGGACGTTTGGCGAATACGACATGGGCGCGGTTCGGCGCACGCTGCAGCGCCCAATGCTGCACAGCGCAGGGTCTGTAGCCGTCAATCGTGGCCCCACCGACGCGGGGTCGACGCGGGGTCGGTGGAGGCCGGATAAGTCCTTGTTCATGCCGGGTCCGTAGCCGTCAATCGTGGCCCCACCGACGCGGGGTCGGTGGAGGCCGGATAAGTCCTTGTTCATGCCGGGTCTGTAGCCGTCAATCGTGGCCCCACCGACGCGGGGTCGGTGGAGGCCGGATAAGTCCTTGTTCATGCCGGGTCTGTAGCCGTCAATCGTGGCCCCACCGACCGCACCAGGAGGGCAACCAGGTCGTCATGGTGACCAGCGCCATGGGCGACGCCACCGACGACCTCATCGACCTGGCCCGGCAGATCACCGACAGTCCCCCGGCCCGCGAAATGGACATGCTCCTCTCCACCGGCGAGCAGGTGAGCGTCGCGCTCATGGCGATGGCCATCAGCGAGCTCGGCGAGGAGGCCGTCAGCCTGACCGGCGCCCAGATCGGCATCCGCACCGACAGCACGCACACCAAGGCCCGCATCAAGTCGATCTCCACCGAGCGGCTGAAGCAGGCCCTCGGTCAGCGGAAGATCGTCATCGCCGCCGGCTTCCAGGGGATCGACGAGCACTTCAACATCACGACGCTCGGCCGCGGCGGCAGCGACACGACCGCCGTCGCCCTGGCCGCCGTGCTCGACGCCGACGAGTGCGAAATCTACACCGACGTCGACGGCGTCTACACCACCGACCCGCGCATCCTGCCCGAGGCCCGCAAGATGGCCCAGGTCAGCTACGACGAGATGCTCGAGCTGGCCAGCCTGGGGGCGGGCGTGATGCACAACCGCTCGATCGAGTTCGGCAAGAAGTTCGGGGTGCCGATCCACGTGCGCAACAGCTTCGCCGACGTGCCGGGCACGCTCATCGTGCGCGAGCCGGAAAGCCCCAAGCGCCCCGTCACCGGCTGCGCGCTCGTCAAGAATGAGGCCCGCGTCACGGTGCTGGGCGTGCCGGACCGTCCGGGAGTGAGCCTGGCGATTTTCTCGCGCATCGCGCGCCGCAACGTCACGGTCGACATGATCGTCCAGAACGTGGGCGCGCACGGCAAGGCGAACATCTCGTTCACGGTCCTCAAGGACGAATTGCCCGTTACGCTGGAGGCGGTGAAGGAAGCCTGCGCCGAGCTGGGGGCCGACGGCCTGACGCACGACGACCAGGTGTCGAAGATCTCCGCCGTGGGCCTGGGCATGGCTCGACAGACGGGCGTGGCCACGAAGATGTTCCGCTGCCTGTCCGACGCGGGCGTCAACATCCAAATGATCACCACCAGCGAAATCAAGATCTCCGTGCTCGTGGCCCGCGAGCAGGCCCTGGCCGGCTTGCGGGCGGTGCACCGCACGTTCGAGCTGGAGAAGCCGCCGACCGACGTGAACCCCCGCGCCTCCTCGCGCCGCAGCCGCACGAGCGCCGTCGACGTCGTCCGCCGCCTGCAAGGGATGGAGGACCTGGCGATCGACGACATTTCGCTCGACGAATCGCAGGCCCGCGTCACCATCGGCAACCTGCCCGACGCGCCGGGCGCCTCGGCCACCCTGTTCGAGCAGGTGAGCCAGGCCGGGATCTTCGTCGACATGATCATCCAGAGCAGCAGCATCGAGGGGCGGGCCGACGTGAGCTTCACCGTGCCGCGCTCGGACCTGCCGCGGGCGATCGAGCAGGCGCAGACGGTCTGTGAAAAGCTCGGCGCCGGTCCCGTGTCGGCCTCGCCCAACGTGGCCAAGCTCTCCGTGTCGGGGATCGGGCTGCGGAGCCAGACGAGCGTGGCGATCAAGATGTTCGAGTCGCTGGCCCAGGAGGGCATCAACGTCGAGCTGATCAACACCAGCGAGGTCCGCGTGAACGTGATCGTGCAGGGGCATGAAGGGGCGCGGGGCCTGGCGGCATTGAAGAAGGCGTTTTCCGCTGCGGCGCCGTAAAGGGATGGCACTAGGACCTTGGCTCCCCGTCGGGCATTGCTTCCCGCTATGATGCTGGAGCCGCCGCTGACAAGATGTTGCCCTGCGTGAAGAATGGCAGGCGGGCCGCCTGCCCTACGAAATGGCGATTCGACCATGCCCCACATCCAGTGGATCGACGAGACACATCCAGTGGATCGACGAGACACAGGCCCAGGGCGACCTGGCAAAGGCCTACCGCGATTGGTTCGCCCACAACCCCCAGCGCAAGCAAATCCCGGACATCCTCCGTTGCTTCAGCCAGCGGCCGGATTTCCTGCGCGACGTGTTTTCGTTTTCCTACGGGCTGCACTTCTCGCCGGGGCACCTCGACCGGCGGACCAAGGAGATGATCGCCACCTACGTCTCCGGCCTCAATAAGTGCAAATACTGAATTGGCGCGCACGCCACCTTCTTGCAGTTGCAGGGCCAGGACGATGCGGTGGTGCAGGCGCTCCGCAAGGCCGACCTCGAGGCCGCGCCCGTCACGCCCCAGGAGCGAGCGCTCCTGGAGCTGGTGCGCGTGCTGACGCTCCACCCCTATCGCTGCCAGGACGACGACGTCAAGCGCGCCCGCGACGCCGGCTGGACCGACCCGCAAATCGCCGAAGGCGTTTACATCACGGCCTTGTTCGCGTTCTTCAACCGCGTGGCCGACGCCTTCGGCCTGGAAGACCCGCACTACGAAATGTTCGCGGCGCCCCCGCAGCCGGGACCGTGGAAAGAGGACAAGGAGAGGGGGCGAGAGGGAGACAAGGGGAGCGGGTGAGCGGAGTTCGTCATTCCTTGGACGTTCGCCCTTCGACGTTCGTCATCTCCTCGCTGCCCTCCGACTTCGACGGGGCGACGGGCGTTTCCGCCGGCTCCTCCTCCAACTTCTCGTCGCGCACGAACCGCGCGCCGAAGTAAAGCGAAAACACAATGCACACGGCCCAGGGCACGATGATCCCCCAGAAAACCCAATCCGGAAAACCGAGCACGAACTTCAAACTCTTCGGGTCGCGGCCGTAGCCGTAGAAGTAGCAAACGCTGACCGTGTACGTCAGCGCCAGCGCCCAGACCACGAAGACGACGATCGCCTCGCGGCGGGCGCTCGTCAGGACGCGGTCTTCCTGCGGCTTGGGCTCGGACGGATTGTTTGCCATGATCTTGTAGGACGGCCTTTCCAGACCGTCGACAAAGAGACGGCCCAGAAGGGCCATCCTACCGTAGGTTACTCGCGCGCAGGGCGGTCAGCAATTGGGCCGCCAGCAATGCTGTCAGGCGCAGACAGTTTTTTTCAGCCGCGATACAATTCCCCCGTCGCTGCGTAGGAACGATAGGACCGGCCGAAGTCAGGAAGCAACCTAAGGAGAGCCCATGGCCACGACCGCCGGGGGAACGGAAGTTCCCGTCAACGAAAGCAAGTCTCGCCGCACATCCAAAAAACGAACCGCAAAACCGCCCCGCCTTTCCCGCCTCCGCAAGCCCGAGGGCATGTCGCTCGAAGACTGGCAGACCGAGTTGCGCCGGCAGTTCGGGCGCGAGCAGGATTTCCGCCTGCGCAACGTCGGCGGCCAGCCGGTCTTTTCCGAGTTCGAGGTCGCCAACCCGCAGAGCAAGACGACCTACCGCGTGGCGATCCGCGGGACGCGGCCGGGCGACAACTTTTGCTCCTGCCCCGACTTCGCCACCAACGCCCTGGGCACCTGCAAGCACGTCGAGTTCACGCTGGCGGCGCTGGAGCGGAAGCGCGGGGGGAAGGCCGCCCTGGCCGCGGGCTTCCAGCCCGACTACAGCGAGGTCTACCTGCAATACGGCGCCCGGCGCGAGGCGCGCTTCCGCCCCGGCCGCGAGTGCCCCGTGCAGCTCGCCCGCCTGGCGGCGAAGTTCTTCGATTCCGAAGGCGCCCTGCAGCCGGAGTCCTTCGACCGGTTCGACAGGTTCCTGTCCGAGTCCGAGCCGATCGGGCACGAGCTGCGCTGCTACGACGACGTGCTGCGGTTCGTGGCCGAGGTGCGCGACGTCTCCCGCCGCCGCCAGCGCGTCGACGGGCTTTTCCCGCGCGGCATCAAGAGCCCGGCCTTCAAGAAGCTGGTGCGGGCCGACCTGTTCGACTACCAGCGCGAGGGGACGCTGTTTGCGGCCCGCGCCGGGCGCTGTCTGATCGCCGACGAGATGGGCCTGGGCAAGACGATCCAGGCCATCGCCGCGGCCGAGATCATGGCCCAGGCGCTGGGCGTCGAGCGCGTGCTGATCGTCTGCCCCACGTCGCTCAAGCACCAGTGGGAGCGGGAAATCGGCCGCTTCGTCGATCGACAGGCGCAGGTCATTTCCGGCCTGCGCCCCAAGCGCCAGCAGCAGTTCTCCGAGCCGTCGTTCTACAAGATCATGAACTACGACACCGTCCACCGCGACCTGGACCTAGTCAACCGCTGGTCGCCGGACCTCGTCATTCTCGACGAGGCCCAGCGCATCAAGAACTGGAGCACCCGCGCCGCCCGCAACGTCAAGAAGATCGCCTCGCCCTACGCGATCGTGCTGACGGGCACGCCGCTGGAAAACCGGCTGGAGGAGCTGGTCTCGATCGTGCAGTTCGTCGACCGGCACCGGCTGGGTCCCACGTACCGGTTCCTGCACGATCACCAGGTGACCGAGGAGAGCGGCCGCGTCATCGGCTACCGCGACCTCGATCGGATCGGCAAGACGCTCGCGCCGATCCTCATCCGCCGGCAGAAAAAGGAAGTGCTCAGCCAGCTTCCGGGTCGGATGGACAAAAACTTCTTCGTCCCCATGACACAAGAGCAGTTGGACCTGCACGCCGAGAACGCGGACAGCGTGGCCAACATCGTCCGCAAGTGGCGGCGGTTCGGGTTCCTCTCCGAGACCGACAAGCAGCTCCTGATGATCTTCCTGCAAAACATGCGGATGTCGTGCGACAGCACGTACCTCCTGGACCAGGCGACGGATTTCGGCGTCAAGGCCGACGAGCTGGCCACGCTGCTGGATGAAATCTTCGAGCAGCGGGACGCCAAGGCCGTCATCTTCAGCCAGTGGCTGCGGATGCACGAGGTCCTGCTGCGGCGATTCGAGGGCCGCGGCTTTCAGCACGTCCTCTTCCACGGCGGCGTGCCCGGTCCAAAGCGCAAGGGGCTCGTCGACCGCTTCCGCGAGGAACCGGCCTGCCGGACCTTCTTGTCGACCGACGCCGGCGGCGTGGGACTCAACCTGCAGCATGCGTCCGTCGTCATCAACATGGACCTGCCCTGGAACCCGGCCGTGCTCGAGCAGCGCATCGGCCGCGTCCACCGCCTCGGGCAAAAGCAGCCCGTGCGCGTCGTGAACTTCGTCGCCCAGGGGACGATCGAAGAGGGGATGCTCTCGGTCCTGTCGTTCAAGAAGTCGCTCTTCGCGGGCACGCTCGACGGCGGGCAAAAGGACGTCTTCCTGGGCGGCACGCGCCTCACGCAGTTCATGGACACGGTGGAAAAGGTGACGGCGGCGATTCCCGAGCCGACGGATACGCCGGCGGCGCCGCCGGACGAAACCGAGGCGGAGGCGATGGAGCGCGACAGCGCGACGGACGAATATCTCCCCGGGACCGACGGAGCGGCGGGGCGCGCGGGTTCGACGAACGGCCACGCGCGCGGGAAGCCGCAGGGCGAGGCGGAGCGAGCGCAAAAGGCCGCGGCTGGCGCGGCCCTCGATCCGCTGGCTGGGCTGTTGCAGACGGGCCTTAAGTACCTCGAGCAGCTTGCCGCCGCGACGCAGCCGGGCGCTGCGCCCGGCGCGTCGAAGTCGCCGCCGTCGGGCGCCGTGGCGCTCGTCCAGCGCGACGCCCAGACCGGCGAGGCGTATCTCAAGCTGCCGATGCCGCCGCAGGAGGTCGTCGACGGCTTCTTGCAGGCCATTGGGAAGCTGCTGGAGCGGTATCGGACGTAGCGGGCTTCGGCAGTTCGGAAGCGCATCACAACAAGCATTGCGCGGCGTTGCCGATGCTTCCGCTGCCAGCACGCGGCCTTATGCACAAGCTATCTAACCCCTGCGGGGTAAGCGTCGGCTGCGCATCGGGATCCCAGGGTGCGCTGCTGCGCAGCGACCCTGGGCTTTGCTGTCTAACGCCTTCGGCGTAAAGGGCTGGCGATTGGAGGATGGCGCGGCTATAGTCCGCCTCCCATCGTCTCGGCCCGACACGGACCGCTAGCAAACGCATCGCCATGCGCCGTGGTGTTCGTAACTTGGACGAGATCGTTCGCAGCGCTGATGCTGCGCGGAAACGACGGGCACGGGCGGCGCACCAATCCGGCGCACGGTTCTTGTGCCTGCTGCTCGCGATCCTCGCAGTCCTCTCCTCCGGCTGCGTTTCGCGGCGGCTGACGATCCGCAGCAACCCGCCCGGCGCCAAGGTGTTCGTCGACAACTACGAGATCGAGAGCGTGACGCCGGTTTCCGTGCCCTACGTCTACTACGGCACGCGGCAGATTCGCCTGGTGCGCGACGGCTTCGAGACGGCCACCGTGCTGCAACCCATCCCCACGCCCTGGTACGAGTATTTCCCGCTCGATTTCGTGACGGAGAACCTCCTGCCCTGGGAAATCCGCGACGAGCGGACGCTGGAGTTCACGCTCGTGCCGCAGCGGATGGTCCCGCGCGAGCGGCTGCGGCAAGAGGCGGAGGACCTTCGGCGCTCGGTTCAAGGATCGGGAGCGGCTGCCCCAGGCGCAGCGACGCCTGCGACTCCCGCTGCGCCGACTTTCACGCCCCCGCCGGTGGTCGCGCCGTGAGCCGGCACGAACGAGGATCATCCGGCCTCCACCGACCCCGCTGGTTTCGAATGCGGCGCTGTTTGCGGCTTTCGCGCTCTTCTCGCATTACCTGCTGGCGCGCAGCGGGGCGCCGGCGGACGATCGGCAGCGAAACTTCGCAAGGCCGGTGGAGAAGCACGCGCAGTGAGAACCGGTCGCACTAGCTGCCAATCAACGAGCCCCCGGCACGAGGCGGCACGAGGCGGCACGAGGCCGGAGATGAGAATGCGGAAGTTGATTTTCGTGCATTCCTTAGGCGGTGCTCACTGGCTGCATTCGGGTGGGCCAAAAAAATCCGAAAAAATGCTTGCCACCCCCCTTTGGGGTGTTATGATCCCGGCTGCACGATCGTGCAGCTCCGTTGCGCGGGCAATTCGTCGCGGGTCAATTCAGGGCGAATGCCATGAACGCGTCGCACGGAGATGCCGGACCGGCATTGGCGGCCGGCAAGGAAACAGTCGCGACCCTCGAACCGCCGGGGCCTGCGCTGGAACTCCAAAGTAACGCCCTGCCCCCGCAAAGTGCGCCAAGGGGGCCGAGGCCGGCGTCGCGGTTAGCGAGAGTGCGCGTCACGGTTTACCGCGCGACGAAGACAGCCTTTGCTGTGATCCTCTTGGCTGCGGCCGTCCTCAAGGCGCGGCAATTCCTGTTCGAGCCGATGGTCGGCGACGCGTCCGGCTGGTACACGCGCATTCACCTGGGACTGGTCTTCCTGGAGTTGACGCTGGGCGCGTTTCTCCTGGCCAACTGGTGGCCGCGGACGACGAGGTTCGTGGCGATCGGCTTGCTCGGCGGTTTTGCTTGGCTGAACTTCAACCAGGCGAGCTGCGGCGCGGGGACGTGCCCGTGCTTTGGCGAGGTCACGGTCAGCCCGTGGGCGTCGTTTGGTATCGATCTTGGGTTTCTGGCGGGATTTGTCATCCCGATGCCGGCGGCGCTGAAGGCATCGGTTTACGCTTCGAGTCTCGTGGCGTCACGATGGGCGCTGGCGCTTCGGCGTTCCGGAATCGCTGGAATCGAGCGTGACGGGGCGCCCGCTGACCGCACGGTTCGCAAGATACGAGACCGCCCCCGGCCCGGTGGCGAATTCTCAGAACATTGTGCTTTGGTTTCGTCTGACGAATCACGGTGACAAATCCGTTAGACTCATTGGCGGCGAAAGCACGCGCGGCTGCTTCGCCACCCGCGACTTGCCCAAGGTCGTCCCGCCGCGGGGCTCAGTCGAGTTGCCGATCATTGTATCGCGGTGGAACGACTCTCCGACACAGCAGCATTTGGCGGCGCTGTTCACGGACGAGCCGGCTCAGCGAAGGGTTCCGCTCGCGTTCACGCTATCGGGTAGGAATAGTTTCACAGACGTGAAAAGCTCGCTGGCGCAGGTGCTATCGAGCATCGCCAGTATTCGCAACTCCGAGTGATGTCAGTCGAAAAAGGAGGGAGAACCATGAGTTCGACAAAGTTGGCTGCGACGTGCCGGTTTTCGGTGATGGTCGCTCTCGTG
>JACOUI010000089.1 GCA_016177915.1 Planctomycetia bacterium
CCATACGTTCGCCCGGAGGCCGCTGGCGCAAACGGTGCCTGCTACAGCGTCCCGCGGCGGATCACGGCCCACGCGCTGGGCTATGAGCGCGCCCGGTCGCTCCGCCAGCAGAATGGGCTGCCTCCCGAACCAATTTCCGACCTCGGTAAGTTGCTGCAATCGGCTTGCGGCTGGCCGCCGGACCACGAAATCAACATCTCCGGCACCACAGAAAATCTCTCCGCGCTCGTCGGTAGGGATTCAGAGGGCAAGGCGCGCGTCATCGGGCCGCGACTAGGCCACTGGGCGCAGAGGTTTCGCCTCGCGCGGTCGCTTTATTTCCTGGCCGATCCGGCGAACGAGCATGTTCGCCTTGTTACGTCCGCGCACACCTGGGACCAGAGGGCGTCCCGATCGTTCGCCGCCGAATTGCTCGCGCCGGCCGAGGCCCTGCGCGGGAAAGTGCAGGGCACGGCTTCGATCGATCATATTGACAAGCTGGCGCACGCGTTTGACGTCAACCCAACGGTCATCGAACGACAATTGAGGAACCACCGCATCGCGTGGGTCGAAGGCGCATCGTGGGACGACGACGGCAATTGAGATCGTTCCCCACCGGCGTTGGGAATTCTCAATACCGGTAATTCTCCGGCTTGAACGGCCCCGCGGCCGCCACGTCCAGGTACTCGGCCTGTTTGGCCGTCAGCTTCGTCAGCTTCGCGCCCAGGTGCGCCAGGTGCAGCCGGGCGACCTCCTCGTCCAGCTCCTTGGGAAGCGTGTAGACGCCCACGTCGTACTTCCCCGCGTTCTGCCACAACTCGATCTGCGCCAGCACCTGGTTGCAGAACGAGTTGGACATCACAAACGACGGATGCCCGCTGGCGCAGCCCAGGTTCACCAGCCGCCCCGAGGCCAGCAGGATGATCGAGTGCCCGTCCGGGAAGACGTAGCGGTCGACCTGCGGCTTGATGTTCTCCTTCTTGAGCTTCTTGTTGCCTTCCAGCCAGGCGACGTCGATCTCCACGTCGAAGTGACCGATGTTACAGACGATGACTTCGCCGCGCATCTTTTCCATGTGCTCGGAGCGGATGATGTCGCAGCAGCCGGTGGCGGTGACGAAAATCTGCGCCCGCGCGCAGGCGTCGTCCATCGTGGTGACTTCGTAGCCCTCCATCGCCGCCTGCAAGGCGTTGATGGGGTCGATCTCCGTGACGAGCACCCGCGCCCCCATGCCGCGCAGCGACTGGCAGCAGCCCTTGCCGACGTCGCCGTAACCCGCCACGACCGCCGTCTTGCCGGCGATCATCACGTCGGTCGCCCGCTTGATGCCGTCCAGGAGCGACTCGCGGCAGCCGTAGAGGTTGTCAAATTTGCTCTTGGTCACCGAGTCGTTCACGTTGATCGCCGGCACCTTCAGCTCGCCGTGCCGGTGCATCTTGTGCAACGCCCGCACACCCGTCGTCGTCTCCTCGGTGATGCCGCGAATGCCCGACAGCAGCTCGGGAAACCGCTTGTGGACGACGGCCGTCAGGTCGCCGCCGTCGTCGAGGACCAGGTTCAGCGGCTGGCCGTCGGCGAAGTGCAGCGTCTGCTCGATGCACCATTCATACTCTTCCAGCGTTTCGCCCTTCCAGGCGTAGACGGGCACGCCCGTGGCCGCGATGGCCGCCGCCGCGTGGTCCTGGGTCGAGAAGATGTTGCAACTGCTCCAAGTGACGTCGGCGCCGAGCTGCTTGAGCGTCTCGATCAAGACGGCCGTCTCGATCGTCATGTGCAGGCAGCCGGCGATCCTCGCCCCCTTCAGCGGCTTCGATGGCCCGTATTTCCGCCGTAGCGACATCAGGCCGGGCATTTCGTTTTCGGCCAGGCGGATTTCTTTGCGGCCCCACTCGGCCAGGTTGAGGTCCTTCACCTTGTACGGGACGCGGGTTGCAACTTGCGACACGGCTTGTTCCTTTCGACGCGTGAGAACCGCCGACGATTTCATCCGCAGCAAGAATCGGCGCCGCCTGCGACGACGGGGGAATGATAGGAGCTAACCTCAAGAGGGGCAAGACATATCGATAGGACCGAAAACACGATATGCTGCCGGAACTGGGCGTTGCCGATAGCGGCTCCATCGTGCAATTCACCAATGAACTGGGGGAAATGGGCCATGAGCACGATCAGCCTGCGGTTGCCGGATTCGTTGCACCAGATGCTGCGCACGCTGGCGGAGAAAGAACAGGTTTCCATCAACCAGCTCATCACCCTCGCCGTCGCGGAAAAGGTCGCCTCGCTGGCGACCGAGGACTATTTGGCCGTCCGGGCAAAGCGCGCCAGCCGCAAGAAGTTCCGCCGCGCCATGGCAAAAGTGGCGGACGTGGAACCCGAAGAGCGCGACCGCCTTTAGGCGAACCGAGGATGCCTCTTCAATCGCAAGGGAACGCAGGCGCGTGTCATTGAGGGAATCTCGTTGGCGAAACGCCGCCCGCCGTGTAAATTAGCAGTGTCGCAGGAAGCCGCCGACAGACCATTTGGGCCAGGATATGCTGTCGCTTCGAGCCGCCGGTTCTCGACTCTGTGATGGGCTCACCCGCCGCGAGATGCTGCGCGCGGGTGGCCTTTCGGCGCTGGGGCTGTCGCTGCCGCAGCTCTTGCGGCTCGACGCAGCGCGGGCGGGCACGACAGCGGGCCCGCCGGCCAAGGCCAAGTCGTGCATCATCCTCTTCCTGATGGGCGCGCCCCCGCAGCACAGCACCTGGGACCCCAAGCCCGAGGCGCCTCCGGAAGTCCGCGGCGAGATCGGCCCGATCGCCACGAAGGTGCCGGGGCTGTTCGTCGGCGAGCTCATGCCCAAGCTCGCCCAGCAGGCCGACAAGCTGGCGGTGCTCCGGGCGATGCACACGGGCGACAACGCCCATTCGTCGAGCGGCTACTACATGCTCACGGGCCGGCCGCACGCGCCGATGAACCAGGAGAACGCCAACCCCGGCCCGCCCAACGACTGGCCCTTCATCGGCGCGATGGTGCAAAAGCTCACGCCCGAGCGGCCGATTTTTTCGTCCGTCCGCCTGCCGATGCGGATCTTCAACACCGACGGCTCGGTCTGGCCGGGGCAGGACGCCGGCTTCCTGGGCCGGTCGGCCGATCCCTGGCTCTTGCGGTGCGATCCGGCCGCGAAGGACTACAACGTTCCCGAGCTGAGCCTGCCGGTCGATATCTCCGCCGAGCGGCTGATTTCGCGGCAGCATCTCTTACAGCAGGTCGGCCGGCGGCTCGACACCGTCGACCGCAGCAAGGCCGTCGACCGCTTCGACTATTACACGCAGCGGGCCTTCGACCTCTTGGCCTCGCCCCAGGGCCGCCGCGCGTTCGACCTCTCGGCCGAGAAGACCGAGGTCCGCGAGCGCTACGGCATGAGCCAGTTCGGGCAGAGCGTGCTCCTCGGCCGACGGCTGATCGAGGCCGGCGTGCGCCTCGTACACGTCAACTGGCATCGCGGACCCGAGGAGCCCAGCGACGCCCCCTGCTGGGACTCGCACGTAGGCGAAACGCAGCGGCTCAAGACCGTCCTCATCCCGCCCTTCGACCTGGCCTTTGCGGCACTGCTGGAAGACTTGGACCAGCGCGGCCTCTTGGCGGAGACGCTCGTCGTCTGCATGGCCGAGTTCGGCCGCACGCCTAAGTTCAACGCCCGGGCCGGCCGCGATCACTGGGGACCGGTCTTTTCGATCGCGCTGGCGGGAGCGGGCATCAAGGGCGGCGTCGTTCACGGCTCGTCCGACAAGCTCGGCGCGCAGCCCGCCAGCGGCATGGTGCGTCCCGAAGACCTCTCGGCCACGATCTTCCATCTGTTGGGCCACGATCCGGAGACGATCCTCACCGACCCGCAGGGCCGGCGGTTCACCGTCAGCACCGGCCGCGTGATCGATGAAATCCTCTCGTAGGGCAAGCGGCCCGCCTGCCGCACCCTTGCGCACCGACTCGCGACTGTTGCTTGTCGCAGCCGGCGCAGGTTACGCTATCAAGCGCCCGCACCGACGACAGGGGCGCGTACGATCGGCAAACCCCGCCATGCCCATTCCCGTCACCTGCACCTGCGGCAAGAGCTATTCCGTGCCGGACAAGCGGGCGGGCAAATCGTTCAAGTGCTACGTCTGCGGAACGGAGATGATGGTGCCCGGTGTGGCGGACTCGCCATCGAGTGCGCGTCCGGCAAGTGCTCCGCCAAAAGCGCCGGCGGGCGCCGCGACGAAACCGCTTGCGCCCGCCCCGACGCCGAAGCCGCCCCCGACCGTCTCGGCGCCAAAGCCAGTTGCCGCCGCCTCGCCGCCAAAGCCCGTCCCTGCTACGGCGCCGTCGGCGGCCAAGGCACCCGCATCCAAAACGCCTTCCGCGGTCGCCCCGCCAATGGTCCAGCCATCGCCGCCCCCCAAGACGCCGGCCGCCGCAGCCCCGCCGGCCCCTCAGAAGCCAGCCGTTACGCCTGCCACACCTGCCGGCACGGCCGCGACTCTCCGCGTCGACTGCCCGCAGTGCGGCAAGTCGCTGAAGATCCCGCGCGAACTCGCCGGCAAGCACGGCAAGTGCCCTGAGTGCGGGACGAGCATTCTCGTTCCTGCCGCCGGAGACTCGGGCGGCCCGACGGCGGCACCGGTTGCGGCTGTATCGTCACCCGCAATGCCGCGCGCCGCAGCCCCCGTCGCGGCAACGTTGCCGACCGCAGCGCCGAACCAAACGACCCCGGCGGCCCTGGCCACGTTTGCCGTCGACCTGCGGTGCGAGCACTGCGGTTGCTCCAATCCTTCCAGAAAATGGCCGGCCCGCGGCGACCTCGTGTCCTTCCATTGCCAGAAGGAAAGCGGTTCGCACGCGCTGGAAATGAACTGCCCCCACTGCCATCGGACGTGGTACGTCGTTTGGGACGAAAATCCCGGTCCGGTGGGGAATATTGCGTAGTTTTTCCGGCAACGCGAAGTCACCCACACGACCGGCAGGCGGGACGCCCGCCCCACGATATGCGTCACGCCGCGTGGCGCTCGCACTCTTTGCCGGCCGCCGTGGCAGCGGACGCCGCCCGCCGACGCGCCGCCAGGAACAAGCGAATGCTGTCCAGCGACAACAGGCCCGCCACTTTGCCGCCGCGCAGCACGGGCAGCGATTCCAGGCCCGTCGTCGACATCGCGGCCAGCACCTCTTCCAGCGTGTCGCGCTCCGAGACCCCTGGAATGTTGAAGCGCGTCAGCTCGCCCACCAGCGCCGGCCGGCCCAGCGGGAGCGAATCCAGAAGCTCGCGGCCGTAAAGCATGCCGACGTACCGCCCCCCGTCGAGGACCGGGAAGTCGTTCTGGCCCGTCCGCATCAGCTCCAGGGCCTCGTCCAGCGGCGTCCGCGTGTCGAGGGAGTAAAAGCGCGAAGCCATGGCGGCATAGGCGGGCACGCCCTCCGTCTCGGCCTCGAATTGCGCCATTTGCCATTCGCGCTGGGCGGCGAAGTAGACGAACAGGCCGACCAGGGCCAACGTCCAGCTAATGAAGATCCCGCCCAGGAAGAAGAGCACCGCCATGCCCTGCCCCACGAGCGCCGCCACGCGCGTGGCCTTCGTGTAGGGCATCGTCATCGCCAGCAGGGCGCGGAACACGCGACCGCCGTCCATCGGCAACGCCGGCAGCATGTTGAAGAGCACGAGGAGGATGTTGACCGTCGTCAATTGCACGAGGAACGGCCAGCCGAGGAACGACTCGGCGTTGAGGCTCAGC
Source organism: Planctomycetia bacterium (assembly GCA_016177915.1). GTDB lineage: Bacteria > Planctomycetota > Planctomycetia > Pirellulales > S012-138 > JACOUI01. The sequence continues at coordinate 5,721 of JACOUI010000089.1, forward strand.
AAGCGGCCCAGCCCGCCCGCCAACGCCAGCACGCCCATCAGCACGCCCGCGATGACGACGTTCACGGCCGGGCCGGCCACCGCCACGAGCAGCTCGTGCAGCGGCTTCTTGGGCAGTCGCTCCAGTCGCGCCAACCCGCCGATCGGCAGGAGGGTGATGTCCAGCGTGCGGATGCCGAATCGGCGGGCCATCAGCGCATGCCCCAACTCGTGCAGCACAATGCAGCCGAAGAGCGCGACCAGAAACAGCCCGCTCGTCAACGCCGCCACCGGACCCTCGCCGCCCAGGAGCGGGCTCATCACGAACAGGCCTAAGAGCAGCAGGAACGTCCAGTGGATGTAGACGTCGATCCCGGCCAGCCGTCCGATTTTCCAGGACCAGTTCATAAGCGTGCCTCTCTGTTTGATGCTGTGCGTCAAACTGGCAGTCGCCAGTGAAGGTTGCACATGCCGTGCCATAGCCCATCATTCGACCTTGCCGCCGCCGGGCCATCGGCGGCGGGTGTTGCAAGCGCCTTAAGCGCTTCTCTTTACTGCGCTTACGAATCCGGCCGCTTCGCGGCTCCAGCGGCGACACTTGCGGATGTGCGGCGGCGCGCTGCGCGGCTATCGCGCGGTGTGCCAGGCGGTTACATTCGTGTGCGCCAATGCCTGTAGGACGGACTTCAGTCCGTCCCGCAGCGGGAACGAAACGCTCACTCCCGTTGCGCAAACCGGGACGGACTGAAGCCCATCCTACAAACGTAGAGAGTGCCGCCGTGAAACGCGCCCCCGCCTATCCGCTAATCTACGAATTCAGCCGCCACGAATCGCCCCGCTGCCGCATCGCCTCCGGTGAGACGATTCTGGTTGAGTCGGAGGACGCCTTCTCGGGCCAGGTCCGCACCAGCGACGACCGCCGCGACAAGACGAAAATCCCTCAGGGGAACCCGGTCGCCGGGCCGATCGTCGTCGAAGGCGCCAACCGCGGCGACGCCCTGGCCGTGAAGATCGACCAGATCAAACCCAGCATCGGCCAGTGCGCCACGCGGACCGCCGCCCCGGGGCAGCTTTGCGAATGGCTCGGCGCCGACGTGCCCCACGGCACGCACGTCTGTCCGATCCGCGACGGCAAGATCTTCTGGAGCGAGAACCTCTCCATTCCGTATGCCCCGATGCTGGGCTGCATTGGCACGGCGCCGTTCTGGGGCGTGCCCAGCACGTATCCCGCCGGCCCGCACGGCGGCAACATGGACATCGTCGAAGTCTGCCCCGGCAACATCGTCTACCTGCCCGTCTTCGTCCCCGGCGCATATCTGTACCTGGGCGACGCCCACGCCGCGATGGGCCACGGCGAGCTTTCCGCCTCGGGCCTTGAAATGCCGGCCGAGACGACCGTAACCGTCGATCTCAAAGCGGGCCTGACGATCAACGGGCCGCGGATCGAGTCGCCCACGGAGATCATGTGCGTCGTCAGCGGCTGCCCGATGGAGCGCTCGATCGCCCAGGCCAGCTCCGAGCTGATCCTCTGGCTGGAGAGAGACCTCGGCTGGAACCGCTGGCGGGCCTACGATATCCTCACGCACGTGGCGAAGATCTCCGTCGGCTACTACGGCCTGGGGACCGTGGCGGTGAAGATCGCCAAGGAATACGCGCAGCGGCCGTCGTAGTTGGAGTCCCGCCCTTAGGCGGCGCGCTGCAAAGGTGATTCCAGAAAACCGGCTGAAGCCGGGACTCCAACAATTCCCCACCCGCCCCTTGCCCGCTGAAGCGAAGATTAGATACTACCAGTCCGCGGCCGATCAGGACGAACGTCCGTCCCGGATGCCGCGTTGTGTCGATCATCCCGGCTGCCGGCGGCGCCGGCGCTGTTCCAACCTGAGGATTCACCATGTCTCGTCCCGGTGCGGTAACGTTCAAGGGAGGTCCGCTCACGCTGGCTGGCCAGGCCGTCAAGCCCGGCGACGCGGCCCCGGACTTCAAGGTCCATTTCTTCGAGGGCGGAATGAAGGAAGTGACGCTGGCCAGCGTCAAGGGGAAGCCCACGATCATCAGCGTCGTCCCCTCGCTGGATACGCCCGTCTGCGCCGCTCAGACCAAGAAGTTCAACGAGGAGCTGGGCGCGCTAGGGAGCAAGATCAACGCGCTGACGGTGAGCGTCGACCTGCCCTTCGCCCAGGGGCGCTTTTGCGGCGCCGAGAACATCAAAAACCTGCGCGCCCTGAGCGACTATCAGGACCGCTCGTTCGGCCAGAACTGGGGGATGCTCATCGAGGAGCTGAAGATCCTCGCTCGCGGCGTGTTCGTCCTCGATTCGGGCGGCAAGGTCGTCCACGCCGAAACGGTCAAGGAAGTCACGGACCACCCCAACTACGAAGCCGCGCTTGCGGCGCTCAAAAAACTCGTCTGAACGGCCAGCGCGGGGCGTCAGCCGCCCGGGTGACGCCGCCGGCCCCTGATTCACGTCCAATCTTCTGCGCATTTTGGCGAATTGCCGTACGACTAGGTAGGACGGCCCTTCCGGGCCGTCGCTGAACGGACGGCCTGGAAAGGCCGTCCTACCACTCAATTTCTTCTGCGGATGCACTTAGCACAGACGTGCGGTCGTCGCCGGCGCCCGGCCACAACTGCGGTCCGCCGGATGCTAGACGGCGCCAGTCCGCGCGCCGTTGCCCACCACGCTCATTCAAGCGAAAATGGGATGGCCGAGCGCAAGTGACGACCGAATCACGTCCTGCAACCAGGGGAATCCCATGGCCGAAGCTGGAGCTGCCGCGGCCGCCGCGGCTGCCATTGCACAGGCGATCAAGGCCTCCGGCGCGATTGTCAGCGTCGAACCGATGGACTTCCTGACGATCGTCGGCCGCCAGCAGCAGCCGCTGATCGTCCATGCGACGTGCGGCTTTTTCAGCACCAAGTACCAATACCTGACGAGCTACAAGGGGCTGGCGTTTTACGCCAAATCGCCCGCCCCGCTCAGCCTGCCGCCCTACAGCGAGTTCATCGTCGCCCGATCGATTTGGGTCCCGTAAGGATCGAACGAAGAATAAGTGTCGTCTTTCGCTCCGCGAAAGAGCGTCCTTTCGCGGAGCGAAAGGCGACGATTCGGGAAGTTGTTTTTCGGCCGCTCGTAAGGCGGGCGGAAACCCACGTTGCGCGGGAGCGTCCGCTGTCGCCCTGTGCCGGCGTTCTTGCAAACTCTACCTACCCTGTCACAATCAACCTATGCTGTTGCCGCGCTTTACATTGCGCAAATTGCTCGCCCTGGTGGCCGCGGCCTCTGGGGTGTGCGCGATCGTCGCCCTGGGCGTTTCCGGAACTCCCTGGGCAGCCGCGGTTTCGGTCGGATTGCTGGCCATCGTCGTCCCGTTTGCTGCTTACCTGGCACTGTTCGGCGTCGTCTGGGTGTTCTCGGTCCTGACTCAGTCGGTCAAGCCCGATCCGGCCGATTTTTCTCCTTTCCGTTCCGAGACGCCGGAATTAGCGAAGGCCTATGGGCGTCATTTACCACGGGAGGCGCTGGGCGTCGCCGGCGGCGTCCTGCAGCCGTGGCCCGAGGGAATGCCCCTTCCAAACCCCATCGCAACAGCCCCAAAGGACGGCGCTGCGGCGAGTGGGACGGCCCTTCCGTCCGCCGACGGTCATGCCGTTGCCGACGCCGCGATAGCGCCTTCAACTCCACCGGCTGCCAAGTCCCCTTCCGTTTGAAGCCCCATCCAGCGCAGGTCGAGCCATGTTGCAACCCCGCCGCTTCGCGTCGCGCGCCGCCGCCGCGATCGTCGTCCTCTGTGCGATCGTCGCGGGCGACGAGGCCCTGCAAGCCGGCCAGGTTTCGTCCGACGCCCGCGCCACTCGCCACCACAAAGGCTATTCCGTCAAGCTCGACACGGACTGGCCGCAGACCGGCGGGTATCGCCCGCTGTTGATGAAGCTCACGCCGAAGGAAAGCGTGCCCTACGACCGCACGATGCGCGTCGAGATTCTGCTGCAGAACCGCGGCAATTACTACAGTCGGGTCGGCGACCTGTTGGTGTACCAGGACGTGTTCATCCCCCGGGGGACGCCCGCCAACCAGTCCCTGCAGGTCCCCCTCACGGTGCC
>JACOUI010000114.1 GCA_016177915.1 Planctomycetia bacterium
CTCGTTGGGGTTCTCGGGGGCGCGTCCTTCCCCGCCCCATCCTGCCCGGCCCTGGCACACTTTTTTCAAACCGCCTGTAACCTCTCAGTGCTTTTCCGGAAGCATAGGGACGCGGCGGGCAGTCACTGGCCCGCACCATCGTCAAGAGTACAATCGAGCCGCCGGCAGGCACCGCCGCCGGCACATCGCAGGGGAAATCCATGCCCGAGGCCGCGCGCTGTCCGAAATGCGGGGCGGAAATGCCGCCGGACGCTCCGGGCGGTCTTTGCCCGGCCTGCCTCTTGCAGCAAGCCGCCGCCACGTCCCCGCCCGGCGAATCGACCTCGCCGCCCTTCGCGCCGTTTCTACCCCCGTCGCCGCAGGAGCTGGCGCCGCACTTCCCCCAGCTTGAAGTCATGGAACTTCTCGGTTCCGGCGGCATGGGCGCGGTCTACAAGGCCCGGCAGCCGGGACTCGACCGCCTGGTGGCGCTGAAGATCCTTCCGCCCCTGGTCGGCCGCGACGCATCCTTCGCCGAGCGCTTCACGCGCGAAGCCCGGGCGTTGGCCAAGCTCAACCATCCCAACGTGGTGGGCATCTACGACTTCGGCCGCAGCGGCGATTACTTCTACTTCGTCATGGAGTTCGTCGACGGCGCCGACCTGCGCCGGATGATGCAGTCGGGCAAGCTCTCGCCCAAGGAAGCCCTGGCCATCGTCCCGCAAGTCTGCGAGGCCCTGCAATTCGCGCACGACGAGGGGATCGTCCACCGCGACATCAAGCCCGAGAACATCCTCGTCGACAAGAAAGGCCGCGTGAAGATCGCCGACTTCGGCCTGGCCAAGCTGCTGGGCCGCACGAAGGTCGATGGCACCCTCACGCGCTCGCAACAGGTGATGGGCACGTTCCATTACATGGCGCCGGAGCAATGGGAGCGGCCGCAGACGGTGGACCACCGGGCGGACATTTATTCGCTGGGCGTCGTGTTTTACGAGATGCTGACGGGCGAGCTGCCGATCGGGCGGTTTGCGCCGCCGATTGCTGCAGGTCGAGCCAGGCCTGTGGGCGAATGCGAATGGGCGAGGTCACGAACGAAGCCCCTGCAGTGCGACGGTTCAATCGCTCTTGCGGCGATCCCGGCGGCCGATTCTGCGCCGCAGCGTCTCCCAATCGCGAGCCGAAAGTGTCCGACTAGGACCGCTGCGAACGCCTTTGAGCAACTCCTGCTGCAGAAGGTCGCGGGCAAGCTGGCGCTGGTCGTTGCGGATCAGCTCGCGAATGTACTCGCTGACGGTGCCGTAGTCGCCCTCGGCGACGCGATTTTGGACGAACCGCTTCAAAGACGGCGGCAGGGCGATATTCATCGTATCCATGAGGTTCTCCTGTCCGCACCATCCTACCGCGCTTAGCAAGATTTGGCAAAGTATGCCAATGACCGGGCGCCGTTCACTCCCCCGGCGGCACGTGGATGGAAAAACTCTCCCTCAACCCCTGGTCGAAGTCAAACACATTGTCGAAGTCCTCCCGCCGGTCGTCCTTCGTCTTCCGCATCTGCCCGATCGCGATCAGGTTGTAGACCATCTCGCCGAAGTCGCTCGTGCTCCGGATCCCCCAGCTATTGAGCACCGGCTTGGCCAGGTAGCCAAACTGCTCCAGCGCATAAATGCGGATCGCCTCGCAAAGCTGCTGCCCGGACACGTGCCGCCCCGCCTCCTTGTCCGACTCCTCCTGCTCCGGCTTCGCAAGGGGCTCCTGCTTTGGCTTTTTCGTCTGCTCCGGCGCCGGTTTTTTCGTTTGCTCCGGCGCGGGTTTTTTCGTTTGCTCCGGCCCTGGCTTTTTCTCGGCGCCGGCTTCGGGCTCGGCGGCCTGCGACGGGAGCGGCTCGCTGGGCTTCTCGGCCCCCAGGCCCAGCGCGCGGTGCGCGTAGTCCATGGCCTCGCTTAAGAACACGTAGGCCGGCAGTTTGTAGCGCGGGTCGCGCCGACACAATTCCAAAAGAGCTTCCAGCGGGGACGTCGTCATGGGCGGTCGGTTCGGCGCTAGCGCCGGGTGTGAAACAGCGCAGCGTCAAGGCGGGAGGGTCGCTTTGGCTCGCGGCCTCGAGCGCCGGGTCTGCGGCGGCAACGCGATTGTATCGCCGCGGGCCTAATTGTCAGCAGGGGGCGGCGGGCGGCGCGTGGAGAGCACGGTCAGCACGTCCTTCGCGTCCACCAGCACCCGCCGGTGGTCCTCGGTCTCCACCAGCACCTGGCTGGCCAGAATTTCCTGCCCCAGCACGCGCGCCCGGCCGATCGACGTCACCACTTCCGAACCCACCGGCGGCAGTTGCTTCTGCAGCTCCTCGTAGGTGTCGTACTCGTACCGCAGGCAGCACTTCAGCCGGCCGCACCGCCCGGAAATCTTCGCCGGGTCGAGCGTCGCCTTCTGCAGCTTGGCCATCTTCATCGACACGGGCGGCATTTCCGAAAGGTGCGTGTTGCAGCACACCGGCTTGCCGCAGTCGCCGTAGTCGGCCAGCAGCTTGGCCTCGTCGCGCACACCGATCTGCCGCATTTCGATGCGCGTCTGAAACTCACCGGCCAAGACCTTCACCAGCTCGCGAAAATCGACGCGGTTCTCCGACAGGTAGTAGACGATGATCCGCTCGCCGCCGAAGACGTGCTCCACGTCGACGAGCTTCATGTCCAGCCCCGAGGCCGCGATGTGCTTTCCGCACAGCTCGTATTCCTGCCGCTCCATCGCTTTCAGGCGAAAGTTTTCGCGCTCATCCTCCCGCGTCAACACGCGTAGGAGCTGCCCCTTGCCGGGATCCTCCAGGTGCGCGACGGCCACGTCCGTGGCCTCGCACAGCACCTCGCCCACCTCCAGGCCGCGCTCGGTGCGGGCAATGACGCGGCTGCCGCGCAACAGCGACTCGGTCCAGTTGGCGGTGTAGACGCCCAGCCGGCGCATGGAGCCGTGCCGCACGACGAATTTGCCCATGCCCAACCTGCCTGCTAGCGTTCGATTCGCACCAAACTCCCCTTCGCCAAGTTAATCAAACTGCCTTGCCTGCGATAGCCGACCCGGTGCCCGTGGCCGCCGGCGAGTTGTGACGTTTCAGTGTAACTGTTGTGGGCCGGACGCGCTTCTCAAGTTATCATCGTCCCCCGCTATGAGGACCAGGGTTCGCCCAATGCACACTGTCGACCTCCTCGATGAATCGCTCCGCATGGCCCGCAATCTCGGGTACGAGGTGCGCTTCGAGTGGCTGGGCGGAACCGCTGGCGGCGCCTGCGAAATCCACGGCCGCCGATGGATCTTCCTCGATCTGGCGCTGACGCCGGCGGAGCACTTGCAGCTTGTGAGGGAGGCGCTGGGGGCCAGCGCGCTTTGCTTGGAAGCACGCCCGAATGCCCCGCAGTTGCAGAACTCCCCGTCCGCCGGCCAGGCCGCCTAAACCTGGGCGCGCCGTCGGCCGAAAACATTTCTTATTGTCCGCGGTCGCGGGCGAAAGTGAGCTGGAAAGAGTGGGCGAATCCGCCCACCGCTGGGCGCGCGGGGCAGGCCAGGAATGTGTGCATCAGCGGGCCGAATTGCAAGAATTCCTGCCTTCTTGGCAGTTATTGCCCTGTTTCTCGGCAGCCAGCGGCCGCACCGCGAACCCGCCGCCCAAATTCACTGTCCTTTCAAACGCTCTTAACGATTTGGGGCTATTGAGCTTATTGACGTTGCCCGGCATTCCGCCGCGATTCGCTTGTGAAATTCGGCACAAGCATTGCGGTTTCCGCAGTCGGCGGACGGATCGATCAGCTCAAACCCCGCAAGGATTGACATGTCCATCGTGATGCAAGACGCCGACGCCGACCTTCGCCGCAGGGTCATTCAGTACCTGGCCGCCCGGCACATGCCCGGCCTGAAGAACCTCGACATCGAGGCCGAGCAAGGGACCGTCCGGATTTCCGGCACGGTGCGTTCCTTCTACGAAAAGCAGCTCTGCCAGAACATCTGCCGGCGTGTCGCGGGCGTCATCAATTTGATTGACGAAGTCGACGTCGCGGCGCCCGAGGCGCTGGCGATGGCGAATTAGCCACGCGAGTGGCCTCTCAACGGCGGCTGCCCGAAACGATTCTCGTCGTGCGCAAGTCTCTTCGCCGCCGGGCGTTGCAAATCCGAGATTCGCGGAAACTCCGCGAATAACTCCTTAGGATCGTGCCGGCGTTGCATTCGTCCCTGTCAAGAGCCTCTGCTGGCATGGACTTTGCGTTCTGTGCCGTTGGCGGCAATTGCCGCTGCCAAAAGCGGAGACACAAAGATGAGCGCCCTCAACGATATCCAGATCGCCAAGCGAGTCATCGCCGCCGAAGGGTTTCTGGAGCTGGGGCTGCCCAAGCTCGCCCTGACGTCGCTGGCCGACGTTGAAGCCGCGGGCGACATGGCCGAGGTCGTCGATTGCCTCCGCTGCCTGGCCGTCATCGCCGTGGATGGCGTGCCCATCGAGACGGACCTGTTGCGGGACAACTTCCGGTCCGAGATGACCGATTGCTACCGCCGGGCCGGCTGGCGTCGGAAGCGGCGCAGCGGCCAGGTCGCTCGCTAATCAATCGACCGTCCCGCGATCGCGGTTGAACGCCTCGTGCAGCCAGGTCCTGGCCGCGACTTCCTGCTTTTGCGCGTGGAGGACGAAGGCCAAGCCGTCGTCGACGAGGGCCTTCAACTCGGCCGTCATTGAACCTTCGTCCGGTTCGCGGCGGGGCGCCTTTTGGCTGAGTTGGTCGATTCGCGCGAGAAGCTCCGTGAACTGACTCAGGCTCTCGCGGTCGCCGTCCTTGAGCTGCTGGACGTTTCGCGCCTGTTCCGGGTCCTCCGTCATGATCTGCGCGCAGTCCGCCGGACGCACGATCTCCACCTGCCGGTGCAGCAGCTCGTAGACCGGCTGCGCCGCGGCGCGGACCCCCGCCACCCATTCCACGAGGTCGCCCGACACGACGGGTTTCTGCAGGCTCGTGGCCAGCTCGCCCAGCGCAGCTTCGAGTTCTTGAGCATGATCGGTTCTCACAGGGCACCTCTTTCGATCGCAACAGGGTGAATTCACTGCGCTTGGAAAAAAGCAGGTGCCGCCCGGAAAGACCAACCGCCCAGGGCAGGCACGCACCTGAACGATCGGCTCCCGGGCGGCGTGATGGCGCGCGTTTCGAACGGCGAAATGCTTTCGCGTGCGGCGCAAATGCGCCGGGGCCGCGCGGGGCAGCAGCGCGGGACACATGGGTGCGGACGGCTGCAAGGCGGGGGCAGCACTACCTTGCCAAGAATCGCAACTGACGTGCCGCCGAAGTCGCGTAAGATCGCAAACGCCGGTCAGTGTGGCGCTTGCGAGAGTCGACGGCCCGCGCCAAAGAGCAGGCGCAAAGAAGCCGCTGATTGACGGTCGTTCGCTTTGTCGGCTGAACGAGCAGCTCAGAAATGAAACAGAATCGTCGCCGCTTCGCGCTATGGCGGCGGCGGAAAGACGGTGATTTGGCAATCGGGCAGCGCGGCTTGCAGCTTCCGCACGGCCTCGTCCGTGATCTTCGCGCCCCGCAGGCGGATTGCACGCAGCGATTTGAACTTCGCCAGGTGCATGAGGCCCGCATCGGTCGTGTCCGGCTCGAGCAAGACGACGACCTCCAGATCGGGCAGGTTGTCGAGCTGCGCGAGCTGCTCGTCGGTCAAGTGCGACGGCTGGTAGGAGACGACCATCCCCCGCGATGTGAAGTACGAATCCGGGCCGAAATGGACCTGGACCACTTTATCAAGAAAGTCGTTTCCGAGGAGTCGTCGGACCAGTTCATTGCCAGTTGGTTCCTTCTTTGAGTCATAAGCCGGCGCGCTGCCGCGGTAGAACTTATTGGCATAGACCATCTGGTGATCGTAGATCACCGTCCCGCCCATCTCTCGAATCCGCCGCACCATCGCCGCCTGTTCCTGAGCGCGTTTCATTTCCACGCGCAGCCAGGCCAACGCCACGCTGAGCAGCAGCATCAAAACGAGCAGCGTCCGCAGGCTGAATCGCAGCCAGCGCGGCCGCCGGCGGGGTTGCCGCGCCCGATTCGGCGTCGGTGTCAGTTCGGCCATGTTCGTGCCAACCATCCCGAATCATCGCCGCGGAAATGAACACGACAGCCGGGACGCGACGCAGCGAACGCCTGCGCCCCCTCGACGCTCACCTTGGTCCCGTCGATCTGCACCGACTCGAGACGCTTCAGCGTAGCCAATCGCCGCAGGCCGTCGTCCGTGACTTGACCGCCAATCACGACGACGCGTCCGACTTCGGGAAGCTGCTCCACGAGGGCGATGTCGCGGTCAGTCGTTCTTGTCTCCCGATCTCGTGTGCAGCTTACTCCCCGCGCGTCGATCCAATGGCGGCGCCCGAAATCCACTTCAATCACCGTGTCGAAGAAGTCGTTGCCGAGAATCCGGCGCAAGAGCGCGTGCCCTTGCGGCTCGACATTGGCGTCCACAACGCGCGTCGACCAGAATTCGACTTCCTGGTAATCGTAATACACGGTCCCACCGGCGGCGCGAATCTGCGCCACGACCGCCGCCTGCTGGCGGGCTTCCTTCACTTTCCCGGCCAACCACGCCATGGCGACGCTGGCCAGAAGCATCAACCCGAGCAGCGTCCGCAGGCTGTAACGCAGCCAACGGCGGTGTGTTGCAGATTGTGGCGCCTTGCCCATCACGGCTTCCCTTTCGGCGGTAGAGGATTGCGCGACGGCGGATTGCTGGGCCGCTGAACCGCCTCTTCCGGCGGCCGCCAATAGCTGATCTTGCAATTCGGCAGCGCTGTGCGGAGCCGGGCGAGGCCGTCCTCTGTGACATGGGTCGCACTCAGTTCAAGACGTCGAAGCTTCTGAAACTTGACCAGTTGGTCGACGCTCGCGTCGGTAAGCTCGGAGCAGCTAAGGTCCAGCCACTCAAGATCGGCGAAGGGCTCCAAACGTCGTAGTTCTGCCTCCGCGTTTTTGCAGATCATGGTGTTACCGATTTGCACCGACGTGCCGGGAGTCGTGCCGAGGTATTGCGACGAGAATCGCACGCCGACGACCTTGTCGAACACGTCGTTTCCCAGCCACCGGCGAAGGCACTCGTTGCCGGCGCGCGTTCGCGTGGCGTCCGGCTCCGGCCCGCCCGGCGTCTCCGTCACTTGAAAATCGTAAAAGACGGTGCCGCCGAGTTGTTGGACGTGCTCCACGAGTGCGGCTTGCTCGCGCCCCTGATTCACTTTGGCGGCCAACCACGCGAAGCCGACGCTGGCGACAAAAACCAGTACCAGGAGCGTCCGCAGGCTGTAGCGGAGCCAACGGCGCCGCAAGGGCGCTGACGGAGCCCCAGTGGTATCGGCCTTCGGTCGGTCGCAATCGACGGCCATGCGGCCTCCGTGGCTCGCGACGTGGTGCATTCTGGCCGCTGGCAGTATAGACCGGCGGCGATTTACAGGGCGAGATCGGTTTGCCGCGGCGCTATCGTATCGTTGTTGGGTGGGTCGTTGTTTGCCGCCGCGTCGTGGGATAAGCTGAACGTCATGCGCGACATCCTACAGGAACTTATCCGTTCGCTCGAAGCCCGTCGGCCGGTCGTCTATTGCCGGCTCGTCGAGACCCGCGGCTCCACGCCGCAAAAGGCCGGGGCGGCCATGCTCGTCTATCCCGACGGCCGCCAGGCCGGCACGCTCGGCGGTGGGTGCGTCGAGGCCGAGGTCAAACGCTCCGCCCTGCGAATCCTGGAAGGAGGCGAGTCCGGCGGCGGGCCGGCCATCGTCGGCTTCACCCTCGACTCCGACTACGGCTGGGACGACGGCCTGATCTGCGGCGGGCGGATGCAAGTGCTCGTCGATCCGATCCGCGATTCCAGCTCGGCCGAGTACTTTCGCCGGTTTGAGGCGCTGCTCTCGCAAGGCGCCGGCTGCTGCGAGGCGATTGCGTTTGACGGCAAAAGCGGGGTGGCGGCGCCGAGCAGCTTTTTGTTCGATGAGCGGGGGGAGTTGGTCGCTGGGATCAGCAAATCCGTGTTACAGACGGTGGGCGGTGCCGGCGGTGCCCACCCTACAGTGCCGGAAATCGTCCGCGACAACCTGCCTTTGCTCTCCGACCGGCCGCGGCCGATGGCCGTGCAGGGGATCGCCTATCTGCCCCTCCTCCGCCGCTGCCGCCTTCTTATCGTCGGCGGCGGCCACGTCGGCCTGGCCGTGGCCAACCTGGCGGCCGAACTCGATTTCGACGTCTGGGTCGTGGACGACCGCGAGGACTTTGTCTCGCCGGAGCGTTTCCAGCGCGCCGAGCGGCGCATCTGCGGGCCCGTCGGCCCGACGCTCCGCGACCTCGAAATCACGCCCGACACGTATTGCCTGATCGTCACCCGCGGCCACAACCACGACGAGGAGGCGCTGTTTCAGGTGGTCAACCGCGGGGCGCGGTACGTGGGCATGATCGGCAGCAAGCGGAAGATCAAGCTGATCTTCGACGACCTCTTGAGCGAGGGCGTCTCGGCCGAGGCGCTGGCCCAGGTCTACGCGCCGCTGGGGATCGACATCGGCTCGCAGACGGTGCCGGAGATCGCCGTGAGCATTTGCGCGGAGCTGGTGGCGCACCGGAACCTGGGCGGCCGCGTGCCGGGCAGGCCCGAGGCGGTCGAAATGCGCGGGGCGGACGGTTGATCGCACAGCGCGGAGTGACGAGCGTCCATGGCGACTTTTCTCTCCATCGCCATTGTTCCCGCCGCCGGCCGCAGCGTCCGCATGGGGACGCCCAAGCTGCTCTTGCCGTGGGGAAAGAGCAACGTCATCGAGACCGTGCTCGACGCTTGGCAACAAAGCCGCGCGGCCGAAGTGGTCGTCGTCGTGCATCCGGACGACGCACGGCTGGCGGAGATTTGCCGGGCGCGAAGCGTGCACGTCGTCGTGGCCGAGTCGCCGCCGCCGGACATGAAGGCCTCGGTGCAGCTTGGGCTGGCTTTTGCCCGCGAGAGATTTTCGCCGAGCGAGCGAGACGCCTGGCTCCTCTCGCCGGCCGACGCGCCGACGCTTTCGCCGCAGGTCATCGATTTGTTCCTGTCGCAGCACGAGGAGTCGCCGCGGGAGATTCTCGTCCCGCGTCACGGCGACCGCCGCGGCCATCCGGCGCTTTTTCCCTGGCCGCTGGCTGACGAAGTCGCGCGTCTCGCGCCAAATGAAGGCGTCAACGCGCTTTTCGCGCGTCACGCCGTGCGCGAGATTCCCTTGCCGCCGGAGCTGGCGGCGAGGGACGTGGACACGCCGGAGGAGTACGCGCGGTTGAAGGGCAATCTGTAGCAGGTAGGCCGCGACTCACTCGGCCCAAGCTACAACGACGAATGCGAATACGACATGTGCCGGCAGGGGAAAAAGTGGGCGGTGCCCGGCTACAGGTACCGGTCGACCGCCCGGCGGCTGGCGTCGTCGAGCGCGGTGTGGTCGGGGATGAGATAGCGCACGCCCTCGCTGTCCACGATCAGCACGCGGTGCTCGCCCAGGCGGCGGATGTCGTCGTCGCTCTTGAGGATGAACGTCGCCGGCCCCCGGTCCGTCTCCACCTGCCACTCGGATGGCTCGCCCGTCGTCACGTGGCGGATGCTCTCGATCGCCGGCAAGAATTCGATTTTCGCCAGCGCCTCGTTCAGGACCTCGCGTGTTTCCGGCGAAAGCTGCTCCGGGTCGTCCACGCACGCCAGCTCGCGGCCGGCGGCGTCGCAAAGCGAAATCCAGCGCTCCCGGTCCGAAAGCGGAAATGCGCGGACGGCCGTCACCCCCTCGTGCGGCTGGCCGTCGGCGTCCGTGAGGACGAGCCGGCCCCAGCCGTCGAAATGGAGGCTGAAGGTGTTCTGCATGATTTGCACGTCAAAAAGGGCGCGCGGCCGCGGCTAGCCGCCAGTCACGTCTCCACCGACGCGAGGTCGGCGGGGGATCACAAACAGAATATTCGTCTTTCGCATCTCCTTGGCAGCGTAATTTGTGCAATGCAACGAAAGGTGGCGCTGCGGTCGCGGCTAGCCGCCAGTCACGTCTCCGCCGACGCGAGGTCGGCGGGGGACAAACTCGTACTTTCTCCCCGTCTCTCCTTCGCTCCCCCTCCCCCTGTCCCTCATCCCTCACGCCGCGCAGCTCATCACGCGGAGCGTGATGGCTACCCTGAGCGCACCTCTTCCCGTTCTGGCGCCTCGTCTTCCGCCGCGCCCGATTCCGGCGACGTCGTGTCGAACTGCGCCTTGTGCAGCTTGGCGTAGCGGCCGGAGCTTTGCAGCAATTCCTCGTGCGGGCCGACCTCGACCACCCGCCCCTGCTCCAGCACAACGACTCGGTCCGCTCGCCGCAGCGTGCTCAAGCGGTGGGCGATGGCGATCGTCGTCCGGCCGCGGGTCAAGTTTTCCAGGGCAAGCTGAATCTCCCGCTCGGTTTCCGTGTCGACCGACGACGTGGCTTCGTCGAGGATCAGAATCGCCGGGTCGATGAGCAGCGCCCGGGCGATCGAAATCCGCTGCCGCTCGCCCCCGGAGAGCGATTGCCCGCGCTCGCCGACAATCGAATCATAGCCTTCGGGCAGCTTGAGGATGAATTCGTGGGCCCGAGCGGCGCGGGCGGTGGCGACGACTTCCTCGCGCGTGGCGTCGGGCCGGCCGTAGGCGATGTTTTCGGCGATCGTGCCGAAAAACAAAAACGGCTCCTGGAGGACGATCCCGATGCGCTTGCGGTAGGCCTCGATGGGGTAGGAGCGGATATCGACGCCGTCGACGAGGATCGCGCCCTGGGCCACGTCGTAGAACCGGCAGACGAGGTTGACGAGCGTGCTCTTGCCCGCGCCGCTGGGTCCGACGAGTCCGATCATTTCGCCCGGCCGGATCGAAAGGCCCACGTCGTGCAGCACGCGGCGGTTGCCGTATTGGAAGCACACGTCGCGCAGCTCGATCTGCCCGCGCAGCTTGCCGGGCTGGACGGGCTTCACCGGCTCCGCCACGCTCGGCTTGCAATCGAGGATCTCAAAAATGCGCTGGGCGGCGTTGGCGGCCCGCTGGGTGGCGCCGGCCATCAGGCTCAGCGACTCGAGCTTGCCGTAAAACCGCCCGATGTAGGCCACGAACATGATCACGGTGCCGGCCGTGATGCCGCCCCGCGTAACCTGCCAGACGGCGAACGACCAGACGACGAGCAGGCCCACTTCCGTGAGCAGCGAAACGGTCGGGCCGAAGAAGGACCAGGTCTTGTTGATGCGGTCGGCGGCCTGGACGACCTCGTCGTTGCTTCTCTTGAAGCGGGCGATCTCGCGACGCTCCTGGGCGAAGGCCTTGACGACGCGGATGCCGGGAATGGTGTCGACCAGGGCGCTCGTCATGTCGCTCCAGGCCCGGAAGTTCTGGCCGTACGCCCGCCGCAAGCGCTTGCGCGCGCGGTGGACGAGGTAGGCGATGACTGGGAAGGGCACCAGGGTGACGACGGCCAGAAGCGGATGGATGACCAGCAGAATCACCGACGTCATGGCGATCATCGCCATGTCGTTCACGAATTCGACTACGTAGAGCACGATGAAATTGTTGATGCGGTCGGTGTCGCTGCTGAGGCGCGAGATGAGATCGCCGGTCCGCTTGCGGCCGAAGAACTCCAGCGACAGCCGGTGCAGGTGGGCATAGGTGTGGTTGCGCAGTGACGCCAGCACGCGCTCGCTCACCCAAGCCAGGACGTACCTCTTCGCCCAGTCCAAAAGCCAGGCCACGAGGGCCGATCCGGCCAGCCCCAGCAAGCAGAGCGCGGCCAACCGTGTGCTGAACGGCCTTCCCTCGTTGGCCGGAATCAGGACGCGGTCCATCAGCGGCATCGTCAGATAGGGCGGGACCATCGACGCCGCGGTCATTGTGAGCTGCAAGAGGATGCCCAGGCCGATTGTCCACTTCCACGGCCCCGCGAAGGGCAAAAGCCGCAACAGCGAGACGTGCGCCCGGGGCTGGATCTTCGGCGTACACGTCGGGCACTGGTTCTCGCCCGGCGGCAGCGGCCCGCCGCAGCTTGGGCAAATCGCGGGCGCTTCGGCCTCGTCGAGGTCGCCGCTTTGCAGGGCCGTCCACTGTTCGACGATCCGCCGGGCCTGGCCGGTCTGTCCGGCCGTGAACCGAAACACCGCCAGCCGCTCCGTGGAGCCCAGGAGCGAAAGCGATCCTGTCGGCCCGTGGCTGGCGAGCTTGAGTTCCGCGACTTCCGTCTGCCGCCACGTCGCCAGCGGGCCCTCGGGCTGCCACGAGAAGAGCCGGCGGTTGGTGAGGACGAGCGCGGCACGCGCATAGGCCAGCGACTCGTCGAGGTCGCATTCCAGCACGGCCAGCACGCGCTCGCCCGCCTCCAGGCGCGGCCCGACCGCCTGCTCGACATCGCTGGGAAGCTCAACACCCTGGGAGGCAGGAGTCACGTTGGAAACCGTTCAGGGCGACCGCCGAAAGTAGCCGTCTCGCTCCGCGAGACGAAGCGCTTGGCGCGGCGCGCGATGGCGACAAAAACGCTACATCACGCGGAGCGTGATGGCCACAGTGATGGCTACGAACACTGACGTATTTTTGCACGTTTTGCCGGCCGAGCCAACCCGAGTACGCACCACCGAGCACAACCGTAGGACGGCCTTTCCAGGCCGTCGGAAAGTTCGACGGCCCGGAAGGGCCGTCCTACGGCGCGATCCCGGCCTCAAATCTCGTAGTGCGTCTGCTCCAGTTCCTGCGGTTGGGCTGGGCCCTCGGCCCGGATGCGCAGCTTCGGCTTTTCCAGCACGACCGTCGAGTGCGGATCGACGCTCCGCGTGAGCCACACGCTGGAGCCGATCACCGCGTCGTGCCCGATCACCGTGTGCCCGCCCAGCACCGTCGCGTTGGCGTAGATCACCACGCGGTCCTCCAGCGTCGGGTGGCGCTTCGTGCCGCGAATCAGGGCGCCGTCGCCGTCGGTGGGAAAGCTCAAGGCCCCCAGCGTCACGCCCTGGTAAAGCTTAACGTGGTTGCCGATCTCCGTCGTCTGGCCAATGACGACGCCGGTCCCGTGGTCGATGAAAAAATGCTGCCCGATCCTCGCGCCGGGATGGATGTCGATGCCGGTCTTGGAGTGGGCCCACTCGGTCATCATCCGCGGGATGAGCGGCACTTCCAACTTGTAGAGGAGATGCGCCAGGCGGTAGACCGTGACGGCCTCGACGCCCGGGTAGCTGAAGATGATTTCGTCCAGGCTGCCGGCGGCCGGGTCGCCGTCGTAGGCGGCCTGGACGTCGAGCGCCAGAACGCGGCGCAGTTCCGGAAGCTGCTCCAGGAACTGGATGGCCGTCAACTGGCCCTTTTCCTCGAAATCGACCTCTTCCGACTTGTGCAGCCGCCGCGCCTCGTGCCGCAACGCCCGCGCGATCTGCGCCGTCAGCTTGTCGTGCAGCCGGTCGATGAGGTCGCCGACGTGGTACGTCACGTTCCCCATGTGCAGGCCTTCCCGGCGGCGGTAGCCGGGATAAATGATCTCCTTCAAGTCCTCCAGGATGGAGACGACCGCCTCATAGCTGGGGAGCGGCAGGTGCCCCAGGTGGTTGATCGTGCCGTATTCGACGTAGGTCTGGACGATCCGCTCGGTGAGCTGCGGCAGCAGCTCCTTGCGGCGAAAATCGGTGGCCATGGCCGGACACTCCCGCCCCCGGCAGCCCGGAAGCGTTCAAGGGGAAGAAAAGAAACGCCGCGCGACCAGGAAGAAGGGTCAGCGGGCCCGACAACATGCGCAGCAGCGTCCCCGACAACGGGAGAGTTGCGAGCCGATCGGGTTGTGGTAGGCGGTGTTCATGGCGCGGCGATGCCAGCAGGGGGACGGCCGGAAAAGGGCCTCCCGCTACCAGTCATGCTAGAGGTCGCTATCGCTACAAGCAAGCTCTGCCTGGAATAGTTTTCGGGCATAGCGCAGGCCGAAGTTGAGATGCAACGGGCAAAATCGGCCGGGTCGGCGTTTTGGGTGCTATCTGAACCCGCGGGCAGGTGCGGGCGTAGGAAAGGCGAAGGAGCACCGCCATGAAACGCCGCCGGGGCCGACGCTGGCTGCAATACAATTTGCGGACGCTGCTCGTGCTGGTGACGCTTGTCGGCGCGGGAGCAGGGTATTACGCCGCGCAAACGCGCGACTACTACGCCGAGCAAGAGGCCATCGCGCAGCTTCCGTTCCAGGTGGTCGCTCCGAGCAAGCAGCCGCGCATCTACTGCTGACCCCATTCCTACGGCCGCGTGACGGCCGAGTGGCAAGGGCCAAGCTGGCTTTCGTTTGCGAGGGAGACGCCGCGGATGGGGGCGAAGGGCGATGTGGTGGCGTGCAAGTAACTGGCTACGGTCCCTGTCTCGCACCGGTAAACCGCCGTAACGGCACACAGAGTGTTGCCTGGCGGCGTAATGCGTGCGTAGAATCTGCATTAGGCAGGAGTCAATTGCCGCTCGACGAACGCCGCGCGATGGCGGGACCCCAACCTCATTCCTCGGGAGGTGCGATCATGCTTCGGACGACCGCTCTCTTCAGTCTGCTGCTCCTTGGTCTTTCCACGGGGATCTGCCTGGCCGACGAATACGACTTGCAGGTGCCCACGCCGCTCGGGCAATCGGCCGTGCGGCACGAAGTGGCCCGGCCCGTCTCGCCGGCGCCCGCTCGGGTGACGACGTACTACTCGCCGACCGAGACGACGACGCGCGTGTACAGCCCAGCCGTCGCCTCGCCGACGGTCGTCTACGATCCGGTGGTGACGTACAGCACC
>JACOUI010000115.1 GCA_016177915.1 Planctomycetia bacterium
CTGCCGACGGTCTCAATCCCCTGTAGTCTGTCCGCCGACGGCATGCCCGTCGCCGTGCAACTCATCGGCCGACCGCTGGACGAGCAGGGCGGCGTGATTGTCGAAGTCAACGCCGGCCCGGGGCTGCGGATGCACCTGGAGCCGTCGTCCGGCGAGCCGCGGGCCGTCGGCGAGGCGATCGTGGACACGCTCTTCGCCGAGGGCCAGACCGGCCGCATCCCCCTCATCGGCGTCACCGGCACCAACGGCAAAACGACCACCACGCGCCTCGTCGCGCATTTGCTCCGCGCCCAGGGGCTGACCGTGGGCATGGCCTGCACCGACGGCATCTACCTGAACGACCGCCGCATCGCCACGGGCGATTGCAGCGGCCCCCAAAGCGCCACGATGGTCCTGGCCAATCCGGCCGTGGAAGCGGCCGTGCTGGAAACCGCCCGCGGCGGCATCCTCCGCGCCGGGCTGGCCTTCGACCGCTGCGACGTGGCCGTCATCACGAACATCGGCCAGGGCGACCACCTCGGCCTGGCCGGCATCGAGACGCCCGAGCAGATGGCCTGGGTCAAGCGCACGCTCAGCGACAGCGTGGCGCGCAGCGGCTTCGGCGTCTTCAAGGCCGACGATCCGCTCACCGCCGCCATGTCGCAGCACTGTTCCGGCCGCACGATCTTCTTCTGCCGCGATGAGCGCCACGCCGTGCTGGCCGAGCACCGGGCCAAGGGCGAGCGCGTCGTCTTCGTCCGCGACGGCAAGGTCGTCTGCGCCGAAGGACAAACCGAACAGATCGTCGCCCCGCTGGCCGAAGTCCCGCTCACGCACCACGGGCGGATCGGCTTCCAGGTGGAAAACGTGCTGGCCTCGACGGCCGCCGCCTGGGCGTTGGCCGTGCCGCTGGAGACGATTCGCGCCGGGCTGCGGACGTTCCTGCCGGACATCGCGTTCAGCCCCGGAAGGTTCAATCTCCTGCAGATCGGCGAGACGACGATCGTCGTCGATTACGCGCACAACATCTCCGCGTTGTCGGCGCTGCTGCAAGACCTGTCGCAAATGCGGCACGAGCACCGCACCGTCATCTACTCCGCGGCCGGCGACCGCCGCGACGACGACATGGTCCAGCAGGGCCGCATGCTGGGCGACTTCTTCGACCGCGTCATCCTCTACGAGGACCAGTACCTCCGCGGCCGCCCCCTGGGGCAGATTTCCAGCCTTTTCCGCCAGGGATTGGAGTCCGGCAACCGCGTGGAGGACGTGCGCGAAATCCGCGGCGCCCTGGAGGCCATCGACGTGGCCCTTGAGGAGGCCCGCCCCGGCGAGCTGCTGCTCGTGCAGGCCGACAAGATCGACGACACGGTCGAGTTCGTCCGCCGCCGCCTGCTCCCCAAGGCCGGCTGCCGCGAAATCGACCTCAAGACCGCCCAGAAAGCCGCCCGCCAGCTCGTCGCCGCCGGCGGCGACGCCCTGGACGATTGACTGTCCGCTCACGTGGTAGGACAGCGTGGTAGGACGGCCTTTCCAGGCCGTCGGAGATCGACGTACAAAATAAACCGGCGGTAATTCGCAGGCGGCGCCTTACTCGCGGCAACCCCCCACGCCGCGGTCTTGGCCGCGGCCAAGACCGCGCCTCGGAGCGCATCGATCGCTCCACGGGACACGAACTATGACGACCGTCGAAGCGTCCCCCGTCGACGTCCGCGAAGGCCCGCTCGGCCTGGAGGTCTTCGCCCGAATCGACTCCCCCGCCGGCTCGCTCCTGTCGCGCTGCGGCGGGACGGTCTCGCGCGAGCGCACGCGCCATTCCGTCCAGATCGACCACGACCAGCACCTGGACCTCGATCCGCCGCTGCGCTATCTCAATCACTGCTGCGAGCCGAACTGCGGCCTTTTGATCCGCCGCGGCCAGTGCGCCATCGAGCTTTATGCCTTGTGCGCGATCCGGGCCGGCCAGGAGCTGACGGTCGACTACGCGACGTTCGAATACGAGATCGGTTTCATGCCCGGCCCCTGCCTTTGCGGCGCGCCGTGTTGCCGCGGCCGAGTCACGGGTTTCAAGGACCTGCCCTCCGACAGGATTGCCGCCTACGGCATCTACATCGCCGAGCATCTGCGCGAACTCGTTCCCGCCGCCCCGCGCTCCGCCTGACGCCCCATTCCGCAATCCGCATTTCCCCCTCCCCCCTTCCCCTCCTTCCTATAATGGGGGCGGTGTTTCGCACTGCGCCGCCTGAAGGCGGTACTCCAACAGTTTTCGACTCGATGGACAGCCCCCGCTCCAGCCCCCGCCCCAGCACTCTCCGCGAACTCCGCCACAGCGGCTGGAATAGCAAGCCCGTCAAGCAGGAAATCCGCGACAACTTCCTGCGCATGCTCTCCCAGCGCGAAGAGCTCTTCCCCGGCATCATCGGCTACGAAAACACCGTCATCCCGGAGATCAACATCGCCCTCATTGCCGGGCATGACATGCTCTTTCTGGGTGAGAAGGGCCAGGCCAAGAGCCGCCTCATGCGCTCGCTGGTGCGGTTTCTCGACGACGAGGTCCCCTACGTCGACCTGCCCGACTGCCCCGTCCACGAAGACCCTTTCCGGCCGATCACCAAGGCCGCCAAGGAAATGCTGGCCCGGCTGCCGGAAGAGGAAGTCCCCATCGCCTGGTGGAAAAGGCGCGAGCGCTACGCCGAGCGCCTGGCACCCGGCACGAAGTTCGCCGACATCATCGGCGAGATCGACCCCGCCAAGCTCGCCGCCGGGACGCGGCTCTCGGCCGAGGACGCCCTGCACTTCGGGCTCATCCCCCGCATGCACCGGGCCATCTTCGCCATGAACGAGTTGCCGGAGCTGGACGAGCTGGTCCAGGTCGGGCTATTCAACATCCTGGAAGAGCGCGACGTGCAAATCCGCGGCTACCCCATCCAGTTCGACCTCGACGTTTTGATCCTCTTCTCGGCCAACCCCGCCACCTACAATCGCAGCGGCAAGGTCATCCCGCAGCTCAAGGACCGCATCGGCTCGGTCGTCCACACGCACTATCCGCTCGAGCGGGACCAGGGCGTTCAGATCATGGAACAGGAGTCGGCCATCGATTTGGACGGCCAGTTCCCGGTCGTGGTGCCTTACTTCATGAAGCAGATCGTCGAAGAGATCAGCGTGGCGGCGCGGCGCTCGAAGTTCATCGACCAGCAGTCGGGCGTAAGCGCGCGGTTCAGCATCGCCAACTACCGCACGATGGTGGCCAGCGCCCGCCAGCGCGCGGCCGTGCTTTCCGAGCGGCCGGCCGTCCCCCGCATCAGCGACCTGGGGCACATTTACTCCTCGTCGCTGGGGAAGCTCGAGCTCGATCTGATGGGCACGCACCAGATGTCCGAGCGGCAGGTCGTGGACGCCATCGTGGCCGAGGCCGTCAAGTCGGTGTTCGAGGAATACGTCGATCAGCACGGCCTGGAGAGCATTTCCGACGTTTTCGCCAAGGGCGTGAAGATCGAAGTGGGCGACATGCTCCCCTCGGCGGCCTATGCGCAGCGGCTCAAGCGCGTGCCGGCCGTCTGGGACAAGGCGTTCGAGGTGAACGCCGCCGGCGACGCGGCCGTCCGCGCCTCCTGCCTGGAATTCGTGCTGGCGGGCCTGTACGCTACCGAGCGTATTTCGCGGAGCCAGACCCACGGCCGGATCACCTACGAGCTGTAAGCCCTCCCCCCCCCTTGCGTCGCGATCGAGCGCATTTGAGATTCTCCGCGCTACAAGTCGATCGCCCCCTCTCCCCCCGCCGTCGACAGCACGAAGATTTTCCCGTCGCCCATCCGTCCCGTGCGGGCCGTCTCCACGATTCTCCGCACGATCTCGCCGACCCGCGCGTCCTCGACCCACAGCTCGATCTGCACCTTCGGCAGATAGGCCAGGGCGAATTCGCTCTCGCTGTATTCATCGAGGTAGCTCTTCTGCCGGCCGTAGCCCTTCACCTCCCGCACCGTGCAGGCCACCAAGGGCGCGCGCTTCAGGCCCTCCAGGACCTTCTCGGCCAGAAACGGCTTCACAATGGCGACCACGAGCTTCATGTCATTCTCGAATCCGCGCCCGTCGCCGAAAAACGGGCCTTGCCCTGCGTTGTAGTGTAGAATCGACGGCCGCCGGCTGGAAGTTGGCGTCCCGTCTTTGCTGGAGTCCCGCCTTTAGGCAGCTTTCGACTTGAACCACCCGACGATCACATGACGACGCTCAAGCCTACCGCTGCCTGCCTTCTCGCCTTTCTCTTCACTCTCATTTGCCCTTCGGCGCTCCGCGCACAAACCGCCGACCTCGTCCTCCGCGGCGGGAAGATCGCCACCTGCGACCAGCGCGACCGCATCGCCCAGGCGGTCGCCATTCGGGCGGGCCGGATTGTCGCCGTCGGAAGCGACGCCGAGATCGAGCTCCTCATCGGCAGCATGACGCACATCATCGACCTCAAAGGCAAGCTCGTCGTCCCCGGCTTCATCGAAGGCCACGGCCACTTCATTTCGCTGGGTGAAACGAAGCTGGGCCTGGACCTCTCGCAGGCGAAGAGCTACGCCGAGGTCGTCAAGCTCGTGGCCGAGGCCGCCAAAAAAGCCAGACCCGGCCAGTGGATCATCGGCCGCGGCTGGCACCAGGAAAAATGGACGGACCCGCCGGCCGCCGATGGCTCGCGCTACCCCACGCACGACGCCCTCAGCCGCGCCACGCCCGAGAACCCGGTCCTCTTGACGCACGGCAGCGGGCACATGTCGCTGGCCAACGCGCGGGCGATGGCCGAGGCGGGGATTTCGCGCGACACCAAGCCGCCCGCAGGCGGCGAAATCCTCCGCGATGCCGGCGGCAACCCGACGGGCGTCTTCCGCGAGACGGCGCAGTCGCGGCTGCAAGGAGCCCACGCCCGCTCGCGCGAGCGCCTCTCGCCCGAGGAGATCGACGCCGAATTCCAGGCCGCGGTCGAGGCCGCCGGCCGCGAGTGCCTTTCCAAGGGCATCACGAGCTTTCAGGACGCCGGCTCGTCGCCCGGCACGGTCGCCCGCTTTCGCAAGCTGGCCGACCAAGGAAAACTCCCCGTCCGGCTCTACGTCATGCTCCGCGGCTCAGCCGGCCAGCTCGAAGATCAGCTCGCCTCGCTCCGCACGATCGATTACCAGGATCGCCTCACCGTCCGCGCGATCAAGTGCATGGCCGACGGCGCCCTCGGCTCGCACGGGGCCTGGCTGCTGGAACCCTACAACGACCTGCCCGAGAGCACCGGCCTTGTCGTCCAGCCGATCGACGACATTCGCCGCACGGCCGTGCTGGCCCTCGCGCACGACTATCAAATCTGTACGCACGCCATCGGCGACCGGGCCAACCGCGAGGTGCTCAATCTCTACGAAAGCGTCCTCCGCGGCGGCGCGGGCAACTCGGAATCATCGACGAAAGACCGCCGCTGGCGGATCGAGCATGCGCAGCACCTCTCGCCCGATGACATCCCGCGGTTCAAAGAGCTGGGCGTGATTGCCTCGATGCAGGGCAGCCACGCCACGTCGGACGGGCCGTTCGTCGTGGCGCGGCTGGGCGAGAAGCGGGCCCGCGAGGGCGCCTACGCCTGGCGGAGCCTTTTGGACGCCGGCGCGCGGGTGATCAACGGCACCGACGCGCCGGTCGAGGACTTAAGCCCGCTCCTCTGCTACTACTCCTCGGTGACGCGGCGGATGGCCGACGGGCGGGCGTTTTTCCCCCAGCAGCGGATGACCCGCCGGGAGGCCCTGCGGAGCTACACGATCGACGCGGCCTACGGGGCCTTCGAGGAGGGGCAGAAGGGTTCGATCGAGAAGGGCAAGCTGGCGGACCTGGTGGTGCTGTCGCACGACATTTTGAGCGTCAAGGACGAGGAGCTGCCGGATGCAAAAGTCGTGCTCACGATTTTGAACGGGGAGATTGTCTACGGCGGCGGGAGGCCGTAGTAGGCACACGCCGTGTGCCGTCGCGTTCGGCGTCGGCTCTCCGCCGACCCCGCGTCGGTGGAAGCACGACTGGCAGCTACGTCAGCCCCTTCCAAATGGGGTTCACATCGAATGGCCAACTCTCAGCGAGAATCGACGACGCTGTTTGCAAAAGGCTTGCTACCGGCGCAGCGACGCTATTCGCGCCCCCTGCCGCACAAATACGGCCACGACAGCGCCGCCCCCGCGTACAGCACCGCCGCGCCGCCAAACGCCGGCGCCAGGTGCATCGCGTCCGTGTAGCCGACGGCCAGGTGAACGCCGATCGCCGCCGCGTAGCCGGCCGTGCCCCCGATCACCAGCGCCCACCACAGCCAGCGCCGCCCGCGCCCGAAGCCCCACAGCGACGGCAACAGCACCGCCAGCCCGCACGACGTGAGCATCCCGCCGAAGCTCGCCCGGTCGTGGGCCACGAGCGGCACGAGGCGCGGGTTGGCCTTGGTGAGCGCCTCGGCCGTCGTCTGCATGAACTCCAGATCCTCCGGCACAAAGACCGACGTGATGCCGACCCAGGAGATCACCAGGCCCGCGGCAAAGAGTGCCGAGCCTTGAATCACAAACAGAAGCTGCCCCCACTGCGCCAGCCGCCAGGGTCGGTCTTCGACAAGGTCCGGCGGCCCGCACTGCGCCGGTGCCGGGTCGGGCGAGTGCAAGGCCAGAAGCAGGAACTGAAAGAGCACGGCCGTGACGAAGGCGTGGAACGGGTCGAAATAGCCGAACCCCAGGAACAAAAAGAAGCTGGCGAACCCGGAGAACGCCGAGACGAGGACCGACACGCGGGCCCAGTGCTGCCCGCGGCGCATGCCGAACCAGGCCAGCGCCGCATAGAGCAGGCCGACGGCGACCATCGTGCCGGCCAGGCTGACGCGGTCGTGCGACATGAAGGCCAGCAGGCGGTCGTTGATTCTGGACAGCTCGTCGCGCGACATGCCGACGAAGGCCTCGTCGTAGGGCAGGACGACGCGCGTGGAGGCGATGGCGACGGCGATTCCCCCGCCGACCAGCATGGCGATGCCCATCAACAGGGCCCAGAACCAGCTCTGCTGGGCGGGGCGGGACACAGGGGCGGCCGCGCGAGGCGATGGCGAGCGATGTTCGACGTCCTCCCGCGACAGGATCGCTTCATTGACGCGCTTCGGTAGGCCGGGTCCGGAGTAAACGAGTCCCGCGTCGATCTGCACGAGGTCGGCGCCGGCTTGGAGGAGCGACAGCGCGCTCGATGGATCGTGAACGCCGGAGGCGATGATGGCGAGTTCCTTCTGTCCCCCCCTTCCGAAGGGGGGGTTGGGGGGGTCGCATTTTCCCTCCTTTCCGAAGTGGGTCGTGGGCGGGTCCGCTTCTCCCCCCCTTCCGAAGGGGGGGCAGGGGGGGTCGGTGGCTTTCTCGCCCCACTTTTCGCGCAAGTGCCGCACGAGTTCCCGCGCGGGCGCTGCCTCCGGCCGGCCGATCACGCGGCCGCCGTCCAAACTCACTCCGCCCGAGATGTTCACAGCGCTAATGCCAAGTTCGATCGCCGGCGCGAGCAGGCGGTCGGCGTCGGCCGCGGCGGTGTCGGGTGGCAGGCACACCACGAGCGCCGGCGAGCCAGGCAGCTTTCGCGCGGCGGCGGCGACTTCCTGCAAATGCGACCTCCACACGTCCTCGCTCCATGCAGCTTCCAGCGCCACGATCGACGTTGTGAGCACCAGCGCGGCCGCGTGCGGCGCCAGCGCCTCGATCATCGCCATGCAGTCGCGCGTGGCTTGCTCCGGCGTCGCGCCGGCGGCAGATCCCAGCCGGACGAAAACCGGCGTCGGGAGAGACGCTACGTGCCGCAATCTCTGTCGTGCGAGCAAGAGGCTCAGGCTCGGCTGGCGCGGGGAGTAGCAAATCGCCTCCAAATCATTTCGCCGCGCAACCTGGGCACTCTCGCCCTCGATCGTCACCGGCCCGACTTCCAGAAATCCAAAGCCGAATCGCGCCAGCGCCCGGAGGGCCACCGCGTGGACATCCAGCCCGCAGCCCAGTCCGACCGGCGACGCAAGCGTCGTCCCCAGCAGCTCGCGCCGCAGCGCATCCGCCGGCCGCATGTGCCCCAAGAAATCAATCACGCGCCCGCCCAGCGGCAGCCGCGCGAGCGTGCCCATCGCGCCCAGCGCAAACCCCCGCGCCGCCTGCGCCGGCAGCAAGAAGAGCAGCGGCTTGAGAACGGTGCGATAGGACCAGTCGGGCATGATCGATTCCGTTGGTAGCCATCACGCACTCGTAGCCATCACGCTCCCGCGTGATGTGGCCTGAGGGCGCGACGCGCGTTGATGTGCCGATGCGAACTCGATGGGCCAACCTCGATCGCCGTTCGGGCCACCTCACGCGGAGCGTGAGGGCTACGATCGACTCGCGACGGCGACGCCGGGCCTTCAGTTTAACCGCCGGGGCACGTGATGAGTAACACTGCCGACCGGACTCGTCCCAATTCAATCTCCCTTCCCTTCCCCGCCGCGCCCGATACGATGGGCTTGTCTCGCGGCCTTCACTGACCACTGACCACTGGCCACTGACCACTCGTCTATGCCTCTCCTCGTCGTCGGCTCCGTCGCCCTGGACAGCGTCGAAACGCCCACCGAGTGCCGCGAAAAGGTGCTCGGCGGGTCTGCCGTCTTCTTTTCTTACGCCGCCAGCTACTTCACGCCCGTCCGCCTCGCCGGCGTCGTCGGCGACGACTGGCCCGCCGAACACACCAAGCTGCTCCAGTCGCGGAAGATCGACACGACCGGCCTGCAAACCATCCCCGGCGAAAAGACGTTCTTCTGGCGCGGCAAGTACCTCCCCAACATGAACGACCGCGAGACGCTGGAGGTGCACCTGAACGTGCTGGGCAAGGTCCGGCCGACGCTGCCCGAGCCGTTTCGCCGCTGCCCCTACGTTTTTCTGGGCAACGCCTCGCCGGAGGTGCAGTTGCACGTTTTGGACCAGCTTCCCGAGCCGCGGCTGGTCGTGGCCGACACCATGGACCTCTGGATCAACGTCCAACACGACGAGCTGCTGCGCCTGCTGTCGCGGATCGACGGCCTGGTGATGAACGACGCGGAGGCGAAGCTCTTGACCGACGACGAGAACCTCGTCCGGGCCGGCCGTGCGATCCTGCAAATGGGCCCCAAGTTCGTGGCCATCAAAAAAGGCGAGCACGGGGCGATGTTCTTCAGCCAATACGAGACCTACGTCCTGCCGGCCTATCCCACGCCGCAGGTCGTCGACCCGACGGGCGCGGGCGACAGTTTCGCCGGCGGGATGATGGGCTACCTGGCCGAGATGGACGGCTTCGATCCCCAAACCCTCAAGACGGCGATGGCCTACGGGATCGTCGTCGCCAGCTTCACGGTCGAGGACTTCAGCCTGGACCGCCTGCGGACCATCGAGCGGGCGGAGGTGGAGAAGCGGCTGGCGGAGTATAAGAAGATGCTGAGTTTTTGAGGCGATCGTCGAGAACTCGAGGCCGGAAAGGTCCAGCCGAAGATCCTGTGGTTGGGACCGCGCCGTTAGCGTGGACCGTTCTGCCGTGCTGCGTCTCCACCGGACACAGTACGCGCTCCTGGGTTCTTACGCGACATGGCGAACACAATAACGGCAGCCAGCAGCGCGACGAGCATTGCAACGAGTGCGTGCCCAATCTCCGCTCTGCGGTCGCGCTGATCGGGCCCCACCGCGATGCGCAGTACCTGCCGCGCACCACCCTGCACGGTTACGACGACGTCGGCCACACCCCCCTTTTCGGCGCCAACAACCCACAGTGTAGAATCGCTGGGATCGAGCGTCGCCTGCACCACGGTTGGGTCGCTTGTTGACTCGATCGACCGCGCGGCCGGTATCGTTCCGAAAGGGCAGCGGAAGCCCGCCCGAAGCCAGAAGTGTGAAACCCGTGCGCCGGAATCTGGCTGCGACAGGTTTGGGGGCGATTCGAGATGCGTGTTCAGGTGCTCCAGCGCAAGGGTCGTGGGGAGCCACGGGATGACGTTGCTAAGCGCCACCGCCAAATAGGCCCCGCCGCAAAACGCGAAGCAAAGGAAAGCGGCTCGCCGCTTCCCTCGCCAACGGATTGCCGCGACAGCAGCCGCTAGCAGCGCGCCGCAGGCGACCGCCAGCGTCGCCCAGGCTGCGACCCTGGAAGCAGAGCGCAAGGCGGCGAATCCAAGCGCCGCCAGCAAGATGAACGCCATCAGCGCGGCGAGCGAGAAGCGAAGGCGGTTCATCGAAATGTCCCCATCGGAATGTCCCTGTGTCGCGATGCGCGATCAACGGCAGATGGCTTCCCCAATACAGTCGCCGCTCTTGCCCTAAAATCTCAGCACTTCCCGGGAAGGTCCGAAACGATGTCGGCGGGGACACCCGTCGCCGCACCCTGCTTTGTCCTTGTATGTTCCAGAAGACGTTATTACCCCTTGTGTGGCGTTGCTCCGCGCAGTGAGCGTAGCGAACGGAGCGGAGCAACGCCGCCGGCCGCGAGATCGATCGTCCCTGGGTCTTCCAAGGACCGTGAGACAGCGGGATCCCGGCCGGCGCTTTTGAGTCCATCCCGAACAGTCGCTGGGGCCTCTGCCACCCGCAAGCCCGCATTTGCAAGGAAGGGAACGCTCATGTCCGACCAACCGTGCTACGCTGGCGTCGACGTCGCCAAAGACGAACTGGTGATCGCTTTCACCGCGGGCGACGGAAAGCCGCTGACGCTCGCCAACCACAGCGAGGGGCATGCCCAACTCGTCCAACTGTGCCGGGAGCGCCGCGTTTCGCTCATCGTTCTGGAAGCCACCGGCGGCTACGAGCAGGTGGTGACGGCGGAGCTGGCCGCGGCCGACTTGCCCGTCGTGGTCGTGAACCCTCGACAGGTTCGCGACTTTGCGCGCGCCACCGGCCGCTTGGCCAAGACCGACCAGATCGATGCTGCGATCCTGGCAGAGGCCCCAGCGACTGTTCGGGATGGACTCAAAAGCGC
>JACOUI010000116.1 GCA_016177915.1 Planctomycetia bacterium
AAGGGGGGGACGCGCCGTTCAGACCCCCCCGAGCTCCCCGTTCGGAAGGGGGGGACAGTGGAGCAGCAAGTACGCTCACGAATCCCGGCTGGACTTCCTCGCCCGGCTTCGTCGGCTCGCCGCGCTCCAAAATGCGCGTCGGCGTCGGCGGGCCGACGTCGTAGATCGCGTGAATCCGCCCGTAGCCGCGGCGGCGCGCTTTCACGTCCGCGACTCGCCGCTCGAACCCCTCGATCGTCCCCTTGTCCTCGGCGCTCAGCGCCGCCGCGACCTCCTCCGCCTTCACGCGCGTCTGCGCCTCGAACTTCTCCACGAGATACTCTTGCACCTCGCTCCGTTTCTCCTTCTCCGTCCGTAGCGCAATCTTCGTGTCCTCGCGGATCGGCTCAGGAATCGCCGCCAGCTTCATGTCGAAGAGCTTCTGTTCGTACCGCTCGCGGATTTCGGCGATCTGCCGCTGCAAGCCGTCGCCCTGCCGCTCCAGTTCGGCGTTTTGGGCGTCGATTTTCGCCTTCTCCGCGGGCGAGACGTCGGCCAGCGCCCGGTCCTTCGGCTGCAGCCAGCGGTCCGGATCCAAGGCCGGCTTCAAGAGCGAAACGAGGCGGTAGTAGTCGCGCTGCAAGATCGGCTCATACTTGTGATCGTGGCACTTCGCGCACTGCACCGTCAGCCCGAGCAAATTGCTCGACAGCACCTCCGCCGTCCGCTGCACGACGCCGTAGCGGATGTCGAGCGTGTTCAGTTCGTTTTCGTCGGTGTCGTCACCGGCGGTCCGCAGAAAGCCGGTGGCTACGAGGGTGTCTCTCATTTCGCCCGTGAACGTCGCCGCCTCGCGCCAGTCGCAAAGCTCGTCGCCGGCGATTTGCTCTGCGATGAATTCCCGCCAGGGCTTGTCCTCGTTCAGTGCCCGCACGACCCAGTCGCGGTAGAACCATTTGTTTTCGGCGAGCTCGACGGTGGCGGCGTCGTTGTCGCCGCCCATCACGTCGACGTAGCCGGCCTCATCGAGCCAGTGCCGCGCCCAGCGCTCGCCGAACCGGGGCGAGGCCAGCAGGCAATCGACGAGGCGCTCGTAGGCATCCGGTGCGGAATCAGCAACGAATTCTGCGATCTCTTCGGGCGAGGGCGGCAGGCCGGCCAGGTCGAAATACAAGCGGCGGCAGAGCGTGTGCCGATCGGCCTCGGCCGAAAGCGCAAGGCCCTTCTCTTCCAGCCGCGCCAAAATGAACCGATCGACGGGCGTGCGGGCCGCCGCCGCGTCCGTCACTTCGGGCAACGCCGGACGCGACAGCCGTTGAAACGCCCAGTGCTCGCTTACCGTGGGCGCGTCGCACGTATCCGACGGCGCGGCCTCCTGGCTCCAAACCGCCGCGCAGCAGACAACCGCCACGAACGAAGGCGCGAGCAGCATTTGAACGATCCAGCGCATAGCAACAGCATAGCGGACGCCGCTGGTGATTTCACGTTGTCCAGCCCCGCGAGAAATGCCACGCCGGTCTTCGCAGCCTGCCGCACGGTAGTGCGGACCGCCTCACTTCACGACGGCAAACGCCTTGAGCACGAGATACGCCCCCAGGCCCGTCGCCACCAACACCACGATCGCTCCGAGCACGCTCGCAATCGGCCCGTTGCGGTACTCTCCCAAGAGGTCGCGGCGATTCATCACGACCAGCAGAAACACGGCCACGAGCGGCAGGATGATTCCGTTCATCGCCTGGGCGAAGACGATGGCCTCGGTGGGGGTCTTTTCAAAGACGACCGCCAGCACGGTTCCGGTCACGAGAATGGCAAACCACACCGCGCGGAACCGCCACGACGTGAGGCTGCGCGGCCAGCCGAGCGCGCCGGACGTGGCGTAGGCGGCCGCCAGGGGCGCCGTGATGGCGCTCGTCATCCCGGCCGCCAGCAGGCCGATCGGAAAAACACACCGCGCCGCCGGTCCCAGGAGCGGCCGCAGCCCCTGCGACATTTTGGCGGCATCCATCGTCTGCCCCTCGGCCAAGGGGAAGAAAGCCGCGGCCGCCGTGATCACGACGGCCGCGGTGATCATGCCGCCCAAGACGACCGCCAGCGTCGTGTCGGTCCGCGACTCGGCCAGCGCTTCGTCCTTCGGCCGGTCGGCCGGCCAGCGCTCCTGCACCGAGCTGGAGTGCAGAAACAAGTTGTAGGGCACGACGGTCGTGCCGATCAGGCCGACGACCGCCAGCAGCGAGCCTTCCGGCAGCCGGGGCCAGAAGCCGCGAAGCATGGCCCCCACGTCGGGCCGGACGATGAACGCCGTGACGATGAACACCAGACTCATCAGCACGACCATTGCCACCAGCACGCACTCGATCAGCTTGTATTTCCCTACGCCCAGCAATACCCCCGCTGCCAGCCCCAACAGCAACGCCCACAGCCACTGCGGCCAGCCCGTCATTTCCACCATCGCCAGCGCCGAGCCGGTGATGTTCCCCGTCTGAAAGGCGGCGTTTCCCACGGCGATCGCCGCCACGATGAGAACGCAAACGACGGCGCGGGCGGCGGGGTGCGGAAAAACGGCGCGCACCGCCCCGCCCAGGTCCTTGCGGCCCACGAGTCCCAGGCGCGCGGCCATCTCCTGCAAGACGATCGTGGCGGCCACGGAAAAAATGACCGTCCACAGCAGGGCGAAGCCGAAACTGGCACCCGCCACGCTGCACGTGGTGATCGTCCCCGGTCCGATGAACGCCGCCGTCACCAACAGGCCCGGTCCCATGTGCCTCAGGTGGCGCAGCAGTCGCTTCATTCCAGACTCTCAGGACGCAATTCGACGCGAATCGGATCGTTCGTCGGGACGCCGTCGGCGTGCGGACTCCGACGAAGATAGCGGGTTGGCCCGTGGAGTGCATCCGTGCCAAGCGCCACCGACGGCGCAGCCGTGTGTTTCGCAGGTTGTTTGCACGAACAGCTCGGTTATCCTGGATCGGGCCGCCGTGGCGCAGCGCCCCGGCCCTCGACGAGATTTGCCCACCGCTTAACGTCGGGAGAGTGCCACAATGTCCATGCCCCCGCGCTTTGGAATTCCCACGCAATCTGTGTGCAATCTGATCGTCGCGCTTTGGGTTTTTGGCTTCGCGGGCCGACCAGCGCCCGCCGACGAGCCGCCGCCGCGCCTGCCCCCAATCGCCGACCGCCTCCGGCCCTTCATCGATGCCAAAGAAATCGCCGGCGCCGTCACCCTCGTCGCCACCGACAAAGGGATCGTCCATCTCGACGCTCTCGGCCTTGCGGACATCGAGAAAAAACAGCCCATGCGCCCCGATTCGATCTTCTGGATCGCCTCGATGACCAAGCCCGTCACGGCCACCGCCGTCCTCATGCTAAAGGACGACGGAAAACTCTCCGTCGACGACCCCGTCGGGAAGCACATCCCCGAGCTGGCCGATCTCAAGACCGCCGACGGCAAGCCCGGCAACGTCACGATCCGGCACCTCCTCACGCACACCTCCGGCATGGCCGAGATCAATTCCGAGCAGGCCAAAAAGGCGCTCACGCTCGCCGACGTGATCCCCATGTATGCTTCGCAACCGCTGCGGTTCGAGCCAGGCTCGAAGTGGGCCTACTGCCAGTCGGGCATCAACACCGCCGCCCGCGTCGTCGAGGTCGTCTCCGGAAAGCCGTTCACCGAGTTTCTCGACGAGCGCCTCTTCCGCCCGCTGAAATTGAAAGACACGACCTATTACCTCTCGTCGGAGCAGCTCGAGCGGCTGGCCACCTCCTACCGTCGCAGCGACAAGGGCGAGCTGGCGCCGGCCGAGATCTTCATCCTGCTCGGCCACAGCCCCACAAGCCGCGAGCGATTTCCCGCGGCCAACGGCGGCCTCTTCTCGACCGCCTCCGACTACGCCCCGCTTCTGCCGGATGATCCTGAACCGCGGCGAGCTGGACGGCCGGCGCTACCTCAAGCCCGAGTCCGTCGAACTGATGACGACGCTGCAAACCGGCGAGCTCGCGACGGGCTTCACCACCGGAAACGGCTGGGGCCTGGGCTGGTGCGTGGTCCGCAAGCCGCAGGGCGTGAGCGAAACGCTCTCGCCCGGCTCGTTCGGCCACGGCGGCGCCTACGGCACCCAGGCCTGGATCGACCCGACCGCCAAGCGCGCCTACATCCTGATGGTCCAGCGGGCGAACTTCCCCAACGCCGACAACTCGGACGTGCGGAAGGCATTCCAGGAAGCGGCGGTCGAAGCCCTTGGAAAGTAGATTATCGTCACGCCTCCACCGACCCCGCGTCGGTGGGGCGACGATTGGCAGCTAAGGCCGGCGCGCGCCGACCTTCGCTCATACTCGGCGCCTTCTGTATTCTCGTACTCGTCATCGTACTCGTACTCGAATCACGCCATTGAATTCCGATGTCCACCGACTCCACGCTCCTCACCGTCGAACAGTATCTGCTCACGGACGACAGCCCCTACCCGACGGAGCTGGTGCGCGGCAAGATCGTCACGCTGACCTTCCCCGGTTTCCAGCACGGGTGCGTTTGCAGTCGCATTTCGCAATTGCTTGGGAACTGCGTCGAAGACCGCGACCTTGGTCACGTCCTGCGCCGCACGGGCGTCATCACCACGCGAAACCCCGACAGCGTTCGCGGCGCGGACGTCTCCTTCTACAGTTATTCTCGCCTGCCCAAGGGCAAGGCGCCAGCAGGCTACGCGCCGCTGCCGCCGGACCTTGTGTTCGAAGTGCTTTCAGCCGACGACCGTTGGCCCGACGTGCTGGCCAAGGTCGCCGAGTATCTCAAGGTCGGCGTTCTGACCGTGTGTGTCGTCGACCCGGAGACGGAAACCGTAACCGTTTACGCGCCGAACAAGCCGCCGCTGGCCCTGTCCTCGACCGAAGAACTGCGGCTCCCGGCGCCGCTGGCGGGCTTTGCGGTCCCGGTGAAAAAGCTGTTTGAGTAACCGGCCGGTCCGCTGCTTGACGTCTTTCTCCCCGGTTGCACCCTTCCACCCCGCTGCCGCCCCGGTTATCATTCTGCCCGAGGACCGACGCCGCGGCCTCGCGCGTTCGGGAGCGTGTGTCTGCGGCGAACCATTGAACTTCGTGCGCGGCTTTCTTATCGCCTGCGTGCGGACACCCGGGGTCTACCCCGACTTGGAAACGGTCAGCCCGTGCAACGCAGCCGACGGCCGAGCCGGTCCGTCAAGGATGTGCTGCGGCCTTCGCGGCGCCGCTGCGCAAGCGGCCGCCGCAAAGCGACCGATTTGTTGGGTCCGTGTCCGTCCTCGTTTCCCGCTTGGCGAGTAAGAGCTGTTGGCCGCAGGGGCGATCGTGTCCTGGGCTGTAGGTCTTGCCGCACATGGTCGATCGTGCCGTTGCCAGGTCCGTCCAACGACGATCTCCTCCGCTTCATCGACGCCAACGTGGAGTCGATCGAGCAGTTGGAGATTCTCCGCATCCTCGGCGAGACGCCCGAGACGCCGCGCAGCGCCGCCGACCTGGCCCGCGCCTCGCAGACGCAGCCTTCAGCAATCGCCGGGCACCTGGCGGCGCTCGAGCAGCGCGGCCTGATCAAGGCGGAAGCGGCGGAGTCGGAGCTGATGTGCCGCCTCGCCCCGCAAACCCCGGAGCTGGAGCAGCGGCTCGGCGAGTTGCTGCGCTTTTACCGGGAGCACCCGGTCAGCTTGATCCAGATGGTGTACGCGCGCGACGACCGGCTGAAGGCCTTCGCGGACGCGTTTCGTCTCAGAAAGGAAACGTAGCGTGGAAACCATCGTTTACGTCCTGTGCGCCGTGACCGCCTTCGCCTGCTGCGCGCTTCTGATCCGTGCCTATGGCCACCGTCACGTGGCCTTGCTCCTGTGGTGCGGTCTTTTCTTCCTGGCCTTGACGGCCGAGAACATCCTCCTCTTCATCGACGTGATCGTCGTTCCGCGCACCGACCTGACCGTGCTGCGAAGGGGGATCGCCCTGATCGGAACGCTGCTCTTGCTCTACGGCCTGATTGGCAGCCCCAAGGCCCAGTGACGCCTCCCGTCGAGCCACGGTCCTTTGCTTTCATCAACGAAACAGAAATCCGCCGGCATCCGCGAACATTCAAATGACGACGATCGCCAACCAGCTTATGACGGGCGCCCTGGCCATGGCCCTGATCGTGGCGGCGCTGTTCTTCTTTCGGTACTGGCGGGAAACGCGCGATCGCCTGTTTGCCCTGTTCGCCCTGAGCTACGTCGTCATGGCCGCCGACCGGCTGGCGCACGCGTTCTACCAGGAGGTCCACGGCGACCCCTATTACTGGATCCGGCTGGCGGCCTTCGTGATTATTATCCTGGCGATCGTCGACAAGAATCGCTCTCGGCCGGCGAAGCCTGATCGCGAGGCGTCGCAAGCCGCGGCCGTGCATGAGGCGCCGCGCGCTGGCTGAGGACTGGGTCGCCGACGCCGCATGGATCACGGGCGAGTGCGCAGCCAGCGGACCGTGGAGCACCTGGATGCGGTCCCGGCCGCTTGCCAACGCGCCGCGCGCGCGATACCGTGACCGTGCGTCCCCGATAAGCCTCATGGCCATCCGGCCTTTCCACGTCTGAAACGGAGAACTTCCATGAACGGCCAGCGATTCCTTCTGGTCCTGTTGTTGACCTGCGCTCTGGTTGCGGCCGGTTGCGGCAGGCCGACCACAACCACAACCACCACGACCAGCACGACGGCCGCGGGCAGCGGCGCGGCGGGCGGCGCGGGTCCTGGCTCGGGAGCGGCCATCCAGGAATCCGGCGGCGCAACGTCCGCGGCCACGGGCGCTCCCCCGGCCAGAACGCTGAGCACCGCGTATCTGGCCAAGGAGTTCCAGGGCGTCGTCGTCATCCATCCGCAGCAGATCATGAAGTCGGACCTTTACGGCCTGGCGACGAAGCTCATGGCGCAGGCCGATGCGGAACGCTCGCCGGAGAACTTCTTCGAAGAGCGACTGGGCGCCGTCATCGACGTCCGGACGATCGACGAAGCCGTTCTGGCCGGCGGCAACCTGCCGGGCGGAGGCGTGCCCCGGCCCATCCTTGGGCTCACCTTCCGGCTCAACAAGCCATACGACCGCGAGGCCATTTTGGAGAAGATCGGGGCAAACGAGTTGATCGACGTGGGAGCGCACAAGGTCTATGCCAACGACGAGGCTGCGGTCTACTTTCCCGACGACAAAACGATCGTGGTTGCCAATGTGGGTTTTGACAGCGATCCGGCCGCGGAAGTCCCCGGCCAGATCAACAAGCCCGTCGATGTCCTCCGCTCAATGCTCGCCCCGCCTTCTTCCACGGCGCTAACCGAGGCCCTCAAGACCTTCGACACAAGCAAGGACGTAGCCGCCATCGGCGTCGTCGACGCGCAGCTCCGAACGCAGTTTGGTCCCCAGGCCCAAGGGTTCCTGCAGCTCTTCGGCCTGCAAAAGCTAGCACAGGCCAATTCGGTCGCCGTTCATATCGACGCTTCCGGCGAGACGATGCTCTCGGTGAACATTGACGTGGGCGACGCGCAGGCCGCAGCCGAGCTCGTGATGCGCGGCACGGAATTGATTCGAGATTTCAGCAAGCGCGAGTCGCTGCAGGCAAACGTAGGCGAAACGCTGCCGGCGTCAGGCGATTCGTCGGCCGACGCGATTCAACTGCTCGTCGACTTCGCAGCCGGCCACAAGTTGGAGGCCGTCGGCAGCTCGGTGGTGCTCAAGTTCAGCCGGCCAACCGACCTGACCGCGCGGATTGAGAGAATCGCCGCCCCGCTCGTGGCCAAGGCCGGCAAAGAGGCCAAGCTCGGCAAAAACCTCAGGTACATCGGCATTGCCCTGCAGAACCACCACGACCTTCTCAACGGACTGCCGGCGCCGGCGATCATGAGTGCCGACGGCAAGCCGCTCTTGAGTTGGCGCGTGGCGATCCTCCCCTTCCTGGAACAGGGGCCGCTCTACGAGGAGTTCAAGAAGGACGAGCCGTGGGACAGCGAACACAACAAGAAGCTGATCTCACGGATGCCCGCCGTCTTCGCCTGCGGCATCTCGCCGGAGGAAGGGAAGTCGAACACGCTGGCGATTGTGGGAGGGGAGAGCGTTTGGGATTTCGGCAGCACGGGTCGGCTCATTCCGTTTGGCGTCGTCGTCGACGGACTGTCGAACACGGCGATGGTCGTCCAGGTCGCCGAAGATCGCGCCGTCCCCTGGACCAAGCCCGAGGACTTCCAGATCAATGCCGACGACGTCGCCGCCGGCCTGGGCCTCAAGGATGAGGAGACGTTTGTGGTCCTGTTCTGCGACGCCTCGGTGCATTTCCTGAGCAAGCGCACCAAAACGGACACGCTCAAGGCGATCTTCACGCGCGCTGGAGAAGAGCCGATCAATCTCGACGACCTGAAGTAGACGCTGGCCGTGTAGCAAGTCGGCAACCACGAATGAGTGGCGGAGAGTTCCACACGCCGTCCGGTATGCCGGTGCGCGCCGGCCCTTGCGCCACGCTCGCCTGCATCCTGGAGGCCACGGCCGGCAAGCCGGGGAACGTCCACCGCGGCGCGGATTTCGACGACCTGACATACTTCGATTTCCTGGCCGCCGCCCTGGCAATCGGCCCGGCCATGGAAGCCGCCTCGGCCGGCGCGCCTGTCGGCAAGACCGTTCTCTCGGCCGTCCGCGCGACGCGCGAGGCGACAGGCACCAATGTCAACCTCGGAACGGTCCTGCTCCTCGCACCGCTGGCCAAAGTGCCGCCCGGCGGCGACTGGCATGCGGGCGTCCGCAGCGTCCTATGCGCTCTGACGCCAGGCGACGCCCGCGACGTCTACGCGGCCATCGCCGTGGCCCAGCCCGGCGGACTGGGAAAAGTCGGCGATGCCGACGTCGCCGGTCCGCCGCCAGCGGACCTCGTGGCCGCCATGCGCTTGGCCGAAGATCGCGACCTTGTCGCCCGGCAATACTCGCGCGATTTTGCCGAGGTGCTCGGCGAGGCCGTGCCGCTTCTGCACAAAGCCCTGGACCAGCGTCTCCCACTGGCCGACGCGATTGTCCGGACTTACCTGGAGCTCTTGAGCCGCCATCCCGACAGCCTGGTCGCCCGCAAGTGCGGACCTGAAATGGCGCGGCGCATCTCGGACCAGGCGGCAGCCGTGCTGGCGTCGGGAGTGCCCGGCGACGTGCGCTACGAAACGGCTCTTGCCGACTTCGATTTCTTCCTCCGCAGCGACGGCCACCGCCGCAATCCCGGCACAACGGCCGACCTCATCGCGGCCGCACTCTTCGTGGCTTTGCGCGACGGCTGGCTCGGCCCGCCGTTCCGGTTTTACGGTTCGGGCGCGGCACCCGCGGCGGATTAGCGGAAGATCGGCGTGGGCCCGCCCGTCGCCGGCTGAGACGACAGCGCCCCGCCCGCCCCCGGCGGCATGCCCTTGGACTGCAGCGCCGCCAGGCGGGCGATCACGTCGGGCTGGTTGCGGTCGTGCGCCAGCGAGCGCGAGTAGTCGTGCATCGCCTGCCACACCTCGCCCTCGCTCTCCCGGATTCGCCCCAAGGCCGCCAGCGCCCGCGCGTGCGTCGGCTCGATCGTCAGCGCCTGCAGGAGCTTCTCCTTCGCCGCCGCGTTGTCCTTGAACTCCTCGTGCAGCCGGGCCTGCTCGACGCGGGCGTCGGCGATGTTCGGGCTGCGCTGGGCCCAGTTTTCCAAGAGCGTGAAGGCGTCCTTCGAGCGGTCCTGCTCGACGAGCAACACCGCCAGCGAGCGGTAACACTCGCGGTGGTTCGGGTCCTGGTTCAAGCAGAGGTTGTAGAAGTTCTCCGCCTGCTCGAGCTGCTTGGCATCCTTCCGCGCGATGCCGCGCTCGTGATAGACGCGGCCGAGATTGTAATAGACGTGCGGGTTGGCGGGGTCGGCCGAACGGGCCTGCAGGAAGGTGGCCTCGGCGGCGTCGGCGCTCCCCTGGTTGAACATGGCCACGCCCTGGCCGTTCAGCGATTTGCCGCTGACGTTGCAGCCCGCCGCCGCCAGGCAAACGAGCAAGGACGACAGGCAGGCACACGACGGGCGCAAACGAAGAGTGTTCATTCCGGAATCCCCGCGCAAGACGTGCCGTTGGCGATCGCGTCGGGCATCCGCGCTATTTCCCGCAGCGCGGACGTGCAGCCAACGGAAGGGTAAAGGGGGACGGACCTTACCCGGCCGAGTTTAAGGGTTCAAGGCCACTTTACACTAACCCGAAGCGCAAGCTACACACTAACCCGACGCGCCAGCGAGGGAGATGTTCGTTGCCGGGTCGCCTCTCGCGCAGCCCCGAATCAGGCGCAGGGGGCCGACGGCTGCCTCCCTCGCTGGCGCGTCGGGTTAGTGTTACGCCGGCAGGCGGGCCGCCTACCCTACGGGAGGAACTGCAAGCACCAGTAGCTTGTGCCGCTCGCCGACGTGTAGGCCGCCGCCCCGATCCGCGTGTACTCGCGGC
>JACOUI010000117.1 GCA_016177915.1 Planctomycetia bacterium
AAGCCCCGGCGCCGAAAGGGCCGGATCGATAGGCTGACACCTAAACCACCGCGCCACCTCTCGACTCTACTCGGGTCCACCGCGCAGGCCGGCTCGCTTGCCGGTTCGCCGCGCGGCTATTTCTTCTTCTCCACGTGGATCGTGTGCTTGCGCAGCCGCGGGCTGAATTTCTTCAGCTTCAGCTTCTCGCCGCCCGGCTTGCGCCGCAGCGTGTAGTTGTAGTCGCCCGTCTCTTCGCAGACGAGGAACACGATCTCGGACTTTTTCTTGGACTTGGCCATGGCTGCTTAGTGGTTGTGGGGTAAACCCTCGGGAACTCGAGCCCGCGCGATTGCCGACCGGAACAGTTTAGCCTGCCGGCGGCCGGGGTGAATAGTGTGTGGTAGGGATGGCGCTCTGAACGACGGATGGTGGGCGATGCCCACCCTACGGTGAGTGCGATGACGCAGGCGCAGAAAAAACCGCTCGGCCCACGTCGTCGCGGAGCGAGCGGATCTTGTTTTCACACGACCCGTGCAGCGGGTCACTACGAACCCACGACCCGCCGAAGCGCGTCACTACTTCTACTGTCCGAGTTTCGAACCGTGACTACACCATCCCCTTGAGGTTCTTCAGCGCCCGCACCGCCACCTTCTGGTACGCGGGCCGGGCGGGCAGATCGCGGATTTCACCGGTGAAGGGGTTTCGCACGCCGGTCTGCGCCGGGCGGGCCTTGACGGTCTTCTTCGTGACCTTCACGAGGCCGGGAATCTGGAACGCTCCCGTTCCCTTCTTGCCCAGGCTCTTCTTGATCTCGTTGGCCAGCGCATCGAAGACGGCCGAGACCTGCTTCTTGGACAGCCCGGTGGCGTCGGCAATGCTGGCCAGCACAGCGGACTTCGACGGGGCCTTAGCGGCGGCTTTCGCCATGTTGACGCAACCTCCCTGGAAAAGCGGATCGGAAAGCCGAACAACGCGTCCGACGTTCTCGTTTCAAAACGTGCAAATTAGAATCGCCGGTCCGCAAAAATCAACCCGTTTTTCCGAGAAATATGCGGATTTCGCCGGGGAAAGCCCCTGTTTTCGAGGCCGCGCTTCCCGGCAAAACCCGCGCCAATCGCCGCGAAGAGCGCGCCGCAGCGCGTCCACGGGCGCGAATCAACGGGGCATGCGCACGGCACTTGCCCGCCCGCGCGCCCCCTGCCATAGTGTTACCGCCACACGTCCAGTCCGCCGATGTCTCGCGCTTGGTGAATTGCGCAACTGCCGGCCCCGGCGGGGGATGCCAACCGCGAAACGAGTGGAAAACAGGTCGAAAAAAGTCGCTTCGGCGCTTTCCGAACGCATCGCACTCCTGCGAACACCGTCATGCCCAAAGTCCTGCTCCCCATCGGCGACGCCACCGAAGTCCTGGACACGATGTACCCCGTTTTCCGGCTCCCGGAGGACGGTTTCGAGGTCGTCGTGGCCGGGCCGCAAGCCCGCCGCTACCACATGGTCCTGCACGAGGTCCCACCGGACTCGGCCATCCCCTGGGACATCACGCAGGAGCGGCCGGGCTACCACATCCAGGCGACAGTTTCCTTTCGCGATGTGAAGCCGGCCGAGTTTTCGGGCCTGTTCGTCTCCGGCGGACGCGCGCCGGAGTACCTCCGCTACGACGAGCACCTCCTGGCGATCACGCGGCATTTTTTTGCCGAGCGAAAGCCCGTGGCCTGCGTCTGCCACGGCATCGAAATCCTGACGGCGGCCGATTGCCTTCGCGGGCGAACGGTGACGACGGTGGCGAAGTGCGCGATGGATGCGCAGCAGGGCGGGGCGAGCTACGTCAACCAGCCGTGCGTGGTGGACGGGAACCTGGTGACGGCGCGGACGTGGCACGACAACACGCCGCTGTTGAAGGAGTTTGTGAGAATGCTGAAGGCACAGACGGTAGAATGACCAATGTGCGGCGAATCAACGCAAGCGCCGGCGATAAGGTGCGAGCATGGCCGAGGTACAGGCCCCCTACTGCGTGGCGATGGTCCTGTGCTCCGTCACGCACCGCGACCCCTACAGCGGCAACTACACGCTTGTTGGCACGTTCAAGCGATTGGCGGCGCCGTCGTTTCCGGCGAGAGGGCGTTTTTCCGTCTACTTGGCGTTCTCCGACGGTATTGGAGATGTACCGCTCACGTTCACGATCTCCCACGCGCGGGCCGCCTTCGACGACAGCGGTCCGGGCGTGATTTTCACGCGGCGCTTCTCATGGAATTTCGCGGATCTGCTTCAAGTCGTCGATGGTGTGCTCGGAGTTCAAGTTGAGTTTCCGGAGCCTGGGACGTATCATTGTGAAGTGCACGTTCGCGACACGGTGTTGTTGTCAAGGAGGATGAACATCCTTCAGAAGTAGAAGTAGTGGTGTGCCATGGTCAACAAGGGTGACTTTTTTGAAATTCCCTTTGAAGAGAATGAGGCGACCGTCGTGGGAAGTTCGGACGGCCAGCCGGCCGCGGACGAAGTTGTGATGGATTCGCCGCCCTTTTCGGAGATCGCGCACATCTTGAAAGGCTGCAAGCCGCTTCCTCGCCCCAATCGCTGCGCGCCCCTCGATCGCCTGAATCCGCCGCCGCCCGACGACAACAAGTAGCGCGCTCGCCTGCGACGCCGCAGGATCTTTCAACGCCGCGGGTTCTTTAACCGCCGAGGGGCGTGCGTCGCCGTGACCTGGCTGGAAACCCTTAACGTCTGGGGACTCGGGCTGGCGGGCCTGGCCATCGTCTTCGCCTTCGGGGCGGCACTGGGCAGCTTCTTGAACGTCGTCGTTTACCGGCTGCCGCGCGGGCTGCCGATCGGCGCGTCCGGCTCGCGCTGTCCGAAGTGCGCCAACCCCATCTCGCCGCGCGACAACATCCCCGTCCTGAGCTGGCTGTTGCTCAAGGGCCGCTGCCGCTCCTGCGGTCAGCCGATCTCGCCGCGGTATCCGCTGGTCGAGGCGACCGTCGGACTCGTGTTCCTGCTCGTTTTGTTCGTCGAACTCATGTCGGGCGGGCGAAACCTGCCGGTGCGGATGCCCAATCGCCTGTGGGGACCCATGTACGTCTGGGACACGCGCCCCGACCTGCCGCTGATCTGCTTGTTTCACGCCGCCCTCTTCTATCTGCTCCTGGCCCTGGTGCTGATCGACCTGGACCGCCGGGCAATCCCGCGATCGATCGTCGTCGCCGGCCTGGTGATCGGCGTGCTTTTGCCGCTGGCCGTGCCGGAGGTGCAGGTCGTGAAGTGGCAGCCCGAGC
The DNA here is from genome assembly GCA_016177915.1 of Planctomycetia bacterium. Lineage (GTDB taxonomy): Bacteria > Planctomycetota > Planctomycetia > Pirellulales > S012-138 > JACOUI01. The sequence goes on from JACOUI010000117.1 coordinate 3,255, forward strand.
CGCACGCCGTTCAAGGCGGCTACCGGGTTGAGCCGCCGCCCGAACCGTGGCCGGAGCGGATCGGCCAGGCCGCATTGACGAGCGTGGGGGGGCTGTTTGCGGGCGTGGCGCTGGGGTGGCTGGTGTCAGTGGGAGTGCCGGCGTACAGGCGACGCGGGCAGGAGGCGACGCCGGCTGAGGGTTCGGCTGCGACGAATCCGCAGGTGACGGAATTCGCGCCGGAGTCGGCCGACGTGGCGCAAGTCGCTCCGCCGCCGCGGCCGGAGCGCCGCCGCGCGTTGGTCGCGGCTGGCGAGGCGACGATCTGGACCTTGGCGCTTGTCGGCCTCTTCCTGGGCTGGCAGGCGGCGATCGCGGTCGCCTTCCTGGCGTCAATTGGCAACTTGCCCCTGGTCTTTGCGGTGCGCGCCGGCAAGGCGCGCCGCTTTACGTTTTCGGCGACCGTCTTTGCCGCGGCGATCTTCCAGGTCTTTACCTGGCGGTTCTGGGAGATTACGCGCTTCGTGTCGGGTCCGGGGAGCGCGCTGTGGATCGACGCCATCTACATTGCTGCGACTGCGGTGCTCGTCTTTGCTGCCACGCGGCTGCAAAGGACGGCCTCGGCTTCGCAACTTCCTGCTGCGAGTTGACTCGCTTCGACGCTTCGAGGCTTTGCCAGGGGCAAGTTCTGGGCGGCCAACAAGGCGCGGGCGTCAAGTCGCGGCGGAACGTTGGACCGGTTGCCCGAAAGCCGTCATAATGAGGGCATGGCCACCTCGGGCGTCACCTCCGTCGGCCTCCCGCGCGTTCGATTCACCCTCGCGCAACTGCTGCTGTTGGTTGCGCTCCTGGCAATCCTCATTTCGCTTGTCATCTTCTTGTTCGCGAACCAAGGGCGCATCAACCGATCGGTTTCAACGATCGTGTTCTTGCCCGACGGGAACCAGCTCGCAGTGGCCACTTACTCCTGGCGGGACATTAACGCGCGCAACATGGCGATTCGCGGAACTGACATCCAACGGACGGTTGAAATCCTGGATTTGACGAGCGGAAAGCGGCGCTTGATTTCGACGGGCGCGATGGACCATCTGGAGCTCGTGGCCGTCCGCGATTTGACAACCGGTCCGTGCCTTGCGTGTTCGCCTCAGGGCCACCTGGCCGTGGCGAACTGGAAGGGCCCCGTGGATGTTTACGACCTCGAATCCGGCAAGGTGCTGACGACATTCGGCGACGCAAGTGTGCCATCTTTTCGATCTTTCCCGCGGGGTTCTTACACCGGCTACACGAGCGTCGCGTACTCACCCGACGGAAAGCGCCTTGTAAGCGCGAGATTTCAGACGGCCGAGATACGCGACCTGGCAACGGGCAAAACGACGCCGATCAGCCGTGACGGAGAGGTCAGCGCACTCGCCTTATCATCCGATGCGCTGGTCGTGACTGGAGACAGCGTTGGGCGCCTCAAACTTTGGGACGCCGCGACAGGTGCGCAACTGCAATCGCTGCGCAATCAGATCGATCCGGCCGGAGTATTCGCCGTGGCATTTTCACCTGACGGTCGCACCGTTGCGGCGGGATATTACTCCGATGACGGCGCCCGCGTCCAAACCTGGCGCGTCTCCGACGGAAGCGCGGAAGAGAGCCTGGAAGTCTACGCTTGTTCCCTCGCGTTTTCGCCCGACGGCCGTCGGATGGCGGTCGTCAGTCGCTGGAGCGACATCACGATCTGGGACCGCGAAACGAAGAGGATGCAGCAAGTGCGCGACGAATTCGGCACCCAATTTGTCTCAGTGGCTTACTCACCCGACGGCAGCAGATTCGCAACCGGCGACACCGTCGGCCACGTGCATTTTTGGGATGCTGAGCGCTTGAGGAAGGTCGCGACGTACGAGGTCGGCGCTCCAACGAGCCGCGAATTCGTACACGCGTTTGTGATCCTGGCAGCGCTGCCGGCCTGGGTAATCGCCTGGGTTGTTGTATCGAGGAAGCGCCGAAAGCGCATCCGGCACGAGCGCATTCGCCCCGGCATCCGCAAAACGTAGGGCGCGCGGCAATTCTCATCGTCACGCCGCCGCCCGCGGCCCCTTGAGCCGGAACAGCCCAAAAATCTCCTCCTGCGTCAGCCCCAGGTCGCGGCGGGCGGCGTCGCCCTGGAAGATCGTCTCGAAGAGCTGCCGCTTCTCGGAAAGCACCTCGTCGATCCGCTGCTCGATCGTGTCCGGCGACAAATAGCGCGAGACCGTCACCGGCCCGGAGATGCCGATGCGGTGGGCGCGGTTGATCGCCTGGTCCTCGACGGCCGGGTTCCACCAGCGGTCGAAGAGAAACACGTAGCCGGCGCATTGCAAATTGAGTCCGACGCCCCCCGCCCCGTAGCTGATGAGCAGCACGTGGCGGCTTGGGTCGTCGCGAAAGCGGCGGATGACTTCTTCGCGCTTGGAAGATGGGATGCGGCCGTGATACTCCAGCGGCCCGAGCGGCTCCAGGTGCGCGCGCAGCGCCAGGAGCGTCGAGACCCACTGGCTGAAGACGAGCGCCTTGCGCCCGCTGGTGGCGACTTCCTCGAGGTCCGCCAGCAGCCGCTCGAGCTTGGCGCTTTCGCCGGTGGCCGGGTCGAAATTGCAAATCTGCTTGAGCCGCAGGACCAGCTCAAAGACGTGCTGGATGGTGATCGACGGGCCCAGCTCCGTGAGCCGCAGGACGCCCTCCTCCTCGGCCAGGCGATAGGTTTCGCGCTGCTCGGGCGAGAGCTCGACCTCCACGTCGCGCTCGAGTTTGGGCGGCATGTCCGACAGCACCTGCTCCTTCGTCCTCCGCAGCACAAAATCGGCGGCCAGCTCGCCGATCCGCTGCGGCTTCATCTCGGTCGAAAGATGCCCCGGGGCCAGAAAATCGAAGATGCCCACCAGGTCCGATACGGAGTTTTCGACCGGCGTGCCGGTGAGCGTCCAGCTTCGCGTGCGATGGATCGAGCGGCTGACCTCGGCCGTCGTGCTCTCGCGGTTCTTGATCCGCTGCGCTTCGTCGAGGATGACGAGGTCGAACCGCAAGGCCGGATCGGCCAGCAGGTCGCGGTCACGCTGCAGGATTTCGTAGTTGGCGATCTTCACGGCGACCGGCAGACCCCATTGCCAGCGCCGCCGGGCCTGGTCCCCCTCGACGACGACGACCGGGATCTCCGGCGCCCAGAGCGAAAACTCGCGCTTCCAGTTGGGCACCAGCGGCTTGGGGCAAACGAGCAGCGCCGAGCGGATTTCGCGGGCGTGCAGCAAGAGCCGCATGGCCGTGATGGCCTGCATCGTCTTCCCCAGGCCCATCTCGTCCGCCAGGATCGCCGCGTCGCGCGGATAGAGGAACGCCACGCCCTCGTACTGATAGGGAAACGGCTCGTGCGGGAACGACAGGTTCTCGCGGGCCATCCACGTCTCGACCGGCGGCTGAAGCAGGTAGAAGAGCCGGTCCTGGAGCTTGACGACGTCGCCCGGCGGGCGGATGCGCGCGGCGCGGCGGCGGGCGTTTGCGTCGGGAGTCGCCGGCCGGAAAAGGGGCGCGCGAATCAGGGGCTTCGTCGGGCCTTTTTGGTTTACGCTTGCTAATGCGCGCTGGAGCGGCGATTGGGCGGAGGGCTCGAATACAAATCCGTGGGTTTTCACCGTGGTGCGGGGGATCGGCAGCGAGACGACCTTGGGCGGCGCGGGAAACACCGCCTGCCGCGTCCGCAGCGCGATCGGCCGTGCGAGGGCCGACTGCATGCCGCTAGCCAGCGTACGGACGCTTAGCAGCAGCGGGACCGTGCGAACCGCAGGCGGCGCGGCGGCCGGGACTTCGGCGTTCATCGTCCGCCTCGCAGGGCCTCGTCCATCGCCTCGCGGATGCGCGAGAACGGCTCGGCCAGGTCGAAGTGCTCGCCCCAGGGCGAGAGCAGCTCGGCGACGCGCTCCGGAAGGTCGCCGTGCGCGGCGTCGATGGCCAGCTTGTGCGCGCCGAGCGCGAAGATCACGAGCGGCGCGCGGACCGCATGCGGCGGATCGATCCGCGCCGGTTCCGTTTGGCGAACGGGGGGCGTGAGCCCCGCGTTGTCTTCGATCGCCGCTTCGTTCCCCTCCGTCTTCTCGCCTTCCGCCGGTACGAGCCACGCCACGGGCGGCGCCACGAGCGGCCGGGCCGCCAGCAGCGCCTGCCGGTCGCTGCAAACGGCCACGACTTTCGTTGTCGCCTTCTGAATCAATGTTTGCCCGATCTGCTCGCCACAGAGGTAGGGCTCGAGCGTCGGGCCGAAGAGGATTTGCTGCGCGCGGTTGGGCTTTACGGGCAGCGTGCAGTGAAATTCGATCGGCCGGCCGGCGGCGTTGAGCACGAGATACCCGCCCGAATACGCCCCGTCCGCGTCCTGCACGACGGTCAGAAACCCGAGCGCATTGTGTAGGACGGACTTCAGCCCGTCCTCGGTTGCGCAGCGTGAACGAACGTCGGCGTCGGCCATGCAGGTCTTTGAAGCGGGAACGCGGAGGTAGTGCGCAGCGAGCGGATTCGGGCCTTTATCGGGAATCGGGCGATGCGACCGGGCACTTGAGCACGCCGGCACCGCTGGCGCTAGCACCTCAGGGCTTGCAGCGCATCGTAGCGCCGACCTTTCCGCGGTATACTTGAATCGGAACCCCAGGCCCGGAGAGAAGCCGTGCAAGCGATGCACCCACGCTACAGCAAGGACGAATTCGCCCGCCGCGGTCAGGAAACCTACGAGCGTCTTGTTCGTCCGCGACTCGGCGCTGGCGAGGAGGGGAAGTTTGTCGCCCTGGACATCGACACGGGGGCCTACGAAATCGACGACGACGATTACGCTGCCACCGAACGGCGTGCGCGGCAATGAAGCCAGGGTGCGGTTGCGGATTCGCGACGTACACGGCGCGCAGCACGATGTCGACGCGGTTATCGACACTGGCTACACGAGCTCGTTGACGCTCGCGCCTGCGACGATCGCGATGCTCGGTCTGCCTTTGCGAACGCGCGATATGGCGATCCTGGCCAACGGCACGATCGTAACGGTCGACGTTTACGCGGGAACGGTCATTTGGGATGGTGTCGACCGGGACGTCTTGATCCACGAATTCAACGCCGTTCCGCTTGTCGGCATGGGACTCCTGCGCGGCTACGACCTGGCGATCCGCGTCGCACCTGGCGGTGCCGTGAAGGTTTCGGCCATCCCATAGCCCCGGCGATTTGCCTCTCGCCTCCCCTCCTACACCTTTCCCGCCGCCGGCACGACGAACGGCGTGCGGTATTCGCGGGTGAGCATGGCCAGGGCCTCTTCGCTGGCGCCTTGGAGCGTTTCGTTCTTGCCGTCGACCTTGAGGGCCGCCCCCAGCGTGAGCTGCGTCGTCGCCGGGTCGAGTTTATTGTCGGCCAGGTGGGCCGCCAGCCGCTCGAACGTCTCCTTCTTCTCGGCATCGCCGGACAGCCGCTCCTTGATTTCGGCCGCCGCCAGCTTCGTCCCCATCCGGTACGAAATGTTGCCCAGGTGGCACAGGGCGCTGGAGAGGTGCCCCTCGAGGATGTCGGCGTTCAGGTCGGCGTGCTTCCGGCTGCGGACGGCCTGGACGAAGTTCTCGAAATGGTAGCGGTCGGCGCCGCCCTTGAACGTCGTCACTTCCTTGCCGTCGTTGTCGTAGACGACGCCGCCGTCGTAGCTGGGCAGGACCAGCACGCCCTCGGTGCCGTAGACGATCACGCCCACGCCCGCCCCGCGATATTTCTGCGTCGGCAGGCCGCGGACCTCGAACACGAGCCGCTTGTCGCCGAAGCTGTGGATGCAGACCTGCGTGTTGGCGGTCTCGCCGGCGTCCTCGTAACCCACGCGCCCGCCGTAGCTCTGCACGCCGTCCCCCACGTCGCTGACTCCCAGCGCCCACCGCGCCAGGTCCATCTGGTGGATGCCCTGGTTCCCCAGGTCGCCGTTGCCATAGGCCCACTGCCAGTGCCAGTCGTAGTGGAACTTCGGGCGCGTGATGGGCAGCAGCGGCGCCGGCCCGCTCCACAGGCTGTAATCG
>JACOUI010000012.1 GCA_016177915.1 Planctomycetia bacterium
CGACCGAGACGAACCTGGGGCTCATCGGCGAGCTGGAAGAGGCCCGGATGAAGAAGATGCAGGCCTACATCGGCATCCGCGGGGCGGAGAACACGGCCCAGTTCTCGGACGTGCCGCACGAGAAGATGGACCTCTACCAGTCGCTGTGGTGGAACCGCGTCCACACGAACGTCCGCGTCCCCTCGACGAAATGGGTCGTCCTGCGCTACCCGAACCACAGCATGGCCCAGGCCGCCAACATGAGCAGCGAGGCCTTCGAGGATTTTTATTTCGACGTCTGCACGGCCGACTACGCGAAGATGCAGCAGGACCTGAAGCCGCTGGAGAAGCGGATGCGCGAGGCCGACAAGATCCGCATTGTTTCGCCCGGCACCGACCTGACGTTTTCCGTGAAGGGGATGAGCGTGCGGCCCTGCTTCGGGCAGCGAAACATTCCCGACGGCGAGTGTTTTACGGCGCCGCTCAAGACCAGCGTCAACGGCACGATCCGCTACAACGCGCCGTCGCTTTACGAGGGGACGGTTTTTGGCGGCATCGAGTTCGAGTTCAAGGACGGCAAGATCGTCCGCACCGCGTGCAAGAACGACTCGGCCCGGCTGAACAAGATCCTCGACTCCGACGAAGGGGCCCGCTACATCGGCGAATGGTCAATCGGCTGCAACAACAAGGTCCGCCGGCCGATGATGGACATCCTGTTCGACGAAAAAATCGGCGGCTCGATCCATTTCACGCCCGGCCAGGCCTACAAGGAGTGCGACAACGGCAACCGCAGCCGCGTGCACTGGGACCTGGTGCTGATCCAGACGCCGGAATTCGGCGGGGGCGAAATCTACTTCGACGGCCAGCTTATTCGCAAGGACGGCCGGTTCGTGCCGGGCGATTTGCAAGGGTTGAACGAGGGGCTGTAGCGCGCGGTCGAATGGCACCGGTTCGGACTTTGGGCATGATGAACGGCGATGAACGCTCCCAACCTCGCCGAACTCGAACTCTTCGTCGCACAGGCCGACCCGACGGCGGCCCGCGTCCGCGCCCTTTTGCCATGCGCCCCGCACGACGCCGAGTCGCTCAAACTCAGCGGCCAGATCGTCGGCCCGCGCTGCGATTTCTCGAAAACCCTCCCTGCCCGCATCCCGCTCGTCGCGCGCGACAGCGCGGAGGGCCTGGCCGCCGAAGCGATCGTCCCCGATCCGTGCTTCTGGACGCCGGAGCTGCCGTTTCTTTACGACGTGCAGATTGAAATCGTTGGGGAGGGAAAAAACGCGCAAACGATCGAGCGCATTCTGGGAATTCCGGGGTTGCGTCCGCACCGGCTCTGGCTATTTCTCGAATCGCGGAATTACGTGCTACGGGGCGTGCGGCGCGAGGCGGCAAGCGAGGTCGAGATCGACGCCTGGCGCGTGGAACGCGCCGCGATGGCTGTGACCGATCCGCCGGACGAACTCTGCGCCGCCGCCAGCCGCCGCGGCGTGTTGATCGTTGCGCGCGTGTCCGGCAACTTGCGCGAAGGGGTGCGGCGTCTCGCTCGTTGGCCGGCGGTGGGCATCGTCGTTATCGACGGGGCCACTTCCGTCGCGCCGGCCGATGCCGCCCAGCTTCGCACGCTCGCCCCCGGAAAACTCCTCGCCGCCCGACTGCCGCGCGACGTCGCACTCTCCCCGCCGGCCTGGGCCCGTCTAGCCCTGGTGGATGCCGACGCACTCTTGCAATGCGGCCGCCGCGCCGACTCGTTTCCGCTGCCGGTCATTGCCTGTCGCGATCTGCCGGGTACGACGACGCTGCCGCAGGCCCGCGCCGCCTGCGACGCCCTGCAGCGCGACGTTGCCGCGCTCGGCCTTTTTGCCGGATACGTCGTGTGATGGGTTGTGATGGGGGCTCCCACGTGGCAACGGACGCGCCAATTGCTATGCTCCGCGGGAGGGACTAACATGGCCAAGAGACTCATCTTTGCTGAAACCACGCCATTGGGCGGCCGCGTCGTCCTCACTCGCGACGGCTGGCGCCTCATTGTCCGTTTCAAGCACCCCGCGCTGGCGGGACACGCACAACTCGTCCGACAATGCGTGAGGGATCCGGAGGTCATTCGCGTGAGTCAGAAGGACGGCAGTGTGCACTTGCACTATCGGCGTATCAATGGCGGCTATTTGTGCGTTGTGGTCGGCGGCGCCAATCCTCGGCAGCGGATTGTGATCACTGCGTATTTCACGAAAGTCATCAAGGAAGGAGGGGAACTGTGGACAAAGTGAGGCTGTACTACGACCGCGCGGGTAACACCCTCAGTGTCTGGTTCGACAACCCGAAGAAGGAAGCTTTCTGCGAGGAGATCGACGACGACGTCGTGCTCGTAAAGGACCGGCGCGGCCGCGTCATCGGCTTCGAGCGCCTCAACCACCTCTCCCCAAAGCAACGGCGCGAAGGTGCCCACGTCCCGGTTGAATTGCAAACGTTTTAGGCGCGGTCTCGCTTCACGCCGTCATTTTTCGCAGCAGCCAATCCCCGAATCCCGGACACACCTGCGCAATCGCAAACAGCAGCCGCGCTTTCCATGGGATGACGAGTTCGGGCTTTCGTTTCTCGCAGGCCCGTAGGATTTTCGCCGCCAGCACCTCCGGCGCGATCGCTTTCATCTTCGCCCCGCCGCCGGGCTTTCTGGCCTGGTCGGGAATGCCGGCGTCTTTTTCCGCCCCGTAGGTCCGCACTTCGTCGCGGCGGATCGGGCCGGGGCAGACGAGCAGCACGTGCAGCCCCTGCGGGCCCAGCTCCAGTCGAAGCTGCTGCGAGTACGCGGCCAGGGCGAACTTCGACGCGGGATAGGCTCCCAAAAACCGCGGGGCGGCTTTCGACGCCAGCGAGCCGATGTTCACGAGATGCCCCTTGCGCTCGACAAGCAGCGGCGCCGCGGCCCGCGTGCAGCGCACGGCCGACAGGAAGTTGAGGTCGAGCATCTCGCGGAACTGCTCGGCGGAAGTGTCCAGGACTTTTTGGCGCGCCGACGCTCCCGCGTTGTTGACGAGCAAGTCCAAACCGCCGTGCCGCTCTTTCACGCGCGCGAGGAGGGCCGCCACCTGGGCGTCGTCGGTGACGTCGGCCGGGACGGCCAGGACGTCGCCCCCGCGCGAGCGCAGCTCGTGGGCGGCTGCTTCGAGCGGCCCGGGCGTTCGGGCGGCAATCACGACTTTCGCGCCGCGCTCGACCAGCGCCGCGGCCAGCGCCTTTCCCAGGCCGGCCGATCCACCGGTCACGAGGGCCACCTTGCCGCGCCAGTATTCCGCGCCCATCGCCGCCGCCTGATGCGTGGTTTGCCGATGTGAACGTCACGACATTACGCTAGGGCTTGCATGGCGACAAGGATGAACGGCGCTCCGCCTCCACCGGCCTTGTGGCAGGCCTCGTGGCAGGCCTCGTGCAGGCGGGGCGACGATTGGAGGCTAGCGCGCGAGCCCGGAGCGTGGGATTTGCGGTAGGACGGCCTTTCCAGGCCGTCACGTGCGCAATGGCCCGGAAGGGCCGTCCTACAGGATTATTTCCCGGCCTTCAGCCGCATGTCCTGGTCCGAATGGCTGAACACCGGCCGCAGCGGCATCGTCCACCCCTGCGAACGAAGCTGCCCCGCCACGTAGGCTGGGTATTCGAGGATCGGCCGGTCGTCCGTCAGGCGTCGCAGGGCGAAACATGGGACGATGAAGAAAGACAACCTGCGGGCCGGCGACGGCCATAAGGCTGGCCGGCGGGTCTATTGCGGGGCCTCAAACCGCCCTTGCCACGTGCCGTTCTTTCTGCTCATTTTGAGAGTAGGTAGCGTAGCGGCGGACCGGCGGCTGGCAGACTTGGTTGGCGTGGGCAATCAGGCATTTCTCATCGCAAACAGTGCGCGTCTGAAGCGGCAGGGACGCAGTCTTCCATCGACCTTGGCTCCGTCCATTTCCCAGAGGAGACTACCGTCGTGACGGCGAAACGGAAGCGAATCTCGGCCGGCCGCTGGCTGCTGTGGAAGCGCCGGCCGGGCCGCGGCGGCGAGGCGGCGAAGCCTCGCACCACCGGACTGGCGGAGTCCAGCCGGCGGAAAGCGTCCGTTCTGCGCTCCCGCAGCACGGATAACGGCAAAGCGCCGCTGCTGGACGTCGACGGAGCAGAACGCCCGACGGCGGCCGCGGCAAAACCATCGCCGGCAACCATGCGCGACGCCGCTCTGGCGCGACTGGAGGCCCTGCTCTTCATCGCCGGCGCGCCGCTCTCCAGCCGCAAGCTCGCCGAGCTGGCCAATCTGGCGGATGGCACGCAGGCCCGCACTTTGGTCCGCCGGCTCAACGAACTCTACCAAACCGACGGGTCGGCATGTTTCGTGGATGAGGTCGCCGGTGGATTTCAGTTGTTCACGCGCCCGGTTTTCGCCCGCTGGCTCCGGCGGCTGAGCGCGCCCGGCCTTTTGCGGCTGTCGCAGCCGGCCCTGGAAACTTTGACGATCATCGCGTATCGTCAACCGGTGCTGCGGGCGGAACTGGAGTCCGTCCGCGGGGTTCAGTGCGGCGAGATGCTCCGGCAATTGCTGGAGCGCGACCTGGTGCGCATCGTGGGGCGGTCGAGGGAATTGGGCCGGCCGTTCCTCTACGGCACGACGCGGAAATTCTTGCAGTTATTCGGCCTCCGCAGCTTGGACGATCTGCCCAAACCGGCTATCTTGCATCCGCCTTCAAACGCGCCCGGGGTGGGCCTTGGCGCGCCCGGAAACACAGTGCAAAGTACGGTTGGTTCCCCAGAAGTTTCGCATGAGGAGTTCCCTGTGAAGACCGTCATGTTTGCCGAGTCGGCCCTCGACGAACACCAGGGCCGCACAGGCCTTTTCGATCCCGTTACGCAAGGGCTGTCCGCGGACGTGCTTCACGGAGGAAGTCCGCCCATCCGCGCCGCCAAGGAAGACGACGACGACCTGGAAGCGGACATCGACGAGGAGGACGACGAAGAGGACGAAGACGACGACGACCTCGAGGAGAGCGAGTGGGAGGAAGTCGAAGACGACGACCTGGACGAAGACCTCGATGAGGACGAGGACGAGGACGAGGACTGGGACGACGACGAGGACGACCTCGACGACGACGAGGACGACGAGGACTGGGAGGAGGAAAAGGAGAGCGATTAGCCCCCGATCGGCCCTGACCCGTCAGGTCCGCCCGTGCCGACGCACGACCACCGACACTCCGTCAAAGTGCCGCAGCCGCCCGAACGGGTCTTTGCGGCACTGATCACGCCCAGCGCCGTTCGAGAGTGGTGGGGTCCTTCGCGCGTGATCGTCGTTCCGCGGCAAGGCGCCACTTGAGCCGCCGCCTGGGCCGAGGTGGAGGACGCGCCCGACTACGTCGCCGCCGCCACGCTGCGCGTCTACGATCCCCCGCGGCGGTTTTGGCCGCCGCCAAGACGGCGGCCGGCTGGTCTTTGCCGACTTTGATTACTTCGCCAAGGGCGGGCCGCTCCCCTTCCAGGCCGATATCACAACCGAGTGGCTCATCGAGCCTTGTGGCTGTGGTTCCGTCTTGCACATCGCCCAGTGCGGCATTCCGGCCGAGCCCGCCGCCGACGACTACTACGCCGCCGAGACGGGCTGGCACAACACGCTGGAAGGCCCGCGGCGTTTTCTTTCGCCGGCCTCATGGCCGGCCCAATCCGGCGAAATCTGTAGATTTCTTGTCCGCTCCCGCACGGGGAATACGACAAAGAGGTTGTTCCGCGACACTCTGCGCCACCGTCCGTTGGGGCGGCGCGGAAGCTCCTTTGCAACCGGGAATTCATCCATGGCAACGCTGAAAATCATGGGCATCCACGGACTGGGCGACCACCGCAACGATCCCTGGGACAGGCGGTGGAAGGCGGTCGTCGAGCAATCGCTCGGCCCTGCTCCCGGTCCTGCCGTCGATTTCATTCCGTTTCGCTACGACGACATTTTCGCCCGGATCACAATTTCGCCGTGGGAGTCCTTGAAGGCGTTCGGCAAGCTGGCCGGCAGCGGGATCGTGAGCGGCGTCGATTGGCTGTTGGGGCGGCGGGCCGTGGCCCGCGGGCCGCTGGACAGCGCGCAGTACTACCTTCGCTGGTACGCGGGTTACGTCGTCGCCTGGGTCGAAAACAAGCAGTTTCGCAGCGAGGTCCGCCGGCGGCTGCTGGCGGAGATTGACGGCCGCAGGCCCGACCTGATCCTGGCCCACAGCTTGGGATCGCTCATTTCGTACGACGCGATCACGAGTCCGGAGATCGCGCGCAACGTGGCGCTGCAGAGGCACCTACAAAGCAAGGTGATCTACGTCACGCTGGGTTCGCAGCTCGGCAACGCGTTCGTCACGAGGAACCTCACGCCCGGCCGGATCGTCATGCCGCCGGCGGAAAGCTGGTATCACCTTTACAATTCCGAGGACGACGTTTTCACTGCGCCGGTCCGTCTCCCCGGCGAGCCGAAGTTCCTGCAACTGGACACGTACTTCGACATCGAGGGCTTCGCCGACCACGACGCCATCGAGTACCTGAAGCATCCCGCGACGGTGGGCACGCTGTGGCAGCCGCTGGCGATGGAATCGGCCCGGGTTGCAGGAACTTCGGCGCGGACGCTCCGGCGGGCGGCGATGTCCCGTTTCGCGTCACAGGTGTCCGTCGGCGCGGTCCGCGCAGAAGACGCGGAAAGGCGGCGGCGCAGGGCGCGGGGACGCGTCCGCACGGGGCGCCAGCGGGCGCTCCTGGTCGGCATCAACGACTATCCCGACCCCGGCAACCGGCTGGCCGGCTGCGTCAACGACGTCTTCCTGATGAGCTCCGTGATCCAGGAGTGCGGCTTTGGACCGGACCAGATTCGCGTCGTGCTGGACGACCGCGCGACGGCCAAGGGAATCCTCGATCGCATGAGCTGGCTCGTCGACGGCGCCGCCCCCGGCGACACGCTGTTCTTTTTTTACAGCGGCCACGGGGCCCAGGTGCCGGCGTACAACGCGGAGGGCGAAGTCGACCGCACCGACGAGACCCTCGTCCCGTTCGACTTCGACTGGTCGAAGGAAACTTCGGTGGCGGACGACCAGATCTACGGACTGTACAGCCAGCTTCCCTACGACACGCGGCTGGTGATGGTCTTCGACTGCTGCCATTCCGGCGGCATCCACCGCGACGGGGGCCCGAAAATCCGCGGCCTGACGCCGCCGGACGACGTTCGCCACCGCGCGCTGAAGTGGCGGCCGGACCTGAACATGTGGGTCCCGCGCGACCTGCCCAAGCTCAATCGGGAGTTCTCCGACGTCGCAAAGGTGCAACGCCAGTTCACCGGCGCGTCGGGTTCGGTGCTCAGGCTGGGCCGGGCGATGCAGCTTCGCGGCATGACGCGGACGAGCTACGCCCAATACAAGCGGCGCAGCGGCGAGAGGGCCGTCGGGCCGTACCTGCCGGTGATCCTCGAGGCCTGCCAGGAAGACCAGTACGCCTACGAGTACCGGCACGGCGTGACGAGCTACGGCGCGTTCACCTACTCACTGGCCGACATTCTCAGGCGACGCAAGAAGATCTCGTTTGAGGACCTGGTCAAGGAAACCGGCAATCGGCTCGTGCGGGAGCTCAAGTACGATCAGCGCCCGGCCATCCTCGGACCCAAGGCCATCCTGCGCGCCAACGTCCCCTGGATGCAAAACGGCCGTCCCGGCAAACCGGCGGCGGGAGCGTGAAAAACTGCCGCTGGGACCGCAGGCGCCCGGCGCGTCACACCGTCTCGACCTTCCCCGACGCCGCCGAACGATAGGCCGCGTCCAGGAGCTCGACCGACCGCATGGCCGGCTCGCCGGGCGACCAGTTGACGTCGGTCTTGCCGGCGATGAGGTCGATGAAGTTGTGCGGCGGGCCGGAGCAATTGTAGCCGCCGGCCGAGGGATCGACGTCGACCGTCACGTGCTGGCCGTCGTGCCTGCGAAGGTGCGTCCTGGCCCGCTCGCAATCGACGAGCAGCATCCCCTCGCTGCCGAAGATGCGCAAGTCGACCTGAAACGCTTGGTCCGCCGGGACCGTGCCTGCGCCGCTGATCGTGCCGATCGGCCCGCCCTCGAGCCGCACGGAAATCGCGTCGTAGAGATCGACGCGCGCCCCCGGCGCGGACATCAGGCAGTAGACGCTTTGCGCCGCCAGTCCCGTCAGCCAGAACAGCATGCCCGACGAGTGCGAAATCTGCGCGTGGCCGTAGCCGCCGCCAGCGACCTGGGGATCGGCCCAGGTGGCGCTGTCCGGCTCGAAGAGGTTCTTTCCCGACTGGCCGCTGACCTCGTCCACCTTCATCGGCTGGCCGGAGAGGAGCGCCCGGATCGGCGAGGCCATGTGGCAGAGCACGTATTCGACCGTGCCCACCGCCCCGCGCTGCATGAGGCGCCGGGCTTCCTGGATGAAGGGGTGATAGTGCCAGCCGTAGGGGATGAGGAGGTGGACGTTCTTTTGCTTTGCCAGGGCGACCAATTCGCGGGCGTGCGCGGCGCGGGTGGCAAAGGGCTTTTCGCACATCACGTGGAGGCCGCGCTCCAGGGCCGCTTTGGCGTGCTCATGGTGGAGCGTGTGGGGCGAGGAGACGACGACGGCGTCCAGCTCGCAGCGCGCAAGCAGCTCGCGATAATCCTCGGTGGCGAAGCGGAAGCCAAACCGCTCCTGGACCTGCCTGAGTTCGTCCTTGCCGAGGCGGCAGACGCCGGCCATTTCGACGTCGTCGCGCGCCGCCAGGAGCGGCATGTGGTTGCTGGCGGCCCACCACCCGGCGCCGATGAAGCCGAGACGGATTTTTCGTGTCGTCGGCATTTTTCAGCCTCGTTCGTGAGGCCTGTGGTGTTTCTGCCTTCGGCAAACGCACGTCCTTGTTGCGGTCGCTAGTACGTGAGCAGAAGTCGGTCCGCTACGACCTCTCCCTCCAGCGTCTTGCCTCCCATCTGAAACCTCCGCAACATGGACCTCCCGCAGGTGACGAACACTTCGCGCTCAAACAGGCGCGGGGGGATGCGGACATTGCACACGCGATTCCCGGACCGCTTTGTGCCGTCGATGCTCAGCGCCACAAATACGCCTCGCGCCTTGCACTGTGCGATGGCCTCGAAAAGCTCCTCCAGGCGAAATCGCTGGGCGCCGTACAGGATGCTTTGTGTCTCCTTGTACGGCGGGTCGCAATAGACAAGGTCGCCGCGCCGCGCCGCCTTCATCGCCTCGGTGTAGTCCATCACGCAAAACTCGGCGCCCTTGGTGCGCCGATGCCAGTCATCGACTCGTTTTGAGAATGCGGCCGGCGAGATCGGCGAGTGCGCGCCACAAGGGGTCGACATGAAGCCGTCGGCCATGCGGAAGCGAACGACTCCCCCGTAGCACGAGCGGCAGAGAAACAACAAATCGGCCGCATTTGCGGCGTCGTTGTACCGGGCCTTGATCCGTTCGTACGCCTCCACCTTGTCGCCGTTTGCGAACGTATGCCAGCGGTCTTTGTACCACCGCTTCAGCATTTCCGCATCGGCGTGGAGCGTCTGCCAAATCTCCATCAGTGGCTGAAAAGCGTCGGACGCAACCGCCCGCGCGGGGGCCAAAGTTCCAAGCACGGCGCCGCTGCCCAGAAACGGCTCAAAGTAGCGCTCAAACCGCGCGGGAAAGAACGACACAATTTCATGCGCGAACCGTTGCTTGCTGCCGACCCACTTGAGCAACTGGGCTCGGAAGGGTCGGACTTCCGTGCGGGATCCGTTCTCAAATTGAAGAAGTCGCTGCATTGTGAGAGGCAGAGCACGGGCCCAGCGGATCCCTGAGATCCCAAAACAGCCGGTCGCGGTCGCCAAGCAACGATCGTCGTGAAGTGACGGCGCTACGGCTGCGCCTTCCGTTCCTTCTCCAGCGCCTCGATCCGCGCCTTGAGCTTGGCGATTTCCTCGTCGCGCGAGCGCAGGTCCTGCCGCAGCTTCTCGATGAACGTGGCGAAGCGATTGACTTGCGTTTGCAAGAGCGTCAGCTCGTCCCGGTCCGCGGCTTGCGGTTCGCCGGCCGCCAGGTTGCGCGATTCCGGCCGCTCAATCTTCAGGCTCCGCACCAGGAGCTGCCCGTCCTTCAGGATCAGGTCGGTCGGGTCGACGATCGCCCCGCCGCCCAGCGTGACCGCCACTTTGCTGTCCGCGCCGGCGCGGCGCATCACGAGCTCGATCCGGTCGCCGGGCTGCTTCTTCATCACCAGGGCCTGGAACTGGTACACGGCGCGGATCTTGAGGCCGTCCACTTCCAGCACTTCGTCGTTCACGCGGACGCCCGCCTTTTCCGCTGGGCCGCCGGCGACGACGCGCTCGACCGTGACCTGCCCTTCCTTTTCGCCGGCCACCAGCGTCAGCCCGACCATCGGCCGTTGCTGATTGAGCACCACCAGCTTGCCGTCGCTCTTGGCGCGGAGCAGGCGCTGCACGTGCCCGACCGGCACGGCGTAGGTCCACTGGTTGCGATCGGTCGTGGCGGTCACGGCCACGATGCCCACCAGCCGGCCAGCGCGATCGACCACGGCGGCGCCGCTGGAGGTGTCCGTGGTGCGGACGTCGCATTGCAAGAGCGGCGGCAGGTGCGTTCCCGACAGCGTGCGGTCCACGCCGCCCAGGATGCCCTTGGAGACGGCAGGCTTCTCGAGGCCCGAGGCCGCAGCCGTCAGGATCGCGGCGCCGACCGAGGGCATCGACTCGGCCGGTTCCAGTCCCGCGGTCTTTTTCGTATCGATCTGAAGCAGGCTCAGGCCGGAGTACAGGTCGATCACCCGCACCTGCGCCTCGGCCTGGCCGCCGTCCGGGAGCGTGACGCGGAACTGCGCGCTGGGCGGATACTGGCTGAACGTGACCAGCATGCCCTGCCCCAAGAGGACGCCCGACTGGACGATGATTTTTTGTGAGGGCGTTCTTTCCTTGCCAGGCGCGTCTGCCGGAGCCGCCTTGCTCGGATCGGCGTCGCGGCCGATTTCGATCCCGGAGACGCGCACCGTCACCGTGGCGGCAAAGAGCTTCTGGCTGATCTTCTCGCCGTCGACCTCTTGCGCCCGCGCCAGGCCGCAAAGGCCCAGAATCGAGAGGACGGCCGCGATCGAGCGACGCAACGTCATCATCTTCCGCCTCAGCACAAAGATCCAGCGCAGCGACGTTGCCGGCCGACGTCAGATTTCGACGCGGAGCGGAACGTCCTTCATCAGATCGAGCACGCCCTCTTGCTCGGCCCCGGATAGGTTCGAAAACACCGCCGCCGGCAGGCTGACGGGCACGACGGCGCCTTGGACGGTATCGTCAACGGCCGATGCACCTGGCGAGCCGGTCGAATGGTTGGTGTGGGCCGCCACGGCGGGCGCTACCGGCGTCCCCGATTCTCCGCTGTTGCGCCCGGCGCGATAGGCGACCTCGACGGCCATCGACAGCCCGATGACGACGGCGGCCGCCGCGGCCGCAATTCGCAATCGCGCAAACCGGCCCGGCCGACGCCGAGCAGCCGCACGAACGGACTCGACGGCGCGTTGGGGGGCACTGGCCGGGTACTTCTCGCACAGCAGCCGGGACGCGTCGCCAAGTTGCTGCGCCAGCTCCGCCAGATCGTCGGGCAGTTGATCTTCGCTCATGGAGTCGGCCGTCGTGTCGCGCGGTTGCGGCGCAGGCGGTGAGAGTCGTGCGCGGACGGCGAACCGGTCGCGACGGAGCTTTTCTCCGTCGTCCGCCGGCCACTCGCCGAAAATCCGCGGTTCAAACGGCACGCGAAACGTCCTCCCAGGCGTTGTCGGGAATCGTTCCCATCGCTTCGTCGTCACAGCCGGCCAGCTTCTCGCGGAGCGCCGCCAAGCCGTGGAAAATTCGCGACTTCACCGTTCCCAAAGGGCACGAAAGCACGAGGGCGATTTCGTCGTACCGCAGGTGCTCGCTGAAACGCAAGACGAGCGCCTGCCGCTGGCCGTCGGGTAGTTTGGCCACCTCGGCCCAGAGGCTCTTCTTCCATTCGGAGACTTCGATGGCCGTTTCGGCGGCGGGGAGCGTCCGCTCGCAGCCTTCGTTGTTCCACAGCACGCGCAGCTTCCACCTCCGCATGTTGTCGCGGCGGCGCCGGCGGCGCTCCAGGTTCAAAAGGATGCCGTACAGCCAGGTGTAAAGCTCGCTACGGCCCTCGTACTGATCGGGATGGCGGGCCAGGACGAGGAACGTCTCCTGCGCCAGGTCGTCGGCGTCCCAGGGACTGCCGGTCAGCACCAGCGCAGCCCGATGGAGCCGCGCGAAGTGCTGTCGCATCGCTTGTTCCACGTCGACCCGGCCCACGGCAAACTCCCAAGTCCCTGGCTTGCTGTCACGCGAACCCTTGGCCCGAGGGCGGCGTCTCGCGGCGCGAGACGGCTGCTGGCGCCCGACCATTGTAATCGTTTCGGCCGGGCCTGACCAACCAGCCCGCCTTTTGAATCGTAAATTATTTCTCCTTGTGAGTTTGGTGCCTTCTGACGCGGCAAAGTTCATTGCCCATCCAACGACGACCGTGCAAAGGCGGCGACTCCCGCGACGAACACCACCCGCCACCGACACTGTAAAAGGTGATTGACGTTGCCTTTGGGTTCCGATGAAAGGAATTGGCGAAGAAGGTGCGGTCGCGGAATCCTTGCGGCAGCACGACCTAAACCGAAACTGCGCTGTCACTTGCGAAGAAATGCTACACTTCCCGTCGTAGATCAAGAAACGGTTTCCGAGCTTGGCGACAGGGTGCTGACGTGCATGTAGTTCTCGCGACGGCCGAGGCGGCCCCTCTGGCTCAAACCGGGATTCTGGGCGACGTCTGCGCCAGCTTGGCCACGGAACTTCACCGCGCCGGGCACCATGCCAGCATCGTCATGCCAGCCTTTCGCTCGGCACTCGAATCGGGTCTGGAAATCGCGCGGACCGAGGCAGAGTTGTCTGTCGCGATCGGCAGCAAGAATGTGACGGGGCGCCTGCTCCGCAGCCGGCTCCCGCAGGCCGATGTGCCCGTTTACCTCATCGAGCAAGACGACTACTTCAACCGACCGGGGCTGTACCTCGATCGCGACGGCCGGGACTACAAGGACAACTGCGAGCGGTTCACGTTCTTTTGCCGCGCCGCGATGCAGGCGCTGCCGCATCTGGAGCCGGAAGTCGATGTGCTGCACGCCCACGACTGGCCGGCCGGCCTGATGCCGGCCTATCTGGCGGCGGAATTCCGCCATTTGCCGGGTTATGGGCAGATCGTGTCCCTTTTCACCGTGCACCACGCCGCGATGCAGGGGAACTTCTGGCACTGGGACATGCTGCTCACCGGCCTGGACTGGAAATACTTCAACTGGCAGCAAATGGAGTTCTTCGGCAACCTCAGCCTCTTGAAGACGGGCATTGTGTTTGCCGACGCCGTGACCACCGTCAGTCCGACGTACGCGCAGGAAATCCAGTCGGCGCCGTTGGGTTGTGGGTTGGAAGGTGTGTTCCGTCATCGCCGCGACGTGCTGGCGGGCATCTGCCATGGAATCGACGATCGGCTCTGGGACCCGAAAACGTCGCCCCACTTGCCCGCCGGCTTTTCGGCGGACGACCCGTCGGGTAAGGAGCGGTGCAAGGCCGCGGTGCAGCCCGAGCTGGGGTTGCCGGCGCGGGCCGACGTGCCCCTTGTCGCCCTGGCCGGCCCGATGTCCAAGGAAGCCGGCAGCGACCTGGCCGCGGCGCTAATTGCGCAGTGGTGCGAGAGCTTCGACGTGCAGTGGGCGATCGTTCCGTCCGCCGTGGGACAATATGGTCGTCAGTTCGACGAGCTGGCCCAGCAACACGCCCAGCGCGTCGCCGTTCGCAACGCCGCACCGGATCTGCTGCACCGCGTCCTGGCCGGAAGCGACCTGCTCTTGCTCCCCAGCCGCTGCGAGCCGTGCGGCCAGTTGCAGCTTTGTGCGATGCGCTACGGCGCGGTCCCCGTCGCCCGAGCGACCGGGGGGCTGATCGACACCATCGCCGATGCCGCGCCCGCGGCACTTGCGGAAGGAACGGCCACGGGGTTTCTCTTCCCGGACGACAGCGTGACGTCGATCGCCCAGGCGCTCAAGCGGGCCTGCACAATGTACCGGCAGGACGCACGAACGTGGCGGTCGCTTGTGACGGCAGGTATGTCCCGCGACTCCTCCTGGCGGCGTAGTGCCCAAAAGTACATCGACGTCTACACGCGCACGCTGGCCCAGCGTCGACAGGAAGTGGCGATTTGACCGCGGGCCTTGCCTCGCAAAAGAAAGCGCGACTGCCATTGCCATCCCGGCCGCATTCGTAACAATTCGAGGAGCAAAGGACCCGGCAAGAACGGCCTGATTCAAGAAACGCCGCCAGGTTGTCCGCGCCGTGCGTCCCAAGGACGGAACGAACATGCCCCATACGATCCGCTTTGCCCTGGCGATCCACAATCACCAGCCGGTTGGCAACTTCGACGGCGTATTTCAGCAGGCCTACGACGACAGCTACCGGCCCTTCCTGGATGTCTTCGAGCGCTACGCCGGCATCAAGCTCTCGCTGCACGTGAGCGGGCCGCTGGCCGAGTGGCTCGACCGCCATCATCCGGATTACCTGGACCGCCTCGCCGACCTGGTACACCAGGACCGGTTGGAGATCCTCGGTGGGGCCTTTTATGAGCCGATCCTGACGATGGTGCCGCCCCAGGACCGCGTCGGGCAGGTCCGCGCCTACAGCGATTGGCTCAGGCGCAGGCTGGGCGCGGAGATTCGCGGCCTGTGGATCCCCGAGCGCGTCTGGGAACAGTCGCTCGTCTCCGACCTGGCCACGGCCGGAATGCAGTACACAGTGCTGGACGACTTCCATTTCAAGGCGGCCGGGCTCACGACCGACGACCTGACCGGCTACTTCATCACGGAGGACAACGGACAACTTTTGTCGGTCTTTCCCGGCAGCGAGCGGCTCCGCTACACGATGCCCTTTGCCGATCCCGACCAGACGATCGACTGCCTTCGTCAGATCGCCGAGCGCCGCCAGAGCGCGGTGATCGTGTTCGGCGACGACGGCGAGAAATTCGGCACCTGGCCCGAGACGAAGAAGCACGTCTACGACGACGGCTGGCTGGCGCGGTTTTTCGACGCGCTGTCGGCCAACCGCGAGTGGATTCAGGTGACGACGCTGGCCGAGGCGATCGACAACGTCCCGCCGGCCGGAAAGGTCTACCTGCCCGATTGTAGCTACCGGGAGATGACCGAGTGGGTGCTGCCGGTCGAGCGGCTTTCCGAGTACGAGCGCGTGCGGCACGAATTGGAGCACGACCCGCGCTGGCCGGCCATTTCCCAGTTCGTTCGCGGCGGCAACTGGCGCAACTACAAGGTCAAGTACCCCGAAGCCAACGAAATGTACTGCCGCATGCTTCAGGTGAGCCAGCGCGTGCAGGAGCTTTCGCAGTCGGGCCAGGTCGATGCGGAGCTGCTCGAGCAGGCGCGGATGGAGCTGTACCGCGGGCAGTGCAACTGTGCGTACTGGCACGGGGCCTTCGGCGGCATCTACCTGCCGCACCTCCGCAACGCCGTCTACCAGCACTTGATCGCGGCCGACAACTTGCTGGAGGAGGCCGCCGTCCGCCAGTCCCCGTTCGTCGAGGACCGCTTCGCCGACTTCAACCTCGACGCCCGCAAGGAAATCCTGCTGGCCAACGACAAGCTGCTGGCTTTCCTTTCGCCGCGGGAAGGCGGCGAGCTGTATGAGCTGGACGTGCGGGCGATCCGTCACAACCTGTTGGCGACGCTCGCCCGGCGGCCCGAAGCCTACCACCGCAAGGTGCTGGCCGGCGCTCAGCAGGCCCGCGGCGAGGTGGCCAGCATCCACGAGCGGATCGTCTTCAAGCAGCCCGGTCTGGACGAGCGCTTGCAGTACGACGCTTATCCTCGCAAGAGCCTGCTGGATCACTTCTATGACAACGACGTGACGCTGGCGGCCGTCGCCCGCGGCGACGCCCCCGAGCGAGGCGATTTCATCCGCGGGGTCTACGAGGCCCGCGTCCGGCGGGCGCCCGACCGGGCCCAGGCGGTGCTGTCTCGCGCCGGCAGCGTCGGCGAGCGCGCGGTCCGCATCACGAAGGCCGTCGTCCTGGAAGCAGGCGGCTCGAAGCTGCAAGTTGCTTACGCCCTCGAGGACTTGCCGCAAGAGCCGCTGCATTTCGCCGTCGAGCTGAACTTCGCCGGGCTGCCGGCCGGGGCCGACGACCGGTATTTCTACGACACGGTGCGCGGGCGGCTGGGGCAGCTCGGCACGTGGCTCGACCTGGCAAATGCCGTGGACCTGAACCTTGTCGATCAGTGGCTGGGGATCGACGTGGGGCTGAAGTTCTCGCGCCAAAGCGGCGTCTGGGCCTTCCCCGTCGAGACCGTCAGCCAATCGGAGGGGGGCTTCGAGTTGGTACACCAGTCGGTTGCCGTCGTGCCGCACTGGATCGTCACGCCTGACGCTACGGGCCAGTGGCGCGTGACCATTCAGCTTGACATCGACACGTCGCAGGCGGCCGCCCGCGTCGAACAGGCTGGCCGCGCTCAAACGGCCGTCGTCTCGGCGCCGTAGCGAGTCCGCCGTTGGTAGTGGCCGGATTCATCCGGTCACTACGAACAGGCGCGACTACTCACGGCGCTTTTCTGTAAAACCCTCTCGCCTGTGGTGTCGATGTTCCGGCAGGCGGAGGCCCTGAGTCGGCGCCCGGTTCGCGCCTGCTTGCGAGACTCTGGCGAAAGCGCCTCAAGCGCCGGTCGCAGCGAGTCTGACGTTTGCGCCGATTTTGCGGACGAGCCGTCGCGCAAGGCGGCGCGGAGACGACCGATCGTCGCGCGTCCTATAGTTGCCCGAAGGCGGTTCTCGGGACCGCCTGAAGGCGGGACTCCAACCTTCGCCGGCCCCAGGCGAAACGTATGGGCAGGATCACCAGCAACATCGGCCTGATCACCGGCCTGCCGATCGCCGACATCGTCAATCAACTGGCGGCGATCGAGGCCCGGCCGCGCGACGTGCTCGTCCAGCGCACCGCCACGCTGCGCAGCCAGCAGACGGCCATCACCGAGCTGACGGCCTCGATCCTGGCCGTCCAATTCACCGCACGAAACCTGACCAAGACAGAGCTGTTCACGCAGCGCACGGCCGCCAGCAGCGACGCGACCGCCTTGTCGGTTTCGGTGACGGGGACGCCGGCGCTCACCTCGATGCAGTTTACGCCGCTGCGGGCGGCCTCTGCCCACCAGCTTTTCAGCTCGGGCGTGGCGAGCGACACGGCGCCCGTGGGGGCGGGCACGCTTTCGTTCCGCTTCGGCGGCGAGATCGACGAGGACATCAGCCTGGACCTCTTCAACAGCGGCGCGGGGGTCCAGCGCGGCAAGATTCGCATCACCGACCGCAGCGGCGCCAGCTCCGAGATCGACCTGCGCTACGTACGGACTGTCGACGACGTCCTGGAAGCGATCAACACCAACGCGACGGTCAACGTCACGGCCGTGGCCGCCGGCGACAAGCTGCGGCTCATCGACAACACGGGCCAAGCGGCGTCGAATCTGAAGGTGCAGGAGGTCGGCGGCGGCACGACGGCCGCCTCGCTGGGCCTTTCGGGCATCAACGTGGCCGCCAGCCAGGCCGACGGGACGGACGTGCTGCGCCTCTTCAACGCGCTGAACCTCACTCACCTCAACAGCGGCAACGGCGTCTCGATCCACGAGTCGCTGGCGGACCTGAAGGTCGAGTTCCGCGACGGCTCCAGCGTGTTCATCGACTTCAAGCCGGTGGACAGCCTGACGCTCCACGCGCGGGCCACGACGACCGCCGCCAACGGCATCAACGCCCAGGTGACGTTCACGGCGGTGGATGCGGGGGCCGCGCTGGCCGGCGTCGTTGTCGAGTTCATCGACGACGCCGGTGTCACCCAAGGGAACGAGACCGTCACGTATGATTCGGTCACCAAGAAGCTCACGTTCCGCATCGACGCCGGCAATACGACGGCCAACAACATTGTCACTGCGCTGAACAACGACGCCACGGCCAACGACTTTTTCCGCGCGTCGCTGCCGACCGGCGGGACCGGCACGGGTGTGATCGCCGTGACCGACGCGGCCACGACGGCCTTACCGACGACGATTCCCAACGAGACGACGCTGGCCGACATCTTGAACACGCTCAACACGTCCGCTCCGTCGCGGCTCAAGGCCGAGTTGGACGCTTCCGGCGAGCGGATCGTGCTCACGGACCTGACGACCAACAGCGGTGGGACGTTCCAGGTCACGTCGCCCTTTGGCTCCGGCGCGCCGGCCGACCTCGGATTGACCACTACCGCGTCCGGAGGCGTGATTACCGGCCGGCGCCTCTTGTCCGGCCTGAAGACTTCGCTGCTGGCGAGCCTGTCGGGCGGCACCGGCCTGGGGACGCTCGGAAACCTCAATCTCACGGACCGCGCCGGGTTGACCGCGGCCGTGAACCTGGCCGGGGCCGAAACGATTGACGACGTGGTGGCCGCCATCAACGCCGCCCCCATCGGCATCGACGCCTCGATCAACGCCGCCCGGAACGGCATCCTTCTGAAGGACACCACCGGCGCGATGGCCAGCAACTTGATTGTGGCCAACGGCGACGCCACGAACACGGCCGATAAGCTGCAAATCGCGGTGAATGCCGCCGTGACCAGCGTCAACAGCGGCAACCTCAAGCGGCAGTCGATGAGCGAGAGCACGTTGCTATCGTCGCTCAACGGTGGGGCGGGCGTGCGCAAGGGCAAGTTCCGCGTCGTTTCCTCGACCGGTGCGACCTTTACCGTCGATATCAGTGCGGCCAGCATCACGACCGTCGGCGACGTGATCGAGAAAATCAAGGACGTGGTCTCCGGCGTCGACGTGCGGATCGACGACTCCGGCGACGGCCTGCTGCTCATCGACACGGCCGGCGGATCGGGAACGCTCACGGTGCAGGAATCCGGGGGCCACACGGCGGCCGATCTCAACATCCTCGGATCGGCCGTCTCGATGACGATCGGCGGCGCGCCCGGCAAGGGCATCGACGGCTCGACGACCTACTCGATCACCCTTGACGCCGATGACACGCTCGGCGACCTCGTGACGGCCATCAACAACCTCGACCGGGGCGTTCAGGCGGCCGCGTTCAACGACGGCTCGGCCGTCAACCCGCTGCGGCTGTCGCTCGTCAGCGAGCAGACCGGAAGGGCCGGCCGGCTCTTGATCGACGCCTCGGCCCTGTCGCTTTCTTTCAGCGAGTCGGTGAAGGCGCAGGACGCCTTGCTCTTGGTCGGCGCGCCCAGCAACACGTTCCCCGGCGTGTTGGCCTCGTCCGCGACGTCGTCGTTCACGGGCATCGTGCCGGGCCTGAAGCTGGACGTGCTCAAGGCCTCGTCGACGCCCGTGACGATCACCGTCAGCGCGAGCGACATCAGCCTGGTGGCGGGAGTGCAGGCACTGGTCGACAACTACAACACGCTCCGCGAGAAGCTGGCCACGGCGACGGCCTTCAACGCCGAGACGAACGTGGCCGGGCCGCTTTTGGGCGACGTGGCCGCCCTGCGGCTCGAAGCCGACCTGGGCGACTTCCTCTCCGGCCGGTTCTTCGGCGTGGGAACGCTGCAGTCGCTGGGCGAGCTGGGAGTGGAGCTGAAAGACGACGGCACGCTCGAGCTGGATACGCAGGCCCTCAAGGACAAGTACGCCGCCGATCCGGACGCGGTCGAGCAGTTCTTTGCCGCGGCCGACGTCGGCTTCGCGGAAAAGCTGGACGACCTGATCGAGGGCCTGGCCGGCGAGGACAACTCGCTTCTGGTCAATCGCCTCCTCGCGCTGAACGACAAGGTGGCCGACAACGAGCGGCGGATCGACGTCCTCAACGAGCGGTTGGACGTGTTCCGCGAACGCACGCTCAAGCAGTTCGCCGATCTGGAAATCGCCATCGCCAGGCTCAAGGACAGCCAAAGCGCCTTGAGCACGCTGTCGATCCTGCCGCCGATCAGGATCCGTCAGACCCGATAGCGGTCCGGCGTGGCTGGTAGCACGGCCTTTTCAGGCCGTCGAGTGCGCGACGGCCGTCCTACGGCGCACCCGTTCGAGATAGAGGCGCGGCGTGGTACATTGACGCCGGCCGGCTGGGCCTTCGCCCGCGCGGCGCTTTCGACCTGTTGCCACGCGGGTACACGATGAAGCACGCTCTCGACAGCGCCGCAGAGCTGAACGTCTTGCTGAAGCTGATCGACGAATCGTATTCGCGCCGTTCGTGGCACGGGCCGAACCTGCGCGGGTCGCTGCGCGGCGTCAGCGCAAAGCTTGCCCTGTGGCGGCCGGGCCAGGGGCGCAAGAACATCGCCGAGATCGCCCTGCACGCGGCGTATTGGAAGTACGTGGCCTGGCGGCGGCTTGTCGGCGAGAAGCGCGGGTCGTTTCCGCTCGCAGGTTCCAATTGGTTCGAGCGCAGCGCCCCCTACAGCGAAGCGCAGTGGAAGAAGGACCTCGCGCTCCTGGAAAAAATGCACGCGACGCTGCGGGCGGCGGTCGCCGCGATCAGTCCGGAGGAGCTTACCTACCGTCTCAACGCCCGGAGTGTGACCAACGCCGCGCTGATCCGCGGCATCGCCCTGCACGACGTCTATCACGCGGGGCAGATTCAGACCCTGAAGCGGCTTGCGCGCGCGTCCGGTTGACCGTCGATCTGAAATGACTAGAATTCTAGTCAATGGCGAACCGCAGACAGTTTGCCGTGTTATTCGCTCCCGAGGCCGTGGAGCACCTCGATACGATCGCGCGCAGCCACCATCGCGCCATTGAGGAAGCGATTGACGAGCAGCTCGCCTACACGCCGGAAACGGCCACGCGCAACCGTAAGCCGCTCGAGCAGCCGGCGCCGTACGGCGCGACCTGGGAGCTGCGCTGCGGGCCGCAGAATCGGTTTCGCGTGTTTTACGAGGTCGATGGGGTTCAACGGACCGTTTTCGTGCTGGCCATCGGTGTGAAGGATCGGAACCGGCTTTACTTTGGGGGAGAGGAATTCGAGACATGAAGATCGCTCCGCTCGCAGACGTAAAGGCGCGTTTGAGCGCGTACCTCGATCAGTGCGCCGCGGAAGGACCGGTTGTCATCACGCGCAACGGCAAGGCCGTTGCGGTGCTCCTGGCGCCGGAAGACGACGCCGATCTCGAACGCCTTGTCCTGGCGCGCTCCCCGCGATTCAGGGCCTTGCTCGACAAGTCCCGGCAGAGCATCAAGGCCGGCAAGGGGATCTCCCGCGACGCGTTCTGGAAGGCGGTCAAAGCGCGCGCCAAAACGCGCCGGGGCAAGAAAGAATGAGGCGGAGACATGTCGTCTCGGCGCCTTGTCGGCTGCGCCGTTCTGATCTCAGGCGCCGCCGCTCTCGGCCTCTTCGCCGGCAGCTTGCTGTTTCTTGACTGGTCTGACCCTCGGAACACTCCGATTGCATCGCGCTGCTTCTGGGGCGCGGGCCCACTCGCTCTTGCGATCATAGCTGCCATCGCAAACTATCAGACGATCACTTCACAGATGCTACCGTATCAACCGTCCTGGTGGAGCAGCCGGTCTTCGATCCTTGGATTTCTGGGGTACGTGACCGAATGGGTCGGGCCGCTAGGCCCCCAATGATCTGCGAATGACCTCTCGAACGCAGGGCGCTCCCGCAAAGATCGCTGCGCGCCGCCCGTTTGTGAGCTACACTTCAGATGCTCTTTGCGGGGCATCACCTCTCTCCCAAAGTTTCTCGGATGGGCTTGGGTTCGGTAATGCAGGCGGGGCTGAGCGGCTTGACGGCGGCCGAGACCGCGGTCGCCTACGCCGCCAATAACGTCGCCAACGCCCGCACCGACGGCTACAAATCGTCGAGTCCCGTGTTCGTCGACCTGGCCCCGCTGTTGGGCGTGGCCGTTGGGGGCGTCGCGACCGACCACAGCCAGGGGGCGATCGTCCTGGACGAAAGCCCCACCAGCTTGGCCTTGCAGGGCGAGGGCTACTTCGTCGTCGAGGGATCGGACGGACAGCGTTTTTACACACGCGACGGCCGGTTCACCCTCAACGCCAACGGCGAGCTGACGAATTCTTCCGGCCAGCGCGTGGTGGGCTACGGCGTGGACGACGACTTTCAATTGCAGCGGCAGGAGCTGGCGCCGCTGCGCATCGACCTGGACGCGCGGGCGCAAAAGCCCGACGGCACGACGGCCAGGCTCGTCTCCTACTCGATCGGCGGCGACGGCCGCATCCGCGGCTACTTCGACGACGGCGGCACCCGCGACCTCGCGCAGATTTCGCTGGCCAGATTCGCCAACCCCTCGGGCCTGGCGCGCCAGGGCGCCAACCTGCTGGCCGAGGGCGCGAATTCCGGGCTGCCGGTGCCGTTCGATCCCGGCCAGGGGACGACGATCATCGGCGGGGCCCGCGAGCTGTCGAACACCGACATCGCCCACGAGCTGCTGGAGCTGCGGGCGGCCTCGCTTTGGTTCCGCGCCAACACGCACGTGATCGGCACGGCCGACGCGCTGCTGAAGGAGCTGATGTATCTGGGGCGGCGGTAAATTCACCGCGTTTTGCGATCGATGCGGATGAGAGCTCGTTCGCAGTGCGCCCCCCCATTCGCATTTCGCAAGGAGGGGACAAATGCGCGCCAGCCGCCTGTGTCACACGCACGTTGCGCACCGGTTACACGGCCTCTGCCGATAAGCCAGTAGAATAGCGCGGAGTCGGAAACGACGAAGCTATCACTGGGAGGAGGCCGATCATGTCGGTTCGCAAGCTCGCAATGTTCGCTGCCGCTGTGTTCATCGCGGTCGGCATCGCCTGGGGACAAGAGCCACAAGCCAAGGACCCGTCCAGGCTGGACCTGCGGAAACGGGTCATCGAATTCCCGGTCGAAAAGGCCATCGTCGGCCGGACGGCGCCGGCCGGCGAGAACGCCGGTGCGCCCAATGCCGCGCCGCCTGCGACTCCAATGCCCGGCGCAACCGCCGGCGCTCCTCCCGCCGCTCCTGCGGCGGCCGCTCCACCCCAGCGCGCCGATCGCGGCAAGTCGCTCATCGAATTCCCCGTGAAGAACGCCGTCGCCGGCCGCACCGCTCCACCGGGCGCGGAGCCGGCCCCGCCAGCAAACTCGCCTCCTGCGACCGCCACTCATCGTGACAACCCCAAAGTCGAGCCGGGCAAGGTGAAGTGGCACGCCGACTTCGCCGCCGCCCGCGAGGCCGCCAAAGAATCCGGCAAGCCCGTCCTGCTCTTTCACATGCTGGGCAACCTCGACGACAAGTTCTGCTGAACGAACGCCCGGCTGGCGAGGACCGTGTTGTTCTCGCGCGACGACGTGGCGACGTTCATCACGAATAACTTCGAGCCCGTGTGGGAGGCCGTCCGCCCCGTCCCGATCGTGGAAATCGACTTCGGCAACGGCCGCAAGGTGACGCGCACGCTGCACGGCAACATCGCCACCTACGTCTGCGACGCCGACGGTTGGCTGTTCGACGTGCTGCCGGGCATCTATGAGCCGGCGGCATATCTGGACGGGCTCAACCAGTTCCGCCTCTTGCACAATTACGCTTTGCAGGTCGGCGGGCACGAGCGGAACGAGCGAATGAAGGCGTATCACGAGGCCTCGGCAGCGGCGCTGGCGAAGAACGAAGACGGCCCGCGGCTCGTCAATGCCGCGGACCTTTCCAAGGCCCGGATCGAGCGCGGGCTCAAGGCCATGCTCGTGCCGGCGGGCTCCTCCTTCGCAGGCAAGCGTACGGCCGACGACGAGCGCGGGGGCGCCGTCGCCTCCGGCGACCTGGCCGTGTGGAAGGAGCTTTGGGAGGACACGCGCCTAAACGAATCGGTGCGGCGGCGGGAAATCCACGCAAAGCTGGCAGAATCCGGCCCCGTCAAGCCGGGCGAAATCAAGAAGTGGCTCTACAAGGAGGTCCTGCACGCGGACTTGGACGACCCGTACCTGGGCCTGGGCGAAATGCTCGTGGGGAGCGATCCGTTCCGCGGTGAGCCGGAGCGGTAGTCACGGATCGGGATGGCGACTGAACGTGGAGGCGAGTTTGCCTCCACGTTTTTGTTTCTTGGAATCGTGAAGGACCGGGGTGCGGCCGCACCCGGACGGTCGAAAAATGCGCCTCCAGGGGGCTTGTCGGTGCGCTAGCGCTTGTGCCATATTTCACAAACTTTACGGATCCCCCACAGCCCCCGGGCGGCCTGACCGGATGATCGGTCCGTGCTGGGGGAGGCGTATTGGCGCTTCCCTCAAAGGCTCCGGGTGCTTTTCCTCCGGCGACTGGCCCAGCCGTGGCTGAGTTTCTCTCGCGTTACCTCTGGGAATGGGCGGCCTACGTCGTCGCCGCGCTGGTCCACGTCATCTTGCTGTTGCACGTATTGGCCGCCGGGGCGCTGGTTTTCATTTGGCTGGAGCGCAAGGTGTCGGGGCGGATTCAGGACCGGCTCGGGCCGACGCGGGTGGGCGGAAAATTCGGCTGGCTGCAAACCCTGGCCGACGCCATCAAGCTGATCGCCAAGGAAGACACGAGGCCCAAGGGGGCCGATCCGCTCCTGTTTCGACTGGCCCCGTACATCAGCCTGTGCTCGGCCCTGGCGGCCTACATGGCCCTGCCGTTTTCCAGCGGCTGGGTGGCGCTGGGGCTGTCGATCTCCGTGTTCTTCATCGTGGCCGTCCTGGGACTCGAAGTCTTCGGCGTGATCCTGGCGGGGTATGCGTCGGGATCGAAGTGGTCGCTGTTCGGCGGGATGCGCGAAGCGGCCCAGGTCGTCAGCTACGAAGTGCCCCTGGGATTGTGCGTCGTCATCCCGGTCCTTGTCTGCGGCACGATGGACCTTTCGGCCATCGCCGACATGCAGCGCGGGCCGTTCACCAACTGGCTCATCTTCCACGACCCCGGCACGTTTATCGCGTTTTTCGTGTTCTTCACCTGCGCCACGGCGAGCGTGAACCGCTCCCCCTTCGACCTGGCCGAGGCCGAGAGCGAACTGGTCGCCGGCTTCCACACCGAATACTCCGGACTGCGGTGGAGCATTTTCTTCATGGCCGAGTACGGGTCGATGTTCACGGTCAGCGGCCTGGCGACGATCCTGTTTTTGGGCGGCTGGAACGGGCCGATCCCGATCTTCGACATGATCGGCTGGTCCTACGCCAGCCCGGCCGACCCGATGAACCTGTACGGCTGGTTGGCCAACATGGCCGGTCTCTTGAATTTTGTCATCAAGTGCGTGGTGGGCGTGACGCTGATGATGTGGGTGCGGTGGACGCTGCCGCGGCTGCGGATCGACCAGGTGATGAAGACCTGCTTGAAATACTGCATGCCGTTGGCCTGCGTGGCGTTTGTGACGGCGGCGGCGTGGAGCTATGCCCTGCCGACGGGATTGACGCGCACCGGTCCGACGTTCGGCCACGTGCGGGAATTGCAGCCGGCCGTGACGCCGGCCAGCCGTACGGCGACGCCGGCCAGCGAGGCGCCGCGCGCTGCGCATGCGACCGTCCGCGCGAACACCCCAGCGGAGAGTACGGCATCGCCGGCTGCGCCGGCCGGGGACCGGAGTTCACGCGAGGCTGCTGCGGGAGAGAGGCGCGACCGTGGAAGCAATTAACTGGCATACGTTCTTCTTCTACCTGTTCGCGGCGGCGACCTGCGCGTTCGCCGTGGCGGTCGTTCTTTCGAGCAACATCGTGCGGATGGCGTTTTATCTGGTCGTTTCGCTGGGCGCGACCTCGGGCCTATTCTTCCTGGCGAACGCGCCCTTCGTCGGCGCGATGCAGCTCTTGATCTACGTCGGCGGAACGCTCGTGCTGCTGGTGTTCGGCGTGATGCTCACGGCCCAGGGTCCGTTCATCTCGATGAAGACCCGCGCGGGCGAATGGGTCCTGGCGGCGATCGTGGGCGGGGGACTCCTGTCGCTGTTGGTGCAGGCGGCGTTCAGCGTCGAGGAATGGCGCGGCCAGCGCTCGCCCTTCTTGGCCTACGCCAGCGGGACGACGCGGGCGGCGGCCGGCCCGGAGGCGGAAGTGACTTTCCGCGCCACGGCGCCCGGCAACGAGCGGGCCGGCGCGCGCGTGGTCCTGGTCGAGGCCGAAAGCGCATCGCCCGTCATGGCGGATTTCCAGCAGGCCGCCGACCCGCCGACGCTGACCGTGCAATTCAGGCCGGGCACGACCGCCAAGGAGCTGGCCGAGAAATTCAGCCACAACCAGTTCGCCGCACAGGTGCCCGACGGCAGCCGCGGCGGCGGCAAGTTGACCAACGGCGACGAGGCCCGCTTGGCGATGCGCTCGCCGCGGGCCGAGTCCGACGCGGGCCTTTTGGGCCTGGCGCTGCTCGGCGCCCGGCCGGAGTCGGAAGGCCAGTCCGGCAAAAGCGGCTACCTGTTGCCGTTTGAGATTATTTCGGTGCACCTGCTGGTCGTGCTGGTGGGTGCGGCGTACCTGGCGCGTCCGAAAAGGCGAGCCAGGGTGGAGGGAGATTGATCGAAATGAACATCTTAGCCCAGCCCGTCGGGGTCTCGCACTTCATGGCCGTGGGCGCCGTGCTGTTCGTGTGCGGGGCTGTCTGCATGGCCACCAAGCGGAATGCGCTGGGCGTCTTGATGGGGATCGAGCTGGTCCTCAACGGCGCGAACGTGAACTTCGTCGCCTTCGGCAGCCGCTACCTGCGGGACCTGCCTGAAAGGGCCCTCGACCTCGACGGCCAGTTGATCGCCCTGTTCGTGATCGTGCTGGCGGCGGCCGAGGCGGCCGTGGCGCTGGCGATCGCGCTCAACTACTACAACAACCACGCCACGATCGACGTGGACCGCGCAGACGAATTGAAAGGCTGATGGACGGCGCGATCGCATACGTACCGGCCCTGTTGACCCTCGCGTGGCTGCTGCCGCTGGCCTCGTTCGTGGCCGTGGTGTTCCTCGGGCCGAAAATGGGCAAGGAAGGGATCGTCGGCGGCTACGTGGCCACCGGGGCCATCGCCGGCTCGGCGGTCGCCTCGTGGGTCGCGCTCGTTCTGTGGGTCTCCTCGACGACGCTGCCGATCATTGAACATCACGTAGCGGACCATGCGCCGAGCGCCGCAGACGAGGCAGCCGCGCCGGCCGCCGAGGAGAGTGGCCGCGTCAAACCGCTGGTCGGCCGGTGGTACTCGCTCAGCCCGCCGGGATTGCCCGCGCTCGGCTTGGGGTATTACATCGACAGCCTGACCGTCCTCATGTTCGCCATGGTGACGCTCTGCGCCACCTGCATTCACGTCTACTCGTTGGGCTACATGCACGAAGAGCTGCACGACGTCGTCGACCATGAAGTGCAACTCAGCGGCAAAAGCAGCCACGGCGGCCACGGTCACGACGAACTCGGCCACGAAGCACAGGGGCACGACGCGGGAGGGCACGGGCATGACGCCGTGCACGGCAATCACCTGCGCCGCCCCGGCCGCTTCGCGCGGTTCTTTCAATTCCTGTCGCTCTTCTCCTTCAGCATGCTGGGCCTCGTGATCGCCGGCGACATGCTGATGGTGTTCGTCTTCTGGGAGCTGGTGGGCATCTGCTCGTATTTCCTGATCGGCTTCTACCGCGAGCGCAAAAGCGCCAGCAACGCGGCCAACAAGGCGTTCATCGTCAACCGCATCGGCGACTTCGGCTTTTTGATCGGACTCACGGCGCTCTGGGGCAGCCTGGGCACGCTGACGCTGGGAGACGTGAAGGACGCGGACGGCGCCCTGCGCCGGGGCATCTTCAGCCAGGTCCGCGCGCCGGAGGACGGCCACAAGCTGCTCGTGCCGATGGGCATGATCATGGCCGACGTGCCCGACAAGGAGCGCGAGAAGCTGGCCTCGGTTTACGGCGACCACGCCTGGCTCGACTCCGAGGAGGCACGGGCCACGAGCACGATGGCCCAGGTTCGCGCCGAGGCGGAACAATGGCGCACCGACCCCGAGAAGAAGACGCTCGGCTATTGGCTGCTCGTCGTGGCGGGGATCGGCGTCTTTTGCGGGTGCGTGGGCAAGAGCGCCCAGTTCCCGCTGCACGTCTGGCTCCCCGACGCCATGGAAGGTCCGACGCCCGTTTCGGCGCTCGTTCACTCGGCCACGATGGTCGCGGCGGGCGTGTATCTGGTGGGCCGCTTCTTCCCGGTGTTCACGCCGGAAGTCCTGCTCGTGATTGCGATCACCGGCTGCATCACGCTTTTTCTGGCGGCGACGATCGCCATTACGGCCACGGACATCAAGCGCGTGCTGGCCTATTCGACGGTCAGCCAGCTCGGCTACATGATGCTGGCCCTAGGCATGGGCGGCTGGGCGGCCGGCATGTTCCACCTCATCACGCACGCCTTCTTCAAGAGCCTGCTGTTCCTTTGCTCCGGCTCGGTGATCCACGCCTGCCACACCAACGACATGACGAAGATGGGCGGCCTCTTGAAGAAGATGCCCATCACCGCCTACACGATGCTCGTCGGCTGCCTGGCGATCGCCGGGGCGGGCATCCCGCTGGTCATCGGTTTTTCGGGGTACTACTCGAAGGACGCGATCCTGGCGCAGGGGATGAACTTTGCGCACGAGAACGGCGTGTACAGCTTCCTGCTGTACGCGGCCGCGGTGGGGGCGGCGATCACCGCGTTTT
Source organism: Planctomycetia bacterium (assembly GCA_016177915.1). GTDB lineage: Bacteria > Planctomycetota > Planctomycetia > Pirellulales > S012-138 > JACOUI01. The sequence continues at coordinate 28,604 of JACOUI010000012.1, forward strand.
ACATGTTCCGGCTGTGGTACCTGACGTTCGTCGGCCCGCCGCGCGTCAAGGAGATCCACGAGCACGCCCACGAGTCGCCGCCGGTCATCTGGTGGCCGCTCGTCGTGCTGGCGTTTTTTGCCGTGACCGCCGGCTGGTTCGAGTTCATTCCGCGCCTGCTGGAGCAGGCCCGGCCTCTGGGAACGGCGGGCGGCGCGGGCGAGGGCGTCTGGTGGGCCGTGAAGCACCCGGCCGAGAGCGGGGCGTATTCGTTCCACGCGGCGGCCACGATGGCCGCCTTCGGCACGGCGCTGGCCGGCTTCCTCCTGGCGACGGTGCTGTACGGCTGGCGGATGCTGAGCGCCGAGGACGTGCGGCGGCAGTTCGCGCCGATTTACCGGCTGCTGTGGAATAAGTGGTGGTTCGATGAGCTGTACGACGCCCTCTTCGTCCGGCCGGTACACGTTGTGTCGCGGCTGGCGTCCGGCATCGACAAGCGCGCGATCGACGGCGCCATCGACCGCACCGCCGAGGGAGTGAAGCGGGCCGCTTTTTTCGACGACCAGATCATCGACCGTCTGTTCGTCGACGGACTCGTCAATCTCACGGCCCAGTGGCTGTATTCGATCGCCGCCTGGCTGCGGGTCGTGCAGACCGGAAAGGTGCGGCAATACGTGCTGTTCATCGTCGTGGGGACGGTGGCGCTGTTTGTGCTCATCAGCATTTGGGCGGGTTCGGGGAAGTAATCGTTAGTCGTGACCGTGTTGGTAGTGACCGCATTCATGCGGTCGGACGGGAAGAAAAGGCGAGACGCGACGAGCGGCAGGACCGGATGAATCCGGTCACTACGAACGGGAGACCGGATGAATCCGGTCACTACGAACCTACGAACGGGCGTGCAGTATGACGGCGAGCATGGTGGTCTTGAGCTTGATCGTGTTTTTGCCGGCGGCCGTGGCGCTGCTGTTGACGCTGGTCGTCCCCAGCGACCGGCCCGAATGGGCCAAAGCCATCACGCTAGCGACGACCGTCGCCGCGCTGCTCCTCAACGTGTGGATGCTGATTCCCGGCGCCGGAGAAGTCGAGTTTCAGGCGAACACGGCGGAAATGCAGCAGGTGTTCAATGTCGAGTGGATCCCGGCCTTCGACATCCAGTATTTCATGGGCGCCGACGGCATCAGCTTCCCGCTCGTGCTGCTGACGACGGCCCTTTCCGTGCTGGCGATGTGGACGAGCTGGAACATCACCAAACACGTCAAGGCCTACTGCATCCTGTTCCTGCTGCTCGAAACGGGGATGATCGGCGTCTTCTTCGCGCTCGATTTCTTCCTGTTCTACGTCTTCTGGGAAGTGATGTTGCTGCCGATGTACTTCTTGATCGGCTTCTGGGGCGGGCCGCGCCGCGAATACGCCGCCATCAAGTTCTTCCTCTACACGCTCCTGGGCAGCGTGCTGATGCTCGTCGCCATCCTGATGCTCTACTTCACCAGCGACCTCCGCGCCCTGCACGGCGACGAAGGGGCCGAGAAGGTCTCCTGGGCGGATGTCCACCTGAACCCAAGCGTGATCGAGCGGGCGCAGGCCGTCGGACGCGCCACGTTCGATAACCCCGTCGGCGGCGGCACGGACCTGGCTATCGCGGTAAAGGTGCCGGGCATCATGGGCCGCGATCAAGAGTCCGGCGACTACGAAGCCGTGGCCGTCAACTTCGTCGCCGGCGATGGGCTAAAGGCCGGCGCGGAAACCGTCGACTGGGACCCAAACGGCAAGACTCTCACCTTTCACGTCGAGCCGGGCCAAAGCCGCGCCGCCCACATCGTCGAGGCCCTCGAGCGAAACACGGAGGTTGGCAAGCTCTTCTCGGCCGAAGTGTCCGACGAAAAATATGGACGCTGGACCGCGCTGGCGCCCAAGGACGAGGCGCTCGTCATCCGCGTGCCCGACGGCGACGAAGTCCACACCTTCAACATCCTGGCGCTGGCGGCACTGGGCCAGCGAACGCATCTGTTCAACAATCCCGGCACGGACGTCTTGGGCGCTTCGATCCAGACCTGGGCGTTCCTGTTGCTCTTTGCCGGGTTCGTCATCAAGGTCCCCGTCGTGCCGGTACACACCTGGCTCCCCGACGCCCACGTCGAGGCCCCCACCCCCATCTCCATGATCCTCGCCGGAGTCCTCTTGAAGATGGGCGGCTACGGCATCCTCCGCATCTGCTACCCGATCTGCCCCTCGGCGGGTTATCACCTGGCCTGGCTCGTGGTCGGTATCGGCGTCTTGAGCATGGTGTATGGCGCGTTTGCCGCCATGGCGCAGAAGGATTTTAAGCGCCTCGTGGCCTACAGCTCCGTCAGCCACATGGGTTACGTGATTCTGGGGATCGGCGTGTGGAGCTCCACCGCCGGCCACACCTACGACACCTGGTCGTGGCAGCTCGGCATGAATGGCGCGATGTTCCAGATGATCGCCCACGGCATCAGCTCGGCCGGCATGTTCTTCCTCGTCGGCGTGATCTACGACCGCGTTCACCACCGCAACCTCGACGAGTTCGGCGGGCTGATGGAAAAAATGCCGGTCTACGGCGGCCTCTCCATCGGCATTTTCTTTGCGGCCCTGGGGCTGCCGGGGCTGTGCGGGTTCATCGGCGAGGTGTTCGTGACGCTCTCGGTGTGGAACTACAGCGCCACGCTGGCCGTGATCTCCGCCTCGGTCGCGATCCTGACGGCCGGCTATATCCTGTGGACAATCCAGCGCGTGCTCTTGGGTCCGGAGTACAAAGGCCCCCACGGCGAGGCGATCACGCCCATGAGCTACCGTGAAATCCTCATCGGCGCCCCGCTCCTGGCGTTTGCCATCTTGCTGGGCGTTTATCCCAACGCCCTGATGCGTTACATGTCGCCCAGCGTGAACAACGTCGTCAGCGACCTGACGGAGGTCGACCGCCGCGAGGGCTGGTCGGCCACGAGGCTTGCCGGGCCGGCGGCGACTACGGCGGCTTCCAGCGGTGCCGAGAGCGGGCCCTCCGAATAATTGCGCCATCGAACTCTTAAGCCCACCGGTTGCACCCGGTGGGATTGAAGGATGAACGGCACGCTGTGAGACCCTTTGCCCAACAAATCGAGGGCCTACAGGCGGACACGTTCCAGTCGGCCCTCCTCTTTGCGCCGGAGCTGGCGATCTGCATGACGATCGTCGGGCTGCTGCTCGTGCGCATTCTGGCGGGCCGGCGCGTGGCGGGGGCGGCCGTGGCGCTGGTAGGCTCGGCCGTCGGGCTGGGCCTGGCGATCCAGCAATGCTGCTCGACGATGCCGCGCACCGAGATCTTCACCGGCATGCTCGTCTACGACGAGCTGACGGTCTTCTTCCGCATCTTCCTGCTCGCCTTTTCCGTTCTGTTCATTCTCTTCACCTGGCGCAGCGGCATTCCCGACCGCGAGGACAGCCCGGATATTTACACGCTCGCCTTGGGGGCCACGCTGGGCATGTGCCTGATGGCGTCGGCCAACCATCTGCTGATCGTGTTCCTGGCGGTGGAAATGGCCAGCGTCCCGTCCTATGCCCTGGCCGGCATGCTCAAGGGCCGCCGCCAGAGCAGCGAGGCGGCGCTGAAGTTCTCCATCTACGGCGCCGGCACGGCCGGCATCATGCTCTACGGCATCAGCCTGCTTTCGGGCGTGCTCGGGTCGGCGCACCTGCCGACGGCCGCGGTGAGGTTGGCCGAGGAGCTCGCCATGTCTCCCTCGGGCGAGACGTTGGCGGTCCTGTCGCTGGGCGGCCTGATGGTCATGGTGGGGCTGGCGTTCAAGCTGTCGGCCTTCCCGTTCCACTTCTGGGCGCCGGACGTGTTCGAGGGGGCCGCGGCCGAAATCGGCGGTTTCTTGTCGGTGGCGTCCAAGGGGGCGGCGCTGGCGCTCCTCGTGCGCGTGGCACTGGGATTTGGCTACTTGCCCCAGCAGCCCGCCGCGATGCCCCCGGGTGTCACCGTGGCACTGTCCTCGGCCGAACCCGCGTCGGAATCGCCCGTCGAGCGCTCGAGAATCGCCGCGCTGCCAGCCGGCTTCGCCGTCCAGACGGATGAGAAACTCCCCGCCGCCACGGAAAAAGCGCCGGGCGAATCGCCGCTTGAGCAACACGCCGGCGCCGACAAGTCGCACGCGGCGGCCGCGCGCACTGTCCCAAAAACCCGCGCCGAGCGCATGGCCGCCCTCGCGCCCGCCCGGTCGTTCATGGGCTACTTGATCGGTTTTTTGGCCGCGATCACGGCCACGTTTGGAAACCTGGCGGCCTACGGCCAGACGAATATCAAGCGGCTCTTGGCCTACTCCACGATCGCGCACGCCGGAATCATGATGATGCCGGTGGCGGCCGCGATGCTCCTGGCCGGCGAATCGGCCACGGGAACGGCCCAGGCCGTCGGGGCCGTCGGCTTTTACGTGGTTATGTACCTGTTCATGAACCTGGGCGCGTTTGCGATCGTCGCCTTCCTCCGCAACGAGCTGCGCAGCGAGGAGATCGCCGACTACGCCGGACTCATCCACCGCGCGCCGGGCGTGGCCCTCTGCTTCTCCGTGATCCTCATCAGCCTGTTGGGCCTGCCGCCGCTGTCGGGGTTCGTGGCCAAGGTCGTGGCCTTTCTGCCGCTGGCCGACGCGGGCTGGATCACGCTCCTCCTCATCGGCTGCGTGAACGGATTCTTGAGCCTGTTCTATTATCTGCGGGTCGTGAAGGTGATGTGCATGGATCCCGCGCCGGACGACGCTCCGCCCGTGAGGTTCCCGCTCTTGACGTCGGTCAACGGCTGGCTGGTGTTGGTGCTGACCGTGCCGCTGTTGTGGTTCGGGGTGCTGTGGAGCGGCGTGTGGGATTGGGCCGTCGCGGCGGCGCGGAGCATCCTGTAATCGAGCTTCATGGAATGACGCCATCACGCGCCACGATCGCCGCCTTGAACCGGCTCTTGACGGTGCTCAGCCGGTCACTGCCGATGTACCTGGCCGACGCTACGCCCTGGGCCGGGCCCGATCGTGAGAAGGCCGCGCGGGTATTGTCCAACATCGTCCGCGACCAGCGGGACCTCGCGGCGCGGATCGGCGAGCTGATTCACGGCCGCCGCGGCGAAATCGCCCTCGGCCCGCTGCCCGACTTCACGATCCTCAACGACCTGGAAATCGACTTCCTCGTCGGCCGGCTGATCGAGCGCCAGCAGCGCGACGTGGCGGCGATCGAAGAGATCGTGCGCGATCTTTCGGGCGATGCCGAGGCGCGAGCGCTCGCCGAGGAGGCCCTGGGCGCCGCGCGGGCGCATCTGGAAATGCTGGAAGAGCTGCAAAGGGCGCCGGCCGGGGCCTGATGACCACGCCCCAGACGGCCTTGCCCGCTCCGCTCCCTAGCCCGCGCCGGCCCCCCGCGTTAGGATGCTATGCTTTCCGGGGCGCCCGGAGTCAGCGACGCCTTGCCGCCCAACCCGAAGGAGCCGCCCGCATGTCCTACGGACAATCTCCGCAGCCGGGTTTTCCCGGCAACCAGCCCGGCCAGTTCGGGTTCCCGCCAGCGGAGCCCCCGCCCAAGAAGAGCTGGAAAGGGTGCATCATCACGATCCTCGTTGTCGGGGGCGTGCTCCTGGGAGGCTGCTGCCTTGCAGGTTGGCTCGGCTGGGGGTGGATCAAGGGGAAAATGGGCGAAGTCGTCGCCGAACAGGTCAAGGACAGCCCCGTCATCCAGGAGCACATCGGCGAAATCGAGAGCTGCGATTACGACGTGACCGAAACGGCCCGCGTCACGGAAGAGGCGCAGAAACAGGGCGAGAAGGTCGCCCAAAAGATGGTCTTCGATGTCAAAGGGTCCAAGGGTTCCGGCAAGCTGATCGTCGACGTCGAAGCGATCGGCGCTCAGCCCGACCCGGACACCGCCAAGCTCAAGCTCCCCGACGGGCGGACGCTCGACGTGTTTCCCAAGGAGGACGCCGCCGAGCCGCCGAAGGAGTAGTGGCGCACTGAACCAACGCTTCCGCCCAGCAGATGTTCCTATGCTCCATCCCTGGCTCGCCGAGCGCATGTCCCGGTTCGACGCCTCGGGCATCCGCAAGCTCTTCGACCTGGCCGCGAAGCTCAAGGACCCGATCAACCTCTCGATCGGCCAGCCGCACTTCGACGTGCCCCCCGCGGCCAAGCGCGCCGCCATCGAGGCCATTGAATCCGGCAAGAACGGCTACGCCCCCACCCAGGGCATCCCGCCGCTCCTGGAGCGCTTGCAAGCGCGCGTGGATCGGGAGTTTAAGCACCGCGACCGCAAGGTCTTCGTCACCAGCGGCACCAGCGGCGGCCTGGCCGTGGCGCTTTTGGCGCTCGTCAACCCCGGCGACGAGGTGATCGTCTTCGATCCCTACTTCGTCATGTACCCGGCGGTCGTGGCGATGATGGGCGGCCGGTGCGTGTCCGTGGACACCTATCCGGACTTTCGCATCGACCTCAAAAAGGTCGCCCAGGCGATCACGCCCCGCACCAAGGCGATCCTGGTCAACAGCCCCGCCAACCCCACGGGCGCGGTGATGACGGAGGCCGAAGTGCGCGGGCTGGCGGAGCTGGCGGCCGAGCGGAACGTGGCCCTCGTCTCCGACGAAATCTACAAGCTCTTCAGCTTCGACGGCCCGGCCCTTTCGCCGGCGCAGTTCAACGACCGCACGATCGTCGTCGAGGGCTTCAGCAAGACCTACGGCATGACCGGCTGGCGGCTCGGCTTCGCCCACGGGCCCTCCGAGATCATCGACGCCATGATCAAGACGCAGCAGTTCACGTTCGTCTGCTCGCCGCAGCCCGTGCAGTGGGCCGGCCTGGCGGCGATGGACATCGACATGAGCGGCCAGATCGCGGCCTACCGCCAAAAACGCGACATGGTCTGCCGCGGCCTGCGCGGCGTTTACGACCTCGTCGAGCCGCGCGGCGCGTTCTATGCCTTCCCGCGCGTCCCCTCCGTGCGCGGGAAACAAGAGACGGGCGCGCAATTCGTCGAACGGGCGATCGAGAAATCGCTGATCCTGATCCCCGGCCACACTTTCAGCCGGCAGGACACGCACTTCCGCATTTCGTTCGCCGTGGAGGACGCGATGCTGGCGCGGGGGGTTGAGGCGCTCCGCGCTCTGGCACGGTAGGGTGGGCATCGCCCACCTTTTCCTTATCGGCGTTACCCGCAGCGGCTGCAAGATCCAACGCCGACAGAAAAAACGGTGGGCGATGCCCACCCTACGCGGACTACCACAGTTCCGTCAAAACGCGCCCCGTCGTAAGCTGCAACGGCCGGTCCAGCGAGTCGCGAAGCTCAAGCTGCGGGTCCACGCCCAGCGCGTGGTAGATCGTCGCCGCCAGGTCGTCCGGCGAGACCGGGAACGACGCGGGATACGCCGCCAGCCGGTCCGACGAGCCGTGAACCGCGCCGCCCCGGATGCCCGCCCCGGCCAGCACCACGCTGTTGCACGCCGCCCAATGGTCGCGGCCGGCGTTGCCGTTGATCTTGGGCGTGCGGCCGAATTCGCCCAGGCAGACGACGAGCGTCTCATCCAAGAGGCCGCGCTCGTCAAGATCTTCCAGGAGCGCCGAAAACGCCAGGTCGAACGGCGGCAGAAGCTTGGCCTTTAAGTCCTTGAAGTTGTCCTTGTGCGTGTCCCAGAAGGCGTCGTCGCGGGCCCAGTTGACGGTGACCAGGCTCACGCCCGCCTCGACGAGCCGCCGCGCCAGAAGACAACCCTGCCCGAACGGCGAGCGGCCGAAGCGGTCGCGCGTCTTGTCCGCTTCGCGCGACAGGTCGAACGCGGCCCGGGCCGCGGGCGAAGTGACGAGGCTGAAGGCCCGCTCGTAGTAGGCGTCGAACGACCGCACCGCGGCGATCGAATCCAGGTCGCGCCGCAGGGCGTCGACCTCGCCCGCCAGCCCCTTGGCCCGCACCAGCCGCGCGGCCAGATCGTCGCCCGCGGCCGGAAACGGCTGGAAGTCGGCCCTCGACGGGTCCTGCGGAATGAAGAGCGGATCGAAGCTGCCGCCCAGGATGCCGGCGAAGAAGCCCGGAAAAATGTGATTATTGGCCGAGACTTGATTGGCGGGCGAGTTCAGGCTGATCCCGGCGGGCAGCGCCGTACGCTTTGCAATTGCCGCGCCTGCTTGTCCCCCACTTCCGAACGGGCCGACTTCCTCTCCCCCCCTTCC
>JACOUI010000013.1 GCA_016177915.1 Planctomycetia bacterium
CACGGCGTAGGGGTGCGGCGAGCCGGCGAATAATCGCGTGTCCTCGCAGCGGAGGAAATACCACGACGGGCGGGCGCCGTTGTTGACGGAATCTCTGGGATCATCGTGCCGCACGACGGCGACGGCCGGCCGGTTGCCGTCCAGCGGCACGCGCACCTCGCCGACGGCGATCCCCTCCAGCGCCGCCATCTTCGGCAGCTTGTGATGCAGCGGGCTGAGGACGGCCGTCGCTTCGCCGGAAAGCCGGGCCACTTGTGCGGGCAATCGCCCCATCACCGCCGCGATGCCGCCGCAGGGCGAAAAGGGAGTCTCATAGCTGACAAATACGATGGTCATCGCGCAGCCAAAGGAGCGCTTCGGGCGGTGGACATTCTGGCTTTCGTATCCGTCCGGCCGCGGGCTGACAAGGGGACCCGGCGGGACGCGGGGGCGGCGGTGTTCACGTGACATCGGCCCCGGCGATCGTCGACCTTGAGCGACGCGCGGGTTGTAGGGCCGGCGCGGACTTGGGCGACGACGGCGACGATGCCGTCGGAACGGTCCGCGCCGCGCATGCGGCGACCGAGCGGCGTCGAGCGTTGCTGGCGAGCGGCCCGCGCCATTGGTATACTGTCAGTCGATCAACGTACGGACCTAGGCGGCGGCCGCGACGACGATGTGGCGTCACACGCGCGCCGCCTACCAGCGCATGAAGGAATCCCATGGCGCGTAAGACGATCAATCGCAAGGAGTTGCGAGACGACGAAGCCCCTGAGGGCAATGGCGAAGCCGAGTCGGAAGCCGGCGACGAAGAAGAAAAAAAGAAGCCCATCGCCAAACCCGCCAAGCCCAAACGCAAGAGCCGGGCGAAAGTCGAAAAGCCCAAGCGCCTCAAGGCCTCTTGGGGCGTTTTCAACCAGTCCCTCAAGCGCGTCGCGCAGTTCGAGTACCACCAGCGCGACCACGCCCAGAAAAAGGCCGAGGAGATGAGCACCTCGCAGAAGACGCCGCATTTTGTGCGCTTGATCAAGGAGGAGATCACGGGCTAACGGACAGGAGGCAAAAGACAGGAGGCAGGAGACAATTGGCGCGAACTATGTGCGCTTGGGCACGCAAAACCCTGATCGTTCTTTTGCTGACGGCCGCGCTATCCGGCTGCGGCGATTCGGGAGGCACGGCGACGGTCGCGCCGACGCCCGATGGACCCGCGACTGCGCCGGCCGCGCCGCAGGTTGAAGTCATCGCGCTCGATTCGCTCCCCAGGGTCGAGGACCACGTCACGACCCGCGGCAAGCACCCGATCGAAGTCGCCCGCCCCAAGGACTGGGTCCCGGCCTACACTCCAAAGCGGCTCTACGCCACGAAGCTTAAGAACGAGTTGACGTATCCGCAGATTTCCGTGACCGGCGAGGAGTACACCGGGTTAGAAAAGGTCACCGCCGAGAACGTGCAGCAGTTTGCGGAGACCATCCGCAAAGAGCAGCAAGGCAAGGTGACGAAGGGACCCGCGCCGGTGCAGATCGGCGAATTTCTGGGCGTGAGCTACACCGACAAGGTCCGCGCGGGCGGCGATCGGCTCGAGCGGCTGATGCTGGTGACGGTGCACGGCGGCCAGAAATTCACGGTGGAATTGCGGGCGCGGCTGGGAACGCTGGAGGGCTTCGCGCCGCAGGCCCAGGCCGTGGCGGGAAACATCCGCTTTAATCCCAGCAGCGAGCCGGCGGCGGTCCCCGGCGAGAAGTCCCCGCCCTGACGTGGGGCAGGCGTCTCGCCTGCCATTCTTCAGGTCAACCTGCTTGAATGCCACGCCAGGCGTGCGAAAATGAGTTCCCACCAGATTCTGCCCTTGGAGTTTTGGCCGTGATGCCTTCGTACCCTCGCAAATGGTTGGCGCGCCTGGGACAAACGCAGCGATCGCTGTTGAGCGGCATCGCCGCCGGGCTGAGTGGACCTCGGGCGAGCGCAGCCTGGGGACTGCTGGGCAAGTTGAAACTTCTGGCCATCGTGCTTTTGTGCACGCTCGTCTTCTCCATGGCCCCGACGCAGTCCCGGACGTTGCATTCGGGGACTTCCGGCGGCGGATCGCCGCCGACCGAGCCGCCCGCTACGGCGACGCCGCCGCGCGTCTGGGACGTCCAGCGGCTCCCCGGCGCCGTCATGTTGGGGGGCGGCTCGTTCATTAATGCGATGGGGGAAGAGTTTGTGCGGCTGTCGGGCGGCCGCGGCGCTCGCCTGGTGATCATTCCGACCGCCTATGGCGGGACCGAAGAGGAAGGGCTCGACTCCTTCGTCGCGGAGTGGGGCCGGTGGCATCCGGCCTCGGTGGACGTTGTGCACACGCGCGAGCGGGCCATGGCGGATGACCCGGCTTTCGTCGCTCCGCTGCACCGGGCAACCGGGGTCTGGCTCTGTGGCGGCAAGCAATCGCGTCTTCTCGACACGTACAAGGACACGCTCCTCGAACAAGAGCTTCACAACGTGCTGAAGCGAGGCGGGGCCGTCGGAGGGAACTGCGCCGGCGCCATGGCGCTGGGAGAGTTGACGATCGTCCGGCGCACGGGCGGGATTTCGCTTCGCGCTGGTTTGGGAATCGTGCCCAAGCTCGTGGTCGATTCCCATTGGCTGGAGCGCAATCGCATCGAGCGCCTGCGCGACGTTGTCGAGGACCACCCCGGGTATTTCGGCCTGGGAATCGATTCACAGACGGCCGCCGTGCTGCGAGATGGACAGCTCTACTTCGTGGGCAACTCGTACGTCTCGACGATCGTGCCCGCCGCCAGGCCGCAGGCCGTCCGTTTCGACGTTTGGGAGGAAGGAGACGAGGTGGACATGAGTGACCTCTTCGACTCCCGTCAGTAGCCGCAGCGGCAGCCCGCTCCTTCCAGTCCGCACAGATCCGCCGCAGAGATCTATCCGCGCAACACACTGCCACACCCGGCTCTTTACGGGCGGCGGGAGATCGCGCGGCGCCCCGGCCGGGATTCCGCATCGGCGCGGCCGGCCTGGATTCGCCGGCGATTTGTGCGATACACTATCACGTAGCACGACGTAGGACGGCCTTTCCAGGCCGTCGTCGGCGACGGGACGTAGAACGGCCTTTCCAGGCCGTCGATCCGCGGCGGCCCAGAAGGGCCCTCCTACGCAGATTTCGGATGGGTGGCCGAGCGGTCGAAGGCGGCAGTCTTGAAAACTGCTTTACCCTCACGGGTAACGGGGGTTCGAATCCCTCCCCATCCGCTCGTTGGAGTCCCGCCTTCAGGCGGCATTAGGGCGGTGCCAACCGCTGACGGCGGACTTCCAACGGACCGCCTAAAGGCGGGACTCCAACGCGTCTCGCCGCGCCAATTCCGTGACGACCTGGATGAGCGCCTCCCGCTCCTCCGGGTCCTCGTCCGGCTGCGAAGGCAGCGCCAAGAGGTCCAGGAGCAGGCCGCAGTCCTGGACGTCGCCGATTTGCCACAGGGCGTCCAGCGCGGCCAGCCGCGCGGCCGGCCAGGGATGCGCCAATAGCTCCCGCACCGCGTCGCCAAGCTGCGTGCGCCAGCCCGCCGGGGCCACCGCAGCTTCCTTTTCCAGCACGTCTTCTTCGCCCACCTGCCAGATGGCCGCCTGTCGCAATCGCAACAGCGGAATCGCGGACTGCGAAAGCGACGCGGCCCCGAACATCAGGTTTCCGCCGACGGGCGTGTACCAGGGGAAGATCAGGCTGTAGTAGAGCCGCGCCAGCGCGCGGACGTCCGACAGCATCAGCCGATGGCCGGTGAACACGTCGGAACGCGGGCTTTTTTCGCTGTCGTTTGCCGCCTCCGGCTCGACGACGACCTCGCTGGCGTGCTCCTGCATGCGCCGCACGACGCCGGCCACGCGCCTTTGGGCCTCGGACGCCGAGCCCACGCCGCTGGCGATCAGCCGACCGAGATGATGGTGGACGACGATCGCCCGCTGGTTGACGTACACGCCGTGCGGCTGCGGGAACCGAGCCGGCTGCGCCGCCAGGGTGGTGTTTCCGTAGCGGCCGATGAGGTAGTTGAGCAGCTTGAGCTGGATGTCGACCAGCGGGCGCTGGTCGAGCTGCGACTGGAGGCAGCGGTCGCGCCGGGCGAGCCAGTCTTCGCGGAGCGTGATGGACGGCTCGTGCGACACGGCTTAAGAATTCGATTCGGTCGCGCATCGCCTTATCGTCCAACGTACCGGCGATATGCAATAGCCGTCGCAGAATGTCGCCAATAGGTCGCTGCGCAGAAAGAATAATCCCGGCGTGCTGGCGCCCTTGTTTCAACCAATCGGAGTGCAAACCGGCGAAATGTCCGACGTTGAAGGTCAGCAAAAAACGGTCGTTTTGCGTGGCCACTCGAGCTGAGCCTCATCGGTCTCGCCGAGGCGGCCGGCTTCCGGCGTCGAAATCGCATCAATGCCGGCTTTGCGAAGGGCGACGGAGATCGCCCCGTACACGTCCTCGTCGGTGAAAAAGCGAACTTGAGTCATGTGGACGGCGGGGCGTTTGCCAGCCGAGCCTTGACGACCGCCTCGTCATCCGGCGCCAGCGCACTGTCAATTTCCTCGATGTGATCGTAAGCGTATGCCAACGCGTCGTGCACGTCCGCCGGCTTCAGGTGCGCGTACTGCTGCACGATCTCTTCGACGCTCATCCCCTGGCGGTAGCACGCGAGCACCGTCGCCACGCGAATCCGGGTTCCCGCCACGACCGGCTGTCCCCCGCACCGCGCCACGTCCTTCTCGATATTGCGATAGTCGATTTTCGACACGCGCGTTCTCCCCCTTGGGCATTCCAAGACCCGTCTAATTCTACTCCGCGTGGCGAGAAGCACCAACGTCTGTCCGCCGCGTGTTAGGACCCAATAGAAATGTCCCCATCTTCGGCGCATTAGAAATGTCCCCTTGGATTAAGTAAGCACCACTGCCTTAGACCGCCCGCCCGCCTTGCTCAGCGCAGGGAGCGTAGCGACCGAAGCTGAGCAAGGCGGGCGGGCGGTTCGCCGCCGGCGGCCCACGGCGTCGTGACGCC
>JACOUI010000014.1 GCA_016177915.1 Planctomycetia bacterium
GTAGAGCGTGCACCCCAGGCTGTAGATGTCGGCCCGGCCGTCGATCGCGTTGCTATCCACGGTCTGCTCCGGGGCGACATAATCGGCCGTGCCCAGGCAATCGTGCCCGAACACCAGGGCCAGCGAAAAGTCGTCGCGGTCGCCCTGGACCATGGCCAGGCCGAAGTCCAAGAGCTTGCAGACGCCCTCGGCCGTGACGATGAGGTTGTGAGGCTTCACGTCGCGATGGATCAGGCCGCTGGCGTGGACTTGCTGCACTCCGGCGGCCACCTGGCAGATAAAGTCGCAGGCCTGCTGCCAGGGAATCGCTCCCTTGCGTTCGATGTACTCCAGGAGGCTGATGCCGGGCACGTACTCCATGGCGATGTAGTAGGCCCCGCCGTGCTGCGCCAGCTTCTGCGTGCGGACGACGTTGGGGTGCCGCACGCGCTGTCCGGCCCGGCCCTCGGCCTCGAAGCGCGAGAGCATGCTGGCGTCTTCGCGGTGGGCCTCGAAGAGCACCTTCAGCGCGACGGTTTCCTGGGATTGCGCGTCCTCGGCGACGTAGATCAGCCCCATGCCGCCGGTGCCGAGCACGTCCTGGACCTTGTAGGGTCCGATGAAGAAACCGCGGAAGGCACCCTTGAGCAGGCGGCCCGCCTGGAAGCGCGTGATCAGCCCGCCCTTGACCAGGGCCTTGGCTGCCTCGATGGCCGATGCCGACGACGGGAGCGTGAGACGCTCGGCCGCCGTGGCGATTCGCTCCGGCGAAACCAGTTCGCTCTTTTCGAGCAGCTCCAGAAAGTCTTCGGCGAGTCGGGGCGCTCCCATGGGAACCCAAATCGCAACAGAACTGCCGCTGTGGCCCGCTGTTCAGAAAGGTACGGAAATGGAACCCTGCGAAGCCCCCATCTTAGCGAGTCGGCCAATTTGTAGCTACTAGCTGGGCGACAAATCTTGTGACGCCGAGTCGCACCGTCAAGGCCGCGACAAACAGGGCAGGACAAGATCAGGGCAGACGGTGCGGGTCCGGGGAACAAGCACTTGGACTGAGCTCCGGTGCGCTGAAACGCCAGGCAGGGCTCGATCGACCCTGCTATCACGGGGTCACCCAGCCAAAAGCCAAGCTTTCCCAGTTCGCGGGGTTCACCTATACTATTATTGCGCCGCCACTTAGAAACGCCGACGTTGCCGAACCGACGACGTTGGCGACCGCTTTCTCGATCACGCGCCGCAAGTTCCCCAATGATGGGCTGAACAAGGCCGTGACGGGCGGCAATGTCAGTCTGGGAAGGACCAGGGAATGAGGTCTGCCGTCATCTTGTGCCTGGCAATCGCGATGGCGGGGGCTCTTGCGCCCACCGGGGCGGTGGCCCAGAACTGGATGTCCCGGCGCGTCGAACTATCGGACGCGATCGACATTTCGGCAGCCGACAGTTCGGCCCGCTCCAAGCTCACGCAGCTTCGCGCCCTGATCGCCGAAGCGCAGTGGAGCGAGGCGATCGAAACCCTGAGGCGCGTGCAGGAAGAGCAAGGTTCGGCACTCTTCCAGCTTCCCGAGCCGCTCTCCGGCCAGCGGGGCGGCCTGGGCCCTTTGCGCCGACACATGACCGTCCGCGACTACTGCCATTTGCAAATCTCGGCGCTGCCCGACGAAGCGCTGGCGATGTACCGGGAGCGCGTGGACGCCCTGGCCGAACAGTGGTTCTCCGAGGCCTCGGCCGGCCGCGACCGGCGGCTGCTGCGGCGCATCGTCGATGAATTCTTCTGCAGTAACGTCGGGGATGACGCGCTCTTGCTTTTGGGCGACCTGGCGCTGGAAGCCGGGGAATTCGACACTGCCAGGCATTGCTGGTCGCGGATTCTGCCCGTGTCGGCCGACCATGCCGTTCGCAAGGACGTGTACGAGTTGTTGCGGACGGCGGAGGGTCTCGACGCGGCGACGGGACGGCTCCTGGACGAGTGGTACAAATTGGACACGACCGCCGACCCGCCGGCCTACGTGCTGCGGGCGGAGCGTCCGCTCACGCCGGAGGGGGGCAGGGCCCTGGCGCGATTCTGGAAATCGCGCGGCTACCTCGTGCGGCTGACCTACCCGGATTCTCCTCTGCCGGCGGCGGCCGTGGAGGCGCGGCTGGTGCTGCTGTCGATCATGGAAGGCCCGCCCGTCGAGGCGGCGCAGCGGCTGGCGCGCTTCGCGGCGGCGTGGGGCGACGCCGAGGGGAAATTCGGCGGCCGGCAAGTGAAATACCGCGAGGCGCTGGCTGCGCTCTTGGAATTGAGCGCCACGTGGGAAGCCCTGCCCCCGGACCGCGCCTGGCCGACACTGGGAGGAAATCCTGAGCGAAACGGCCGGGCGGCCGGAACGATCGACATTCGCGCCCCGGCTTGGCGCCTGCCGCTGAGCCGGGTGACGCTCTTGGATCCCAGCCTGCCGGCCAGCCATTCCTATCGCCCGCGACGCCCGGCCGAAGACGCCGGCGCTCTGCTCTCGCACCATCCGGTCGTGGCCGACGGCCGCGTCTATTACTGCAACGAGAATCAGGTCTTTGCGGTGAACCTGGCCGACGGCAAGCCTTGCTGGCCCACCGCGGAAGGGCAGCCGGCCGGTGAGATCTATCATTCCGACCAGCGCCCCGGCGCTCGCGGGAACTCGAGCCTGCTGGGAGTGCCGCGGTTCACGCTGTCCGTGCAGGGCGACCGCCTCTTGGCGCGGATGGGTTCGCCGGTGACGTCGAGTCCGGCGGGCGGGCAGTCCGGACGGAAGTCCGACAGCTTCGTGCTCTGCCTGGACCTCGCCGCGCAGGGACGGCTGGTCTGGGAGTATCGGCCTGCGACGGACGACCTGGCCGTCGAGGGCTCACCCGTCAGCGACGGTCGGCGGGCGTTCGTCGCCGTTCGCAAAGGGGGCGTCAGCTCAAGGGCGTCGGTCGTCGCGCTCGATTTGCAGTCCGGCCGCGTGCTGTGGGAGCAGTCAATTTGCGGGGCGAACACGCCCGGCGGCGGAGACACCACGAGCGAGGCGACGCACAACCTGCTCACTGTCCACGAGGGAACGGTCTTTTACAACACGAACCTGGGCTGCGTGGCAGCCCTGGTGGCCGAGGACGGCAAGTTCCGCTGGCTGTCGGCCTACCCCCGCGCCAAGCCGCGCGAGGACGTCGACCTGATCCGAAAGCCGGCCCATTTCTACCGCGATTTGAACCCGTGCGTCTATCATCGCGGCCTGGTATACGCGGCGCCTTCGGATTTCGACGGCATTATGGCCCTCGATGCATCGACCGGCGAGTTGGTCTGGCAGACGCAGCACCCAGAGGACGCGGTGCACGTCCTGGGCGTGACGGACGAGGCGCTGATCGTCAGCGGCGACAAGCTCTGGTGGTTCGACGCGCGGTACGGCAACGCCCGCACGCTCGCCTGGCCGCAGGGTCCGAATCTGCGGGGATTCGGCCGCGGCATTCTGACCTCGGACCGGGTCTATTTTCCCACGCGCGACCAGATCTACGTTTTCGAGCAGGCGAGCGGGCAGATGGTCCGCCAGCCGATCGACCTGAAAATCTGGGCCGAGGGACCAGGCGGCGGCCCGACAAGCGGCACCGCCGTTCCCGGCGACCGCAACACGCCAGGGGGCAACCTGATCGTGGCCGAAGGGTACTTACTGATTGCGGGGGCGGAGGAGCTGACGGCGTTCCGGCTGGACGGTCAGCCGGCCGGCGCGACGAAGAAGGACTAACGAACGCGAATCGTGGGGAAACGGACGAATCGGTGGGCGTCGCACGCCACCCTGTGCAATTGAGTATCGGTCGCCAAGATAAAACCACGAGTAAGTGCCATCGGAGACCGGACCTGCTCCGCCCACCCTACTCTAGCCACCAACCTCTCGCCTCTCCCATGTTGCAAGAAGACGACGTCCTGGCCGTGCAAAAGCTCAACGAGGCCTACCGCCGGATCACCGGCGAGCTGGCGAAGCTGATCGTCGGACAGCAGGAAGTGATCGAGCAGATCATGATCTGCATGTTCGCCCGCGGGCATTGCCTGCTGGTCGGCGTGCCGGGGCTGGCCAAGACGATGATGATCCGCTCGCTGGCCGACACCCTCTCGCTCAAGTTCAGCCGCATCCAGTTCACTCCCGACCTCATGCCCGCCGACATCACCGGCACCGAGGTCATCCAGGAGGACAAGCGGTCGGGCACGCGGGAGTTCAAATTTCTGCCGGGTCCGGTGTTTGCCAACGTGATTCTGGCAGACGAGATCAACCGCACGCCCCCCAAGACGCAGGCGGCCCTGTTGGAGGCGATGCAGGAGCACCAAGTGACGGTCGGGGGCCAGCGGCACCGGCTGTCGGAGCCGTTCTTCGTGCTGGCCACGCAAAACCCGATCGAGCAGGAGGGCACGCTGACGCGCAGCGACCGGCCCGACGCGGCCGACTTCATCCGCGAGTACGTGAGCTGGGGGGCCGGGCCGCGGGCCAGCCAGTATCTCGTCCTGGGGGCCAAGGCGCGGGCCGTCCTGCACGGCCGGCATTACGCAAGCTGCGAGGACATCCGCGCCGTGGCCGCCCCCGTCCTGCGGCACCGGATCATGACCAACTTCAACGCGGAAGCCGAAGGCATCCGGCCCGACGACGTCGTCCGCCGGCTCTGCGACGCCATTCCGCTCTCCGACGACGACGAACTGGCCCGTGGAAAACTACCAGAAGTATTTAGACCCGCGGACGTTGGCTAAGCTCCAGGGATTGGAGGTCCGCGCCCGCAGCATCGTCGAAGGGTACGTCTCGGGCGTACACCGCAGCCCGTTCCACGGCTTTTCGATCGAATTCGCCGAGCACCGGGAGTACGTGCCGGGGGACGACCTGCGGTACGTCGACTGGAAGGTGTACGGCAAGACGGACAAGATTTATCTCAAGCAGTTCGAGGAGGAGACGAACCTCGTCTGCTATCTGGTGCTGGACGCCAGCGAAAGCATGAGCTACCAGAGCGAGGCGGCGGCGCTCTCGAAGCTGGAATACGCCAAGTGCGTGGGGGCGGCGCTGGCCTACCTCGTTTTGCAGCAGCAGGACAGCATCGGCCTGGTCACATTCGACCGGCAAATCCGCAGCCTGGTGCGGGCCAGCAGCAACCCGTCGCACCTGCGGCCGATCCTGCACGTGCTGGAGGAAAGCGCCGGCGAGCGAAAGACGTCGACGGGGCCGATCTTTCACGAGCTGGCCGAGCGGCTGAAGAAGCGCGGCGTGGTGATCATCCTCAGCGACCTATTCGACGACGTGGCGCCGATGATGGCGGGCCTCAAGCACCTGCGGCACCGGCGGCACGACGTGATCGTCATGCACGTCCTGGACCCCTGGGAGCTGGACTTTCCCTTCCGGTCCACGACGCTCTTCAAGGGGCTGGAGGAGTATCCGCAGGTGCTCACCGACCCGCGCTCGCTGCGCAAGGCCTACCTGACGGAGATCAACCGGTTCCAGCGCGAGGTGAAGCGCGGGTGCCGGGCGAACAACGCGGATTACGTGCTCCTGCGGACGGACCAGCCGCTCGACGTGGCGCTGAGCAGTTATCTGTCGAAGCGGATGGTCCACGTGAGGTGAAGCAGGCGACCGAGAATCAGGCTGCGCAACAACGTCCCTATGTTCTTGTCGAACACCATTCCGCCGCTGGGCGTGCTCCTGGGCTTCGGGTTCTTAAGCCCGTGGCTGTTTGGGTTCTTCATCTTCACGGCCGCGGCGCCGGTCGTCATCCACCTGCTCAACCGCTTGAAGTATCGGGAGGTGACGTGGGCGGCGATGGAGTACCTGCTGGCCGCAATTCAAAAGAGCACGCGCCGCCTGCGCATCGAGCAGATCATTCTGCTGCTTGTGCGTACCGCCATCCTCGTTTGCCTGGCGCTGGCGGTGGGGGAGCCGTTCTTCGAGCAGCTTGGGTCAGCGGTCGGCGGCAGCCGGCGCGTCCACCGGCTGATCGTGCTGGACGCCTCCTACTCCATGGCCTACCGCCGCGCCGACCGCAGCCGCTTCGAGCGGGCGCGGGAGCTGATCGCCCAGATCGTCGAGGAGAGCAACATCGGCGACGGCTTTACGCTCGTGCTGCTGGCCGATCCGCCGCGGGTCGTGGTGGGCACGCCCGTCTTCGACCGCCGCGACTTTTTGGAGGAGGTGGGGAACGTCCGGCTGATCCACGGGGGCGGCGACCTGTCGCAGACCCTTTCGCGCGTCGACGAGCTGCTCAAGAGCGTGCGCCGCGAGCAGCCCAAGCTCACCAGCCACGAAGTCTATTTCCTCACCGACTTGGGCCGGAACACCTGGGCCCCGGAGCACTCGACGGCCGCGGCCAAGAACGCCTTCCGCCAGCGGGCCAAGGCGCTTTCGGAACAGGTGGCGCTGGCCGTCATCGACCTGGGGCAGCCCGACGCCGACAACCTGGCGGTGACGGCCGTGCGCGTGGCCGAGCCGTTCGCGGTGGCCGGGCGGCAGGTGAGCGTCGAGGCCGACGTGCGGGCGTTCGGCCGAGGCCGCTCGGGACAGCTTGTCGAGATGCTCGTCGACGGCAAGCGCGCCGGCGAAACGTCCGTCGACCTGGAGACGAGCGGCTCGGCCAGCGTGTCGTTCGTTCACGATTTCGACGCGCCCGGCGACCACGACGTCGAAATCCGGCTGGCGCTCGATGCCCTGGAGATCGACAACCGCCGCTGGATCAGCGTGCCGGTCAAGGCGAGCCTGAAAGTGCTGTGCGTCAGCGGCCAGACGACGTCCCTCGGCCGCAGGGCCACGGACTACGTGCAGGCGGCGCTCGCGCACCAGAAAGACACGCAGCGGGCGGTGATCCACGTCGACGCGGCCGCTGAATCGGCCATCACGGATCGCGAGCTGGCGCAGTACGACGCTATTTTCCTGTGCAACGTGGGGCAGTTCAACCGCGGCGAAGCCGACCAGCTCCACAAGTACGTGCAGCGCGGCGGGGGACTGGTCATCTTCCTGGGCGACAACGTCCAGCCGGAAAGCTACAACGACCGCCTGCTCGGCAAGCTGCTGCCGGCGCGGCTCGGCGCGGTCGTGACGCTCAACCCCGCGGAACGACAGTACGTCTTCGATCCTCTGGAGTACGCCCACTCGATCGTGGCCCCCTTCAAGGGCAACGAGCAGGTTCGGCTGCGCGAGACGCCTGTGTACAGGTATTTCCGGTTGGAAGTGCCCGAGGAGCCGCCCAAGGGGCGCCATCCGGCGCGGGTGGCGCTGGCCTTTACGGGGGGCGACCCGGTGATCGTGGAGGAGAAGGTCGGGCGGGGGCGGTCGATCCTGGTGGCCACGTCCGCCGGCGACGACACGAACAAGCCCGACCCGTGGAACTACATGCAGGTCCACGGCAACTTTGTGGTGCTGGTGCATGGAATCTTGGGGGCGGCGGTGGCGGGGCAGCTTGAGCGGCGGAACCTGGTCGTGGGCGAGCCGCTGGGGGGGACGCTGGGCCTGGAGGACGTCGAGGGGCGCGTCAAGATCCGCACGCCGTGGAACGCCGTCGAGCAGGCGATCATTCGCGCCGAGGGCGACCAGGGCGCCTGGAACTTCGCGGAGACCGACGAAGGCGGCATTTACGCGGCGGAGCTGCCGGCCAACGCGCCGTCGCCGAACATGACGTTCGCCGTGAACGTGGACACGAAGGAGAGCGACCTGGCCCGGATCGAGCCGGAGGAGCTGCGGGGCGACCTGTGGAAGGACGTGCCGCTGGCGGTCCGCACGCAGTGGCAGAACCTCGAGGAACAGACGGCCGCCCCGATCGCGCAGCGGAATTTTTTGCACTGGTGGCTGCTGGCGGCCACGGCGTGCCTGCTCTTGGTGGAAGTGGTGCTGGCCTGGTTTTTTGGACGCCACGCATGATGACCGGTTTCATGCTGCCGAAGTGGATCGAGCGCCTGCTGGGAGTCGACCTGGCCGAGGCCGGGGAGGGCACCCAGTGGAGCATTTCCGCCGCCTGGGGCGTGCCGCCGTGGCTGACGCTGCTTCTGACGGCGGGCGCCGTCGCGCTCGTCGTGTTCTTCTACTTCCGCGAAAGCCGGACGGTCGGCATGGCCTACGCCGGCCTGCTGGCGGCCCTCCGCCTTTCCGCCCTGGCCGTCGTCTGCTTCATGCTGGCCCAGGTGATGCTCACGCGCGAGCGGACGGGACTGCCTTATGCGGTGCTGCTCGTCGATCTGTCGGGCAGCATGTCGCACGTCGACCAGTACCTCGACCCGGCCCAGCGCGAGGCGCTCTTGGCCCGGCTCAAGGCCGCGCAGCTCGACGAGCCGTCGCGCGTCAATCTGGCGCGGATGCTGCTCCTGGAGAACGACGCCGCGCTGCTGAAGGCGATCGACCGGCGCTACAAGCTCAAGGCCTACTTCTTCGACCGGACCGCCCGCGCGCAGTCCGGGAACATCGACGAGCTGCAAGAGGCGCTCCGCGACGCGGCGAAAGCGACGGGCGACACGACGCAGTTGGGGCAGGCCGTGCGGACCGTGCTCAACGACTTGCGCGGGTCGCCGCCGTCGGCGGTGATCGTGCTCTCGGACGGGATCAACACGTCGGGCGAGCCGCTGGCCGACGCGGCCGAGTACGCCCGGCGCAAGAAGGTGCCGCTGTTCACGGTCGCGCTCGGCAGCGAGGAGCCGGTGCGGAACCTCAAGCTCTCCGATCCCTTGGTCGACGAGGTCGTGTTCGTCGACGACGTGGTGTTTTTTGAGTTTCAATTGACGGGGACCGGCCTGGGCGGGAAGCGCGTGCAACTGACGCTCCGCGAGAAGGACAAGCCGGAAACGCTGACGGAAATGCAGGTCACCATCGACGCCAGCGGAAAGCCGCAGAAGGTCCGCCTGCCCTACCGTCCGCCGCGCTCGCAGTGGGAGCAGCGGGTTGAGGCCGGCCAGGATTACGTCGAGTACCAGTTCGTCATCGAAGCCGAAAAGCTGCCCGAGGAAGGCGACCGCACGGCCGACAACGCCCTGCCGCCGCAGACGGTCAAGGTCAGCCAGCGGAAGATCCGCGTGCTGATGGCCGCCTCCGAACCGAGCCACGAGTTCCGGTTCCTCAAGCACCTGCTGGAGCGGGAGCCGTCGATCGAGGTGCGCACCGTGTTGCAATCGGCCGATCCGGAATATGCGCCGACCGACAAATCGGCGTTGGGCACGTTCCCGGTACGCCGCGACGAATTGAACGAATTCGACCTCTTGATCCTGGGCGATATCGAGGCCAACACGCCGACGTTCTCCACGTCGGTGATGAACAACGTCGTGTCATTCGTAAAGGAGCAGGGGCGGAGCGTGATCTTCGTCGCCGGACCCAAATACATGCCCCGCGAGTTCCGCGATTCGCCGCTGGCGGCGCTCTTTCCCTTCGAGCCGGGGAGCGTGGTCGTGCCGCCGCCGGACGTCGATCTGACCGACGGCTTTGTCATCCAGCCGACGGACCTGGGCTTCGGCAGCCCGCACATGCAGCTTGGCGACACGCCCGGCCAGACGGAGACGATCTGGCGGAACCTGCCGGAGCTGTTCTTCCTTGTGGAAGTGCCGCACCTAAAGCCGGCGGCGCGCGTGCTGGCCGAGCACCCCACGCGCACCGGGCCGACCGGGCGCAGGCTGCCCGTGTTCATCGAGCACTCGCTGGGCGGGAAGGTGCTGTTCCACTGCACCGACGAGGTCTATCGCTGGCGGTTCCGCGTGGGCGACGTGTTCCTCTCGCGCTACTGGGTGCAGACGATCCGCTACCTCTGCCGCTCGAAGCTGTTGGGCGACCAGCGGCACGCGGAGCTTTCGACCGACCGCAAGAACTACGTTCGCGGCGAGCCGGTGCGCCTGCGGGCCAGGTTCCTCGACGAGCGCCTGGCGCCCGACGCCGACGACGGCGTGACGGTCATGCTGGAGCGGCAGGGGCACGCCCCGCAAAAGCTCAAGCTCCAGCGCCACGCGACGAGCCGCGGGGTCTTCGAGGGCGTGCTCAACAACGCGCCCGAGGGAGGCTATCACGCCTGGATCGCCACCCCCACAATGCCGGGCACGGCCGGCCAGGCGGACTTCACGATCGAGCCGCCGCCCGGCGAGATGCAAGAGCTGGAAGTCGACACGGCCGAGCTGAAGCGGGCGGCGACGACGACGGGCGGTCGCTTCTACACGCTGGCCGACGCCTCGCGGCTCGTCGGCGACCTGCCCGAGGGCCGGCAAGTCGTGATCGAAACGCTCGACCCGTTCGTTTTGTGGAACTGGTTCCCGTTCCCGCTGCTCGTGGTGTTGCTGCTCGTGGCGGAGTGGGTGCTGAGGAAGCGGAAGGGGCTGGTGTAAAGCCCAGCGTGCGGGGACCCTCTCAAAAGTCGTAAGGCAGGTGCGCCGCGAATCTCATACGGATTTGGCGTGCTCCACCGGCTGCAATTCCCAAAGCGCCTCCGGCGCGAAGTCCGCGCCGTTGGGCCAGACGACCGTCCCGCAAACTGGATCCAAGACGCCGCGGGCAAAGAACTGCGCATCGCGGAGCGGCTCAAAGATAGGCCCGTCGAGCAGGGGTGTAACGTCGACGACCTTGCGCGTGCCGTCGTTGAACGCGAGGCGCAGCCATTGCGGCCCGCAAACTTGAGCTTCGGTGATGCGCAGGATCATGGGATTCTCTCGTCGCCGTAGGTTGATCATGGACATTTTGACCCCCGACTGTCAACAATGACGATGGTCCCGCGTGATCGCGACTCGCGTCGCGGCGGTTGGGCCGCTGTCGTCTTCCCTTCGAGCGCTGCACAAATGGCCGTCAAGTTCAAACAGCTCACCGACTTCCTCCTCTCCATCGGCATCGAGGACGTCGCCCATACGAACAAGTCGTACCTGGCGCATCTTGTGGGCGTCTACAACGACCTGGCGGCCTGGGGCTGCGGCGAGGACGTCTGCCGGGCGGGGATGTTCCACTCGATCTACGGCACCGAGCGGTTCCAGGGCTTCAAGCTGCCCCTCTCGCGCCGCGGGGAACTGCGGGCGATGATCGGCGAGCGGGCCGAGCGGCTGGCCTACGTCAACTGCGCCATGGACCGGGCGAGCTTCGACCGCTGCGTCTCGACGCGCGGGCCGTACCGCGTTCGCGACCGCATCGCGGGCGTGGACGTCGAATTGTCCGAGGCGGACTTCGACGACTTGTGCCGCGTCCACCTCTGCGACTGGCTGGAGCAGGTGCCGCGGTCGAAGGAATGGGGCTACCGCCGCGCGGCCTACCGGCAGATGGCAAAGCGCCTGGGCGGGGCGGCGCTGGCGGCGTATGAGCGCGTGTTTGCGGCGGAGAGAACGCCGGTTGTGAAATGAGTTGAACACCGATTGAGGTCTCGCGGAGACGCTTATGTTGTGGCTTCGGTGGAAAGTCGTGGTGGCCGCGATCGCAATGGTACTTCTGCCCGCCCTCGCCCGCGCCGAGCTGCCCTTTATCTTTCGCGACGCCGGCGACGAGGCCGGACTCTTTCCGCACGTTTCGGGCACCGCCGGGCACGGAGTCGTTTGGGGCGATGCCGACGGCGACGGCTGGCCGGACCTCTACGTCGGCGCGTTCGGCGGGCACCCTTACGGCTCCAAGCCGAACATGTTCTTCCGCAACGAGAAGGGAAAGTTCCGCTTGGACGACCAGGAAAGTCTGCGCGTTCTGGGACGCGGCAACGGCGGCGTCTTTGCGGATTTCGACAACGACGGCGATCTCGATCTCTACGTCACCAATCACGCCATCGACGGCAAGTCGTACGGCCAGCCGCACTACAACGAGCCGAACCACCTCTTTCGCAACGACGGCGGCGGAAAGTTCGTCGACGTCTCCGCCGCGTCGGGCGCGTGCTTCGAGGGGATCGCCGCCCGAAGCTGCACCGTGCTGGATTGCGACGGCGACGGGAGATTGGATTTGCTCGTGGGCGAGTGCTTCTTTCAGGGCGGCATGAGCCGGTCGCGGCTCTATCGAAACCTGGGCGAGCTGAAGTTCGAAAACGTGACGGCGAAAGCCGGGCTGCCTGAGAACGTGACGGGCTTTGGCGTCGCGGCGGGAGACGTGAACGGCGACACATGGGTCGATATCTTCCTGGCCGGCCGCAACGGCGGGAACCGCCTCTTTGTGAACGATGGCCAGGGCAAGTTCCGCGAGCCGCCGCAGGCGATGGCGGATTTCACGTGGAAATACACCGACACGGCCGACGACACCGCCTGCGGCTGCTGTATCGCCGACGTGAATCGCGACGGCCGGAATGACATCATCGTCGGCAGCCACTGCGACCGGCCGTGGTTCACGGGCGGCGTGCCCGTGCGGCTCTATCTCAACCAGGGAAACACCGACGGCCTGCCCGCGTTTCGAGACGTGACGGAGTCGGTGGGCCTGGTGCCTTTGCCGATGAAAAGCCCGCACGTCGAGGCCCGCGACTTCGACAACGACGGCTGGCCGGACATTTACACGAGCATCGTGAAATTCGCCGGCGGCAAGGCCTACCCGATGATCTTCAAGAACGACGGCGTGCGCGACGGCCTGCCGCGGTTCCGCGAGGGGACGCTGGCCATGAACGACTTTCCCACGGAGGAGGACAAGAAGCAGGGAGACGTTGTGGCCTTCTTCGAGCGGATGGAGCGCGAGGGGAAGATCGTCTACACCGCCCCCGGCGCCAGCGCCGACTATGACCGCGACGGCCGGCTGGACCTCTTTCTGGCCAACTGGTGGGTCACGAAGCGGTCGCTGCTCTTGCGAAATGAGACGCCCGAGCGGAACTGGCTGGACGTGCAGGTGCAATGGAAGGGGGTCGGCCAGGGCGGCGCCAGCAGTGCATCCAGCGGCC